>DAIQOA010000018.1:0-38418 GCA_036788095.1 bacterium | reverse complement strand
GGCGCGGGGGATTCCGCGCTGTTTTGCTCATCCTTTTTGCAACAGAAACTAATTAATACAAATATCATAACAAATTCAACTAAAATCTGCGATTTACGAAATAATTACTATTCTTCGTGTTTGTAGGGAGTAGATCTATCATGTTAATTTAATTGAAATTACAAAAAGAATCTCTGTTTAGGTAGCATTTAGGCAAACGAAAAGCCGGAGAATAAGGGCGCAGCGACGCTATCGCTCAGATTTCTTGGTCTATGAGCCACTGGGACAGGAACAGAGGCCGTCAGTGGATTCGAACTGCAGGGTTACATTCCGGATTTCATGGCGCGCCAGTTCCTCTTTTATCTGTGCCTGAATGTCGATGGTTTCGGACAGAGCCATGTCCTGAACACGGACATGCGCTTCCAAATAGGTTTCGGAATCGTTCAGCCTCCAGACATGGATATGGTGTAGGTCGACAACGCGCGGCAAGGCGGTTAGACTCTGCATTAGTCTCTGTACGTCGATTCCCTTGGGCGAGGCCATCATGATCACCTCCAGGGATTCCGCGATAATGCTCCAGTTCTGTATGAAAAGATAGATCGAGATCACCAGGGTGAGCGCAGCATCCAGCCAGGTGATATGAAAAAGAAGAATGCCCAGCGCTCCTAGGATTACAGCCAGACTGGCTGCCGCATCGCTGTAGAGATGAAAATAGGCGGAACGCATGTTTAGACTGTTTGCCGACGGTTTGCGCAGCAACGCGGCGCCTGCGAGGTTGGCGAGCAGTCCTGCCACCGCCACTGTCAGCATGATGGAACCGGCGATCGGCTCAGGCCGGAACAACCGGCCGATCGATGTGAATATGAGATAAAAGCAGATGAGGACTAGGGTAATGGCGTTGGAGAGGGCGGCAAGGATCTCCGCCCGTTTATAGCCATAGGTGTACCTTGCGCTGCGTGGACGTTTGCTCCAGCGCAGAGCGGCATAGCTGATGAGAATGGCCATGACGTCGGATAAATTGTGCAGACCGTCTGAGAACAGGGCCAGGCTTCCGGAGACCGCTGCGCCGACGAACTCTATGGCGGTGATGCCGAGATTCAGCGCAATCACGGCCAACAGGCTTTTGCTGCGCAGATCATGAACATGTTCCATGGGCATGGTTTATTTTCATCCTAATAGTGAGCGTCATCTGTCTTATCTATAACACCAGATAGCCGCGAATTATTTTAACCTTCGGAAGGTGGGGACCTTGCGAAGGTTAGCTTTTTTACCTTTCAATTGGGCGGATGTTTTTGTATATTTTACGCAGAGTTACGCAGCAACAGCTCAGAAGGCCCGCCGAAGATCGGCGGCCGTATGGAGTGGGTGGTGTGGGACGGTTATGGACCCGCCGGTAAATAGAGCGAGCGTTTTGCCGATGTCTGGTTTATTCAGAAACACCTTTTTTGTCACCCTTTCTCAGCTCTGGCAGATGATCATGGCGCTGACCATGATGCCCTTTGCTTCACGCTATTTGGGCGTCGAAGGATTCGGCAAATATAACACCGCCACGGTGATCATGTTTTATGTGTTCCTGCTCAACGATTTCGGCCTCAATACCTGGATCACGCGCGAGCTGGCGCGGGAACGGGACAAGACGCGAAGCACCCTGGCGTATGCGTTCGGTCTCAAGCTTTGCATGATTCTTCCCTGCGCCGCTTTCCTTCTCGTCTATTATCTGTTGACCGATTATGATCAGCAGACTTACCAGGCCATCTGGATCTTTGCCGTTTTTGGAGTGGTGGATTCGTTCACGCAGATGGGCTATGCAATTTTTCGCAGCCGCGAGCGCATGGAGCTGGAGATGATCGTGGCGGTCATGGCTAAAACCCTGTTGACCGGCTTGGCCATTCTGGCGTTGGTGTTGGGCTGGGGGTTATTGGCCTTTGCCGCCATGTTTGTCCTTTCCACCGTGGCGGGCCTGATCGTGTCCTTGTCTTTGATCAGAAAGCATTTTGCGCCGCTGGGCCTCCACTTTGACGCAGCCCGTTATCGTCGCATGCTCACGCTCTCGGCCAACTTTGGCCTGGCTCTGTTCATCGCCTCTTCGTATGAAAAGCTGGATGTGCTGATGTTGTCGTGGATGAAAGATATGGACACCGTTGGTCTGTACAGCGCCCCCAGCAAGCTGCTCAGCTTTACCAATCTGATCCCGACGATTTTCGCCACCGCCTTTTTTCCGCAGATGGCTCGCTTCGTGAGTAATAAGGCTGAGCTGTCGCGCATTTTTTCCATTGCGGTCAAGCATCTGCTGATGCTGGCGATCCCTTTGGTGGCCGGCATCTATATGATCTCTGATCAATTGACGGTCCTGGTCTTCGGCAGTGCCTTTGGCGATTCGGCCGTCGTGTTGCGCATTCTGTCCTTTGCCGCCGGCATCCTGTTCATCAATCTTTTTCTCGCCAGTTTGTACGGCGCCACCAATCATCAGGGCAAAATTGTGCAGATCGAGATCATCGCGTTGGTCTTAAAAATCATCGTAAATCTTTTGCTGATCCCAGAGTATTCTTACCGCGGCGCAGCTTGGTCCACGGTCGCCACCGAGAGCCTGGTGCTGGTGCTGGCACTGAGCTGGGCGTTGCGCCACATCGCTTCGATCAGCGGTTTGTCTTTTTTCGGCAAGTTCCTGGCCGCCACGGCCGGCATGTGCGCGGGATTGTATTTTATGAGCGCCTGGCCGCTGTTGGCGTCTGTGGCCGGCGCGGTGCTCATCTATTTTTTGTTGTTGTTCGTCACTCGGGCGCTGGACGTTAACCAGATCAAACAGTATCTTGTGCATCTCCTATGAACACATTGTCGCAATTAGAGAGCAACCTGCAAAAGTTTTATCAGACCCACGCGGCGCTGGTGAGTTCTCCTTTCATCACCCGCGAGGGGCGGGTGAACAGCGATCTGCTGGAATCCGTCGGCCGGACGATCGGGCTGCGCTGGGCTCTGCGGCCGTTTCTCGACCTGGGATGTGGTACCGGCCTGCTCTCGACCTTTGCCGGGAGAGAACCGGGAATGTATATCGGCCTGGATCTGAACCGGCATGCCCTGTTCCATGCTCTGCAGAGCGGATCCATTTATTTCGCTCAGGGCAGTTCCCTGTCTTTGCCGATGCGCGACAAGAGCATCGGCCTGTTGGCCTGTGTGGACAGTTTTGAACACTATCCGGACCACCGCGCGGCGGCCGAAGAGATGTACCGTGTGCTGCGCCCGGACGGTCAGATTTTTCTCTCTGTCCCGACCTATTCAAATGTCGCCGGATGGGTGAAAAAGAGAATGGAGGCCAGCGGCAAGTACGCGCCCAATACCTGGGCGCCGTTCGATTATTGGAAGCCGGAGGAATACGAGTTTTTTGTCACTCCGGACCATATCCGCTCGGTGTTCAGCCAAGCCGGATTTAAGCACCTTTCGTATACCGGCCTAGCTGCAGAGCTGGTCTATGGTCTGGTGCCGTGGTTATGGCACCCCAAGTGTCCCCCGTTTGTTGAGCAGGTGGTCATCCGGGTTTTTCGTCTGTTCGCCAAACCGGTAACCCGGCTCTTTCCTCATTGGAGTCTGCACACACTGTGGCGGATCGAAAAATAGCCGTGAACTTGAACCTGGCGACTGTTCGTTCATCTTTGCCATCTGCTTGTTCTGCTTGTCATTCCTGCCTGCCCCTGTCCCTGAATACATAACCTTTTAAAAACGCCAGGAACGCGCCTCTGGTCTTGCATGCCTGTCTCCAGAAAGCGGCCGGTCCAGGCCAATTGAATCCGCTGCGTCGCCAGCGTGCAAATCCCTCTGCGACAAGGGCGACGAGACCGATGAACGCCAACAGATCGGCAAGGTTGGCGCTGGGACTGTGCCCGATCTGAATAAAGTCTGTGGTGTAAGGGGTGAAAAGCCCATCCAGCAGATTGCCCAGTATGCCCCCGGAAAGGCTGAGCAGCGCGATCCTTGACCAGCAGCCGGCAGACCCCTGCGCACGATAAAAAGCGAACAGTGGAAAGGCCAGCAACAGCAGAAGGATGCGCAGGAAGAAAAACGAAACACCCACCCACTGCGGCAGGTCCGGAACAAACCAGGAAAAGCCGCGATAGTTGGGGACAAAGGTGATGAAGAGGAGGTCGTCGATAATGGGCGTGCGCCAGCCCGGCGGTTGCGTAGAGCGGATGAAGGCTTTGGAAAGCTGGTCGACGAGCGCCAAAAAGAGCGTCGGGAGGATCCAGAAGCGGACTATTTTCAGACGACCTGGTTTATTGGACATTGCCTTGTTTGGTTAGAAAAGACAGTATCTGAATCCGAATGCTACCACGCAACCTTTGCGGCCGGCTTCAGGCGCTTCCTGATCCCAGTAGGCAGCATAACTTTCCTCGCCATCAGAGTAGGTCCAGTGCGTGGACCGGGTGGTCCAGCGATACCCTGCGCCGATGATCAGATTCATCCTGTAGGAGAGCACGATCTCTGTGGTCATGAGCGTTTGGGCGGAGAACAGCATGGTGCTCACTGTGGCGCCCTGGTCATCTTTACGCATGGGCAGATCCAAGCCAACGCCGATCTGCAGGCCGGCATCCATACGCCGGCTTTCCCATAGCCGGCCGCGGCCGCAGAGGCTGAAGCCAACGCCCCAATCCTGGCGGTCATCGGAATCCTTTGATCGAATCAGGTGGGCGCCAACGCTCAAGTCCAGATCCGCCAGGGGACTGCCGTGGAGATTTAGTCCGTACTGAGCGTAAGGGGTGAAAATCGGCGGCTGTGCCTGCAGGATGAGGGAGAACAAAGGTTTGCTGTAGGGCAGGGCAAAGCTTCCGGCCGGAAGCGGTCGCCATTGTCTTATTATTTTGATGATAGACAGACTGTCTCCAGCGCCCGTCACCCTGGCAAAGCCCGCTGGACCGGCCGGCTGCCACGCCCGAGGCTCTGTGCGGTCAGCCAGCTGTTCTGGTGCAATGAGGATCAGCAGGTCGTTCTGTTCAACCCAATCATTATTTCCCAGGGCGACCGTCAGTTTGTTATCCGCATGATAAGCCACATCCGCGGCGATGCCGTATATTCTTTCCAGCTCCAGCATCAGTTGTTCGTAGAGCGTTTGCAGAGCTTTGATTTTTGATTTGTGCTGCGAGCCGCTGCGGCCCACGCCTCTGACTCGGCCAAATCCCAAAACAGCGCCGGTTTGGCCATCGAGATATTCGATGAGGAGAGAAATTTCCGTGCGGATTTTTTTCCCCTTTTGCCCCTTGTCCGCATTCTGTGCATGGCTGGCGCCTGCAAGCGGATCGAAATAGTCCAGCGCCGGATCCGTTCCATCAGACTGCAGGGTGGCGTTGATCTCTCGCAGCACCAGCGCCTCCGAGTACTGGCGGCGGGTCGGCTGGTCCACCAACAGCGAACGCCAGCGCGCGAGGGAAGCTTCGTCCGCTGTCGCTGAGATGGCGACCAGCACATCGGGTCTCTCCATGATTTTCAGCCAGGCCTGGATTCGCCAGGCGATGGTGTCGGCAAGCATAGGTTTGGTTGCCAGCACAGTGGTGAGCGGGAGGGGAAGGCGGTAATACCCCCCGGCCGCATCGGACGGCTGCACCGGCTGCTGAGCTGAAAGAGCGGCTCCACTCAGGCCGCTGCAGAACGTCCAACAGACCATCAGGGATAAGGCGGCTTTGAGCGAGGCTGGGGCTTGTTCAAGAAAACGCTTTGACATAACGGGGATCCTGTGATTTTTCGGATCGTTGTGTCCATTCTTCGCGGCACAGATTAAAAACATCGAGCAGCGCATCGAGGTGGCGCTCAGGGGAAAAGAGCTGTTCGACGCTGCGGCGGCCGGCCTGTCCCATCTCTTTTGCCCGTTCAGGATCAGCGATCAGCAGGTCCAGTTTTTCCGCCAATTTTTTCTCCTCCGCATAGGGGACCAGAAAGCCTGTGCGGCCATCTGACAGCCACTCGCGGATGCCGCCGGTGTCAAAAGCGACCACCGGCGTTCCATTGGCCAAAGCTTCCAGACCCACGAGTCCGAAAGGTTCCGCCCAGAGCGAAGGCATAGCCAATACGCCGGCCTTTTGATAAAAGCCATGCACTTGTTCCGGCCCTGCCCAGCCATGGAAGCGGACCCGGTCGTTCAACCCCAGTTTGTGCGCCAGAGTTTGCAGCCGCGGCAGACAGGCGCCGCCGCCGACGATATCGATAAAGAACCGTTCGCGGCAAGATCCGGCCGCGCGCAGAAGCAGGTCCGCGCCTTTGTAGCGATCCGTCAGCCGTCCGACAAAGAGCACGCTTTTTTCCCGGGGGTAGGTGGTTTGTACCTCGATGGCCGGAAGGGAGACAAAGAGCGGCAGCACATGGATGCGTTCAACGGAAAACCCGTTCTGCAGATAGGCTGCTTTGACCGCTTCGCTGGCGGTGATCAGAGTGGGCATGGTCTTGAGTACAGAGAGAAGTTGACGCGCGGTTGCCAGATTCATCAGGCGGGGAAGACGTCGGCCGCTGAGCGGTTTGCGAATGAAATGGCCGGTGCAGAGGCAACGCATCCCCAACGGCGCCTGACAGAGCCGTGGGGAGAAATAATATCTGCGGGTGTCCTTGAGACAGATCGGCACATAATCGTGAAGCATGCCGGCGACCGGCCGCAGTTTGGCCATTCGGTCTAGCGCCTGGTGGTGATAGATGGAGTGAAAGAAACATAGATCGGGATTCCATTCTCGGATCGCCGCCTCAAGGTCGTCTGCGGCGTTGGGGTGTGCTGCGTCCGGCGGCTGGTGCAATCCCGGCACCTGGCGGACGCGGCTCAAGGGAATCTGGGCGCTCATCCACGGCCCCTTTTCGCGCGAATAGACCAACTGGCAGGAATGGCCACGGGCTGCCAGCAGTCGCGTGGTTTCGATGATATAGCGATCGATGCCGTTGGCTGGACCGCCCCAGTTGCCGGCGATGAAAAGAATGGTCATTCGTTTCTCCTGCTCCTGCTCAGCAATATAAACATTACCATCGATCAAATCAAGCGTGGATAATAAGTGTTGCTTGTTTTTAAAAAAGTGCTAATTTTACAACACGGGTGATCATTCGTATGCATGATACCATTAGAAAGGTTAAGATAAATTGCGCAGGAGGTTTTCATGTCCAGCTTTAAACAACCCAATCGAAGAGAGTTTTTAGATACCAGCGTCAAAACCACGGCGACCCTGGCGACGATGGCCGCCGCCGGGTCCGCCTTTGCTCAGGATAAGAAAAAATCCAAGAGCGCCAACGATACGCTCAATATCGCGGTGATCGGCATTCGCTCGCGCGGTATGAACCATTGCGAGGAATGGGCCAAGATCCCGGGTGTGCGCGTGCACACATTGTGCGATGTGGATGAAAATCTATTTCCCGAACGGGTGGCGCGGGTGCAGACCATGCAGGGCGTGGCGCCCAAAACCGAAGTCGATCTGCGCAGAGTGTTCGACAATAAGGAGATCGATGCGGTCTCGATCGCCACAGTCGATCACTGGCATGCGTTGGCCACGATCTGGGCGTGCCAGGCCGGCAAACATGTCTATGTGGAAAAGCCGACCAGCCACAACATCTGGGAGGGCCGCAAGATGGTGGAGGCCGCCCGGCGCTACAACCGCGTGGTGCAGGCCGGCATGCAGAACCGCAGCATTCAAGGCGTCATCGAAGCGATCAAGTTTCTGCACGAAGGCGGTCTCGGCGATGTGTACATGGCCAAAGGATTGTGTTTCAAACCGCGCGACACCATCGGCAAAAAGGTGGACGCACCCGTGCCTCCGGGAGTCCATTACGACCTGTGGCTGGGCCCGGCGCCTTACAAGCCGTTCAACCCCAATCGGTTTCATTATAACTGGCACTGGTTCTGGGATTACGGCTGCACCGATCTCGGCAATCAGGGACCGCATCAGCTGGATATCGCCCGCTGGGGTTTGAACAAACGCGTGCATCCGAAAAAGATCAAATGCGTCGGCGGTCATTATGCTTTTGAGGATGATCAGGAGACCCCGAATCAGCAATTCTCCACTTATGAGTACGATGACGGCAAGATCATGCAGTTCGAAGTGCGCGGTCTGTACACCAACGATGAAAGCGGCGTCAGGATCGGCAACCTGTTCTATGGAACCCAGGGATGGATGTGGTTGAACGGCGCCAACTGGAAAACCTTCTTCGGCCGCAAGAACGAACCAGGCCCGAGCTATGATCGTGCCGAAGCGGCTGCGGATCCGATGAACCTGGCCGGCGCCGGGGACTCGAATCATTTCGTCAACTTTATCCAGGCGGTGAAAGCCAACGATTGGATGAAGGGCACGGCGGACATTGAAGAGGGCCATATGTCCTCTGCGCTGGCGCACCTGGCCAACATCTCTTATCGGCTTGGACGGGAGCTTTGCTTCGATTCCTACAGCGAGCAATTTGTCAACGATGCTTTGGCCAATGAGTATTTGACCCGGGATTATCGTTATCCCTACGTGGTGCCGGAAAAGGTCTGATCCAATCCGGGCAACCGATGCGCCCCGGCCTTTGCGAAGGCTGGGGCTTTTTTTATTTAAAGGAGGGTTTTAGGGCTCCATGGGATCCAAAATCCGGGCGCTTAGGGGAGGAGCTAAAAAAAAATTAAAAAAAGTGTGACCAAAATCAAAAAAAGCTTGCATCTTTCACTGGTTTAACTTATTTTCACCGCAATGAATGAACACACCCACCGGTACCGTTCACACCCAAGTTAGCGTCTAACAAAACCGTTTCATCACGAGGATGGGCAGGAATGACTCAGCAACCAATTTATTTCTGGCAGCTGGCGTTAATGGCAATGGGGGTTGCTCTGGTTTTACACTCGGTCGTTTCCAAACAGGCGTTGTTGGCCTTTGGTGGGGGGAAAGGGGTGAGGTGGTCTGAGAGCCTGGTAGGTCTCCTGCTGGCCTTTTTAGCGGTGTCGCGATTCCTGCTTTAGCGTCCTCTCACTTTACGCCGGACAAGGACAGCCGTTCGTTGATGCGCTCGATGGTCAAGGGCGCAGAGCCTTCGTAGTGGTTGTTCACGTTCAAGAAAACGTCCAGATCACGCTGCAGCATTTGGGTGATGATGCGGCAGAACGCCTGGAGCTCGTCGTCCCGCGGTGTCAGAATGCGATCCCACTTTAATCCGCTTTTTTTCTCCATAGCCTGACGGTCCGGGCCGTGCAGGCGAATCACCACCCGATTTCGCAGCCGTTTTCCCCACTTTTCATACAGATCAATCGCCGAAGGCATATAGTAGCCCTGCAGAAAGACCATGGCCGCGTCGTGGGCCTGAAGCAAATCGAAAAAAGATTGATTCAGGTAATTGGGATTGCGGATTTCGATAGCCAGAGGAAAGCGGCGGTCGCAGGAAGAGAGAAAAGAGGCCAGCCGGTTGTGGAACTCGTTCTGTGAGGCCATTTTTTGTTTGTTCAGATATTCGAACTGAAACAGAATGACGCCCAGGTGCGCATGCAGCGGGGCGAGCGTTTGCAGGAAACGGCTGTAGAACTCTGTGGAAAGGAAAAAGGGATTAGCGCGCAGCGGCCGGCTTTTATCCTTTTCGTACGCATGGGTGAGGGTCAGGCTGTTGGGCGCTTTGACGGTGAAGATGAAATCAGCGGGCACGGAGCGGCTGTACTCCTCGACGACGCCGGCCTGCGGCAACGCGACGTGATCCGGCGTGTGCAGGGACCAGAACCACTGGTCCACCTCCACGGTGGCGTAGCGCCGGCTGTATTCGGCCAGATGGTTCACCACGTCCGCAGAGTACACCAACCCTTTCCACGAGTCATATTTCCAGCTGCAGGCGCCGATGAGGAGTCTTGCCATAGGAGTCTCTCAGACTAGGCGGCATGCGTCAACGGCCGCGAAGGGTGTCCTGGCCCACGGGCGTTCTGCGGCTCGATCAAATGGGGGAACGCTGAAGCAGAGATAGCGGATGATCGTTCCCTTTTTTCTGAAGGCCTGTTCATAACGGGTCGGCAGAAAGAGACGGTCGTCCGCCGACGGATGTCGATCGAGATTCAAAAGCGCCTGGTGAATAACGCCGTCCTGTTCCGCCACGGCCGTCTGTGTGTAGCGGAACAGACCTTCATTGTCGGTTTTGAGATGGATCAGACCGCCGGGTTTAAGGATCTTTTGATAGAGCGTTAAAAACCTCGGCGAGGTCAGCCGTTTGTGGCGTTTGCTGTACACCGGATAGGGATCGGGGAAGGTGATCCAGATTTCATCTGTTTCAGCGGCAGAGAAATAGTCGCCGATCGTTTCGATAAAGATGCGCAGAAACGCGGTGTTGGTCAATGCCTGGAGCTGCGCCTGCTTGGCGCCGTTCCACAGACGGGCGCCTTTGAGGTCCACTCCGATATAGTTGCGCTGGGGAAATTTTTTGGCCAGCGCCAGAGTCAGATCGCCCTGACCGCACCCCAGCTCCAGTGTGATCGGCCGGCTGTTGTGGAAAACCCGTGAGTGCCAATAGCCCGGCAGGCCGTCGGGGGTTTGAAACACATGGGGCATCTTGGCGAGGTCGGCAAAGCGCTGCAATTTTTTTTTCGGCATGGTGCTGCTTCCGGCAGCGAAGAGTCTGGAGGTCCGTTTTTAAAGCGGTTTTGCCCCTTTCCTCGGCAGGGAGGCCGCCTGTCCGGCGGTCACGCCGCGGTCATCGGGCAGGCGCGCGCCCCACCGTCAGGTCGACTTACCAGGAGCCGAAGCGGGAACCGCGGAATCCGCCGTGCTGGCGGCCGCCGGATCTCGCCTCTCGCGGCCGGGCCTGATTGACGACCAGTCGGTTGTCTTCCATCAGGGCGCCGTTGAGCTTTTCAATGGCGGTCAGAGCTTCCGCCCGATTGGGCATTTCCACAAAACCAAATCCACGCATCTCACCGCTGTACTGGTCTTTGATCAGCTTGATTTCAGCCACTTGACCGTATTGTTCGAATAACGTACGGACCTTGTCTTCGCTAATGGGTTTGGGAAGATTTCCGACATAGATGTTCACCCTGGGCTCCTTAGTTTTTTCAGCTGCATGGATCACTCAACCACAATCGAGAGATTAAGCACTCGTTCCACGTGAACGCCCTATGAATGAGATCAAATGCCGTCGATCTGGTTTTTTAGTTTGTCCAATATATAGGAAATAATGGTCACATACAACCTTTATTATTTCCAGGGCCGCCGTACGTCGTCTCAGGACGCACCCTAAAGGGGGAAAAATCCAGGCCGGGTGCTGCAAAAGAAGCATCAGTTGCTTCTGACGCAAAAATTTCTTATATTGTTGAAATTATTTTATGCTATTTTTTAGGCGCAAGGCTGGTTTTTTCCATCGCTCAGAGTAAGCCCCAGGGCGCCCAGTCCGGTGCTATCGATTCAAACGGATCATGAACCTGAAAAGTCAAGAGATATCCGGCCTCATTTTTAACGTTCAGCGTTTCTCCATTCATGACGGTCCCGGCATCCGCACCACGGTTTTTCTCAAGGGATGTCCCCTGCGCTGTTTCTGGTGCCACAACCCAGAGGGCCTGGACCTGCTGCCTGCGCTGCAATACTGGGATCACCGCTGCACCCGATGCGGCGCATGCGTGACAGTCTGCCCGGATCACCTTCACCATCTCGAGTCCGGGGCGCATCGTATCGACAGAGAGCGTTGTACCGCCTGTTTCCGCTGCGTCGACCAATGTTACAGCGGTGCTTTGGAGCCGAGCGGACGGCGCGTGCGGATATCAGAGCTTTTGCCTCAGCTTTTAGCTGATCAACCCTTTTTCGCCGCCAGTGGAGGCGGCGTTACGCTCTCAGGCGGCGAGCCGCTGATGCAGCCGCAGTTCAGCCGCGCTCTGCTGCAGGCGTGCAAAGAGGCCGGTGTGCACACAACGGTGCAGACCTGCGCAGCGACAAGCTGGACGCACCTGCGTTCGATCCTAGCCTGGGTCGATCTGTTCCTGATCGACATCAAGGTGCTCGATCCAATGGCGCATAAACAGTGCACCGGCCAAAGCAACCGTCGCATACTGGAGAATATCCGGCGCCTGGCTGAAACGCCCGCGCCTCTGGTCTTTCGCATTCCAGTCATTCCGGGCGTGAACGACCGGCCGGAAACGATCGCAGAGATCGCCCGTTTTGTCTCCACGCTGCGCACGCCTGCGTTGACTGTGGAGCTGGTGCCGTTTCATCGGCTGGCCACGGATAAATACCGCAGCCTGGGCTGGACCTATCAGGCAGCGGATCTCTGTCCATTGTCCACAGAGGCTATGGATTCGTTACGAGCGGCGGCAAGAATCTGAGTTTGGATTGATCCTTTCATTCGGCTGTAGGTGATAAGGGGAGTACACAATGATGGAGTGTTCAGAGTACACGTACGCCGCCCGTTTGCGGGCTCTGCAGCAAAGCAAACGGCGGCATACCGAAGAGAAACAACAGGTGATCGGCGCCATGGATATGGATGATCACGGTCTGGTGTTGCCGCCGCCGGAAGACCGGGATGTTGTGCAGACGATCAGCGGTTCAGGCGTTCCCATCACCGATGTGCTGTTCAAATCCTTCAAGATCCAGCCCAACCATCCCAGCGGCGGTTTCTTTGGACCGCGTTCCTGCGGTGAAAATTTCCGACGCCTGCTGGAGATGCATCCCATTATGATCGACCCCATGAGCGCGCTGGCCGGCGGCTATATGACCACGTTCAGCTCTTACCGTCAACCGTCATGGAATCCGGATTTCAATTACGATCATCTTGTGCCGGAACAGGAAAGATACAAGCTCACGCACGGTATCGGCGCCGTACAGCATTTCTGTCAGGATCTGGAGATCGGCTTTCGCTTGGGGTGGCGGGGCATTCAGGAAAAAATAGACCGCTATCGACCTTTGCACCCGCAGCCGCAGGCCGCAGAATTTTATGACGGACTGGAGCACATCGTTCGGGGCATGCAGAACTGGATCAGCCGCCATGCCCAGGCGGCGCGGGAGATGGCCGAAGCGGAGACGCATGCGGACATCCGCCGCAATCTGATGGAGATCGCCGCCATCAATGAGCGTCTGGTCAGCGCACCGCCGCAAACGTTTCGCCAGGCCGTGCAATGGATGCATTGGTACCAGTTGGCGGCCAAGATGTACAACATGAGCGGCTCACTGGGACGCATCGACCTTTATCTCTGGCCTTTTTATTCGCAGGACACCGCGTCGGGCACGTTGACCGATGAGGATGCTCTTTTTTATCTCGCCTGTCATTTGATCCACGACACCAGCTATATCCAACTGGGCGGTCCGGATGAAGCCGGGGAGGACACCACCAATCCGTTGTCTTTCCTGGTGCTGGAGGCCGCCCATCGGCTCAAGATTCCCGCCAATATCGGCGTCTGCGTCGGCGAACGCGTCGATCCCACTCTGCTCCGCCGTGGGGTGGAGATCCTTTTTGAAGACAAAACCGGCATACCCAAATTTCTCGGTGTGGACAACACCACGGAGGGTTATTGTAAAAACGGCATTCCGGCGCCCATCGCCCGGCAGCGCGCCTATTCGGGCTGCAACTGGTCTGCGTTGCCCGGCAGGGAATACACGCTGAACGATTGCGTCAAATTGGATTTTGCCGCGGTCTTTGATGTGGCGCTGCGCGATATGATGGCCAATCCTGATACGCCGCCCTCCATGGACCGTCTCTGGGATCGCTTCCATCATCATCTGGAACGCGCGATCGCCGTGACCGCCGCAGGGATTGATTTTCAGCTGGAACATATGCATCAGGTTTTCCCGGAGCTGATCCTCGATCTTCTCTGCCACGGGCCCATTGAAAAGGGCTTGGACGCCTCTCATGGCGGCGTCGAGTTCAACAATCTTTGCGTCGATGGCGCCTCTCTGGCCACTGTGGCTGATTCTTTTGCCGCCCTGGAGCAGCGGGTCGAGAAGGAACAGCGCATGAGCTGGCAGGAGCTGCTGCAGCAGTTGGACTCTGACTGGCAGGGGGCTGATGGAGAACGCATGCGCCAGATGATGCGCAGCGTGCCTCGCTTCGGCAGCGGCGGTTCAAGAGCGGACCACTATGCCGCCCAGATCGTCAGCCTGTTCACCCACCTGGTCAAAGCCAAAAAGACGCCCGCTGGACACAACATGATCCCCGGTATTTTTTCATGGGCCGCGCATATCCTGATGGGGAAGGCGGTCGGCGCCACGCCCAACGGCCGCCACGCCCATGCCGCTTTGTCCCATGGCCCGAATCCGGATCCCGGTTTCCGCAAGGATGGCGCGCCCACTGCCCTGGCGTTGGCGGTGGCGAACAGTCAGTGCGGCTTTGGCAACACCAGTCCGCTGCAGATCGAGTTGGATGCCGGCGTGGGACAGGGCCTGGATGGCCGGGAGGCCGTGGCCAGCCTGATCAAAACCCATTTTGATCTGGGCGGAACACAGATCAATATCAACATCGTCGATAAGGCGAAACTGCTCGCGGCGCACAAAAATCCTGCGGATTATCCGGATCTGGTTGTGCGCGTGACCGGCTTTAGCGCCTATTTCGCCAGCCTGTCCCCGGAATTCCGCCAGATGATCATCGACCGGGTGTTGAGCGAATAGCTTATCTGGGACCGCGGTCCTTTTAACGATGGATCCGGCGGTCTTTTCAAAATACACACGCGCCCAGCAGCCCGGCCGCGGCGGGGCAACGATCTCCGCATCCGCCGCCGAGCCGGACCAGCGGGTGTTCCTCACGCAGATAGAGGTGCGATCATGTCAGCGACGCCCCGTGAGCGTTTTCTTTCGTTCGTTAAAGATCCAGCCGGACACCGTCCGGTGGTGTCCCCCTTTCTTCCCAACCCTGAAACCGTGGCCTCCTGTCTGCGGCATCTGACTCTGCCGGTGGCCGACGATCCGGTGCAAAATGAAATTGCGCTCAGCCGGGCCCTGGATTATGAACCCATGTTCATGCCCGATCTGGCCGGGTTGATTTTCCCCTGGCAAAAGGATAACGCTGGTTCCGATGAGAACTGGGAGACCCACATCATCGAAACGCCGCTCGGCGCCTGGACCCGGCGCTTTCGCGCCGGCGACGCGCTATGGGACGAACAGTCGGGCTGCCCGGTGGCGACCGCCCGGGATCACGATTTCTTTGTCGCCGTTTGCCAACAGGTTGAGAGTAGAGAGAAAGAAATCTGCACTTATTATCGGGATTGGCGTAGCCGTGTCGGCGAACAGGGGGTGTTGGTGCTGGGCCATCCGCACCCTTCCTGGTTGGGTTTTCAGATCAGCCCGCAGCATATTTTTTATCACTGGCAGGATCATCGCCAAGCGTTCATGCGCAGCATGGAGGCGATGTATGAGGCCAGCCTGTTCCTCATGGCGATCGCCATGGAAGAGGGCGTTGATTTTATCAGCGATTCCAGCTATGGGCTGGAGATGACTTCGCCGCAGCTTTTTCACGACATGGACATGCCGTACATTTGTCGCTTTTCCCGCTGGACGCATGAGCGCGACGGCTTGTTCTGGTATCACAATTGCGGCTATACCCGGGCGCTGATCCGCGATGGCGACTTTAACCGGCTCGGAGCGGACGTCATCGAAACCATCGCTCCGCCTCCGGAGGGCGACAACGACCTTGCCGAGTCACGCCGCTGGCTCGCTCCCTCCATCTGCAGCAAGGGCAACCTGAATCTGCAGATCCTGCGGGACGGAGAACCGGAGCAGATCAAGGACGGCGTGCGGCGGATGATCGCCGCGGTCAAAGGATATCCCCATATCTTCTCCACCGCCGACGCCGTGCTGCCGGGCACGCGGGCGGAAAATTTGATCGTATTTGTCGCCGAGCTGCGGAAACATTTTAATTAGCTGGTAGCGTTGCCGCCATTGAAACAGGGAGGAATGCATGCGACCTCGATTGCTTTTGCTGAGTCTTTGCCTGGTCCTGGCTTGTTCGGGAAAAAAGTCGGATGAGCGGGTCACGGTCCGCTTCTGGTCCTTCGGTGGAATGCCCAGTATGCTTCTGGATGAGCGCCAACGCATAGACCTTTTTCAGCAACGACACCCCGGCATCGTCATCGAACTCAGTCAAAAGAGCTGGGAGCAGAAACGGGAACTGATCCACACTAATTTCAGCTCCGGCACCGGACCGGATGTGGTTTTGGTGCATGCGAACTATGCCGCCGAGTTCGGTGATAACGGCTACTTTTATCCCATCGACCGGTTTGCCGATTTCGACAGCGTTAAAAAATGGTATTTGCCGAACCTGATCGAGGCCACCCGATACGGCGATCATTATTACGGCCTTCCCATCAACGCCATCGCTTTTATCCTGGTGTGCAACGCCGAGCTGTTCGACGAGATGGGCATCAAACCGCCTCGCACCTGGTCCGAGTTCAGGCAGGCGGCGAAAAAACTGACGCGCGACCGCGATAACAACGGCAGCATCGATCAATACGGAATCACGCTGATGGGCGGCGACCGCGGCGGATTCGAATATCGGCTGGCGCCTTTTGTGCTAAAGGCCGGCGGCCGGTTCTTAAGCCCGGATAACAAGCAGGTGCTCATCGAGGGCGATGCCCATGTCGCCGCGGTTCAGCTCTTTGCCGAAATGCACCAGATCGATCACTCCATCGCCCCCGGTTTTCTCGGCTACACCATCACCGACGTCACCGATCAGATCGCCGGCAACAAGGCGGCCATGAGCATCGAAGGGCCCTGGTATCCCTGTCTGCTGAACGACCGGAAGTTGAATAAAAAGGTTTATCTCGTTCCGGTGCCGGTGCCGGATCATTTGGCAGCGGACTATGATCGGGCCGCGACGCTGCAAGATCTGGCCATGCTGGCTGTGAACAGCGGCAGCAAACACCTGCCGGAGACCTGGGAGTTTCTCAAGTTTATGCGTTCTCCGGAGGCGGACCAAAGCTGGGTGATCAACGACTTTGGCGCCATCCCGGTCACCCACGCCGCGCTCAATTACAGCGGCGAGGGCAAATGCCCCAACCTGCCGCTTTTCAAGCACGAGCTGGAAAACGCCGTGCCCTGGCCCGATCATCCGCAGATGATCGCCATGATCAACAACATCCTTGCGCCGTACTGTGAAAAAGCCATCATCGGCGAACTGGGCGTGGCACAAGCCCTGCGCATCGCGGCGGATGAGATGCGCGCCATCATCGGAGAGACGCGATGAAAAAAGGAGGGGCCTATCTGCTGGTTCTGCCGGCGTTCCTGTTCACCCTGTTTGTCATGTTCTATCCGCTCGGGCAAAATCTGTTGAACAGTCTGCACAAAGTCACCATGATGCGGGATTTCGGCTGGATTGGATCGGCCAATTACAGCGCCGTGGTGCAAGATCCCCTTTTCTGGCTGGCGCTGAAAAATTCGCTCTCTTATTCCGCCATCGGCACCCTGGTGTCCATGGCGGTAGGCCTGTTCATGGCCATGCTGTTGAATCAGCGGATCGGCCGCTTGACCAGTGTGTTTAAATTCATTTATATGATTCCATGGGTGGTTTCGCCGGTGGTGGCGGGATTTGCCTGGAAGTGGCTGCTGAACGATCAGTTCGGCATGGTCAATCACCTGCTGATCCGGCTGGGAGTGATCTCCTCCGGCATCCTCTGGTTGGGTCAGGCGCAGACCGCACTGCTCAGCGTGATGATCGCCCGGGTGTGGCAATTCTTTCCGTTTGCCATGATCATGTTCTATGCCGCTCTGCAGAACATTCCCCAGGAGCAGTACGAAGCGGCGGAGGTCGACGGCGCCGGTTCTTCCGCCAAGTTCACCCATATCACTTTACCCCATTTGAAATCCGTGGCCGTGGTGCTGCTTCTGCTTGGCCTGATCTGGAGCTTTAACGACTTTAATCTGGTCTACATCATGACCCGGGGCGGCCCCATTCATTCCAGCATGGTGCTGCCGGTGCTGGTGCGCGAGTACTCGTTTGTCCTCTACGATCTGGGCAAAGGGTCGGCGCTCTCGGTGATCATCTTTGCCGTTCTGCTGACGTTGTCCGCCGTCTATCTGTATCTGCTTGGAAAGAGGGAACCGATATGAAAAAGTTCTTGTTGATCAGCCTGATGACCTTGTTGGCGGTTCTCATTCTTTTTCCGTTTTTATGGATGCTGTCCACCTCCCTGAAGCCTTTAGCGCAGGTGGCCAGTCTGCCGCCCAAATGGGTGACCCCGGGCATGTCTTTGGCGGCGTACCGGGATATGTTCCGGTTTTTGCCGTTCGGCACGTTTACCCTCAACAGTCTGTACATCGCCTGTACCGCCACACTGCTCTCCCTGTTCATCGGCATCCTGGCCGCCTACGCTTTGGCGCGATTGTCCTTTCGCGGCAAGACCATGTTGCTGTTGCTGTTCCTGCTCTCGCAAATGCTGCCCGGCTCCTCGATCATCATTCCGCTTTTTCAGTTGATTCGAAGCCTGGGGCTGTATGACACGCTTTTTGGCTTGATCCTGACGCATACGGCTGTGATCATCCCCTTTGTCATCTGGCTGCTCTACGGCTTTTTCAAAGGCATTCCGGCGGAGATCGAACAGGCCGCGCTGGTGGATGGGTGCTCTCACATGCGGGCTTTGTATAAAGTGTCGCTGCCGTTACTGCTGCCCGGCATCGGCGCTACGGCGCTGTTCGCTTTCTTGAGCAGCTGGAATGAGTTTTTTTTCTCCATGATTTTAACCTCTTCGGACATGAAACGCACTATCCCGGTCGGCATCGGTCTGTTTGTCGGCGAGTTCACCGAGGTCTGGAACCAGATGTGCGCGGCCGCGATTTTTTTCAGCCTTCCGCCTTTTCTCCTGTTTCTCCTTCTGCAAAAGACGTTCGTCAAAGGGTTGTCCGCCGGAGCGGTGAAATAGGTTTTTACGCCCCGGCCTTTGGGATAAAAAATCGATTTGCATTTTAGGAAAAAAATTCTGATTTTATGAAAAGTATCCATGCGGATCATCTCATTGAGAATGGAAATATTGCAGTTATGAACAATGCTTTGTTGGAGAGTGTTTTCAATCATTGTAAAGACGGCGTGCTGACGTTATCGCGCGACGGCATCGTTCTATCGGCAAACCGGATATGCGGCGAGCTTTTGGGACTGGCTCCGGAGGCGTTAATAGGGCAGAGCTATTCCTGGCTGTTTTTTCATGAAACCGAAAATCAGGAATTGAGTCAACTGATCAACGACGGGCTGAAAAAAGAGATCACCTATCAGCTCAAAGAGATCCGGTATCAGAGTCCGCAGACCACTCGATTGCGCCTGCTGATTTCCACTGCGTTGTTGCCCTGCGGCGACGCCGCTGCGGCAGAGTCGCCTTTATTGCTGGTCTTTTTTAAACCGGCCGAGGCCGGCAACCGGGCAGCCTATGCAGCTTTAGGCAGCGCTGATCAGGATATGCAACAGCTGGCGGCCCAGGCCGCGGCGATGGAACAGCAGAATCGACTTTTGCTGACGCGGCGGACGAAAAAAGATCTGCTCTATGCGTTGCTCGCCGGTCTGGTCTTTTCTCTGATTCTGCTGATCATCCTCACCACCCAAAGCCGGTTGACGATCTTTCCCAAAAGCACGGTCTCTGAGGAGCAAAAGATCGTCCGCAAGACCGTGCAAGCCCAGCTCGACACGTTGCCCAGGCTGATCCATGTGGCCGGGCTGCTCGAGCCCTACTCCAAGGTAACCCTGACGGCTCAGACCTCCGGGCCCATCGTAAAAATGAATTTCACCCAGGGGGATTTTGTCGAAAAAGGCCATATCCTTTATCAGCTGGACACCAAAGAGTTGGCCAAGAGCGTGCGCACCGCACGGGTCGCCTATATCGAGCTGCTGGAAAATTACAATCAGCTGAAGGACTGGCAGTCGAGCCTCGAGGTCATGCAGGCCAAACGCAGCCTGGAACTGGCCAAGATCGCCGAAGGCAATGAAAAAAAGAAGCTGGAGGAGACCAAGAAACTATACGAGAAGGGGATCATACCACGGGTGGAGTTTGATCAGGCCAATACGACCTATAAAAAAACCGGCTATGATTTCGAGAATGCCAAGCAGCAGTTGGAAACGACCATGGAGAAGGGCAGTCCGGAGCGCATCGAGGTTCTCAAATTAAAGCTCTTTAATGCCAAGGAAGAGCTGGATGAGATTGAAGCCCGTTACGAGGCTTCGGTCATTCGTGCGCCGGTGGCCGGCATGATCATGGCCCCGGAGGCCAGTGACGGTCGGCGTGAGACGATCAAAAGAGAGGGCGATCTGTTCAAAGAGGGCGACCTCATCGTCACCATCGGCGCCACCGAGGCGTTCATCATCAACACCCAGGTGGGCGAGTTGAGCGCCCGGGATATCCAGGTCGGTCAAGTCGTGCAGGTCACCGGCCTGTCGTTCCCCAATCTGGTGCTACAGGGTCGGGTAGACTGGATCGCTGCGACCGCCACCATCAGCGAGGATGAAACCTATTATCCGGTGCGCATCAGCATTCCGGACATGCCCGCGGAGGCGCGTTCCAAACTGCGGTTCGGCATGCAGGCGGAAGCGGCGATCCGTTTGTCATCCCTGGAAGGCGTGGTGACCGTGCCCATCGAAGCGGTGTCGCGCATGAACGGCAAGGATGTGGTGATGATCGGCGATGAGGCCGAAGAGCCGTCGATTCGTTCTGTGCGTCCCGGCTATTGCGACGGCAGCCGCATCGTCATTGAAAGCGGATTGCAACCGGGCGAGCCGGTCTTGGTCCCAACCTTGCGCTGATGGGATGTAAATATGAAAAAACCTTTTTCCCATTCAATCCCTTCGGCTTTTCTACTGCGATTCCGGCTGGTTCTGATCAGTCTGGTCCTCGGCTGCACCTGTCTGTTTGTTCTGCTGTACTCGAACAACGTCGTACGCCGTGAGACTGCTCGCCGGTTTCACTCCGAGGGCGCAGACCTTTTCTCCATCATTCATCGCTATGGTAAAAGCGGCCGCGGCGCTTCGCAGATCCGGCGGTTGCAGCCGTCGTTGCTCAATGTGCTGAAGCGGGATCCGTCCTTTATTGTCGGCGTCACCACCGAGTCGCACCGGTTGGAGAGAGTGCGTTATCAGGGCAATGAGATTGAGACCGCGGTGATCGGCGTCACCGCGGGATACCGGACCGTTTTCAATCTTAAATTGCAGCAAGGCCGGTTTATCAGCGAATTGGATTCCACCGCCGCCTTTTGCGTGGTCGGCAACCGGCTGTACAAGCGATGGACACAGGGAACGGCGGACTCTCTGGTAGGCCGCTCGCTGCAGGTCGGCCGGCAGGTCTGCCGGGTGATCGGCGTGCTGGCGCCCAGCCCCGCGCTCTCCGGAACCTACCGTCTGGATGATGCGGTTTTGCTGCCCTACTATACCATGATGCAGTTCGGCAAGGAGAGAGATTTTACCAAAGTGACCCTGGCCGCTCATCCCTCGCGCGCTATTGCTGAAACGGCCGATTACATTCAGACCAGATTGACCCAGCTGGTGGGCGACATTTCGACCTATGAAATCAGCAATCAGGTCCTGTTCGCCCATCGCATCGCTCAAAGCATGCGATTCATCTCTATCTTTGCCGGTGGTCTCGCCGGCATGGCCTTGCTGTTCGGCGCCTGGCAGTTGTACCTGATTTTGATTCTGGAAAAAAATTCCGCCGGGCCTGCGAATGTCGAAAAGCCGGACGGCCGCAGCGTGATCGTCCGTTCGCTGCTGATCGGGGCGATGACCAGCCTGGGCGGCGTGTTGGTCGGTCAGGTCGTCGTTTGGATCATCGGCAACCTGAATAACTGGATATGGCAGCTGGACCCTGCACCGATCCTGCTCACCGTGCTCATCGGCTGCGCATTGGCCGGTTTCATTGGATGGCGCGTGCAATTGACGACCTCGGCCTTCTGACCTGTCCGTTTTTTTATCGCGAAAGGCCGCGGGCACTGCTTGGATAGGCCGCTTTGCCATGAACCTGTGACTGGTGCGCCGATTCGAAGCAAAGCCCTGCAGGCTTTGAATGTCGATGTACTCGCGGCTGAACGAGTGGGCTGGGTCAGCCGTGCCCCATGGCGCTCTCCGCTTTATCCCCTATCGACGGCTCGCCGGCTGTTTTTTCGTGGAGAGGGTGAGTATTGTTTACTTACAGAAAGTCGGTTTTATCCCCTATGAAAATGATGACAAAAAAAACGAACGCCCTATGGTTCAGTCTATTCCTCTTTCCGTTTTTGGCCGGCGTTCCGGCTCGATCACAGGAACCCGCGGCCACAGCGGATGTGCGCTTGCAAAGCCTGCCGCCCTCGTTGGACGAGTCGCTGCCGGATGAGGAACCGCCGATCGTCATCGATTCTCTTGGTTATGCGCCGTTGACTCTGGAGGCGATGATCGATCTGGCCACGCGTCATAACCGGATCCTGAAATACTACCGGTTTTCGGAAGAGATCTCCAACATCAACCTGAAACAGGCGGAATACCGTTTCCTGCCTTCCGCCTATATCAACGGCGGCCGCAATGAAAGCCGCAATGACGATTTGGGCTATTCGATAAAAAAAAGAGGCTACTCGAGTTCTTTGGGATTTTCCCGCGCCCTGGAAACCGGCGGTTGGGTCAGCATCGGCGTCAACACCAGCACCAGCGAGTCCTCCAATCTGGTCGGCGTCACCAACTATAACGCGGACGTGGGGATCTCGATCAGTCAGCCGCTGTTGCAGGGGTTCGGCATCAGGGTCAACATGATCCCCATCGATCGCGCCAAAGCCTATGCCAACATTTCGCTGCTGAACGTGAAACAGAATTTGATCGACCTGATCACCGCCATTGAAAGCCAGTATTGGGATTTGATTCTGGTCTACGAGGATCTTAAAATTCAAAAAGAGGCTTTCAATCGGGCCAAGGATCTGCTGGAGATCAATAAAAGTTTGATAGAGAGCGGTCGTATGGCTGCGCAGGAGATCGTTCAGGCTGAATCAGATCTGGCCTCTCGCGAGATCTCGGTGGCCGGGGCGGAGAACTCGATCATCCTGACTCAGGTGGCGCTGCAGTCGCAGCTGGATCTGGAAAAGCGGCTGCTGATCCGGCCCACCACGCAGATGGATTTTGAACCCGTGGCCTTGGATGTACAAGAGTGCTTGCACCGGGCTTATACCAATCGGCCGGATTGGTTGATCTGGCAGTTGTATCTGGCCATCTCGGACATGGATCTGCTGGTGGCGAAAAACAGCAACCGCTACTATCTGGGCAGCTATGCCAGCATCGGCAGCGAGGCCAACCGTACCGATGATTTTTTCAAAACCTCGCAGGATGCTTTTGCCTTCAAGACGCTGACCTGGAATGTCGGCTTGTCTTTCTCCTTTCCCTTCAACAAGCAGTATCTGGCCAACGGCTATGAACTGACGCGCATCTCCCACGATCGACAGAAAATATATGTGGAAGAGCTGCGCGACAACATTCGCATCGATGTGGAGAACGCCGTACGGCTGGTGCAGTACACGCTCAAACAGGTCGGACTGGCGCAGCGGGCCAAAGAGCTGGCAGCACAAAAGCTGCAGTTGGAGGAAGACAAGATGCGCGTGGGCCGGTCCAGCAACTTTCAGGTGATCAGCTATCAGCGCGACATGACCAACGCGCAGAACGAAGAGCTGCGCGCTATCGCCGGCTATCTCAAAGCGCTGGGTCAGTTAGAGCGCAGCATGGGCACCACGCTGCAGAAATGGGGCATGGAGGTGGAACGGACCCGCTGAGGATCACACTACCAGCCGGGCGCTCGAATTCACGGGTGTTTGGAGAGCCATTCATCCACAGGGCAAACGGTTACGGACAGATTTGTGTATCGGTGGGTGTACGCCTCTTTCACAAAAGGGGAGACGATATAATTTGCGCCGTGCGGATAGCGTGCACGAAAGGCGAGTAAGGATCTTGGTTCAAACTGATCCGGATTGATCTTGCATTCAACGGCATGAAGTCGATTTTCACGGTCGTGGATGACAAAATCGATTTCGCGACTCGATTTGTCGCGCCAGTAAAAGATGCTGTTCGGGTGAAACCGGCTCCGCAGGCTATCCAGAACCAGATGTTCCCACAAAATTCCTCTGTCCTCACCACGAATGCGGTCCCACCCCTTGATATGCATGACAAAACCCGTATCGAATCCGTAGCACTTGGGCCTGGCGGTGATTTCCCGATTTCCAGCTCCATGAAAGGGCGGCAGCAAAAAAACGGCATGCGCGAAGCTCATCGCTTCGATACGGGCTCTGACGGTTGGATAACTCAGGCCGCTCAATTTGGCCAGACTGGTATAATCAGCCAGTCCGCGCTCTGTCGCATCAGGGAATGAAAAAGCCTGATGAATCCGCTGCGATTGCGTATACCCAAGAGCTCCTGAATGTCTCTCGCGTAATAGCTGTCGATCCATTCTGAAAAAAACGCATGGTCCTTGTGAGCGCTGAGCAATGGTTCCGGCAGACCGCCATGGAGCAGCCGTTTGTCCAGATCCGCATGCTAAAACTCTCCCGGCATTCTTGCCAGAGCACGGGCGGCAGATATATTTCTTGCTTTCGCCCGGTCAATGAGTCACGAAACTTTTTCGTCGCAGCGAGGGTGGACGATCCGGCAGCCAGCATCCTGAGATGGGGATAGCCATCGGCGGCTGTCTTGAGGAGCCGGCTTGGATCGGCCATCTGATGGATCTCATCCAATACAACGATGGCTTCCTGGGCTACGCCGTCGAAGAAGGACTCGGGACCCGCGCGGCGGCGGCCGACAGATGACAGATCACAGTTCATGTAGACGGCATCGCTTAACATTTTTGCCAAAGTCGTTTTGCCAACCCGGCGTGCTCCTGATAACCAGACGATCGGTCGCCTTTGCCAGGCATGCTCTATTTTACTTATCCAGAAAGGATGTTGGTGCATTTTATAACCATATTTTATAAATAGACGTCCAAATATAAAATATAATTATGCTAACAGTAAGTTTTTTATGAATGCGGCTTTTTTCATGAAAGAATTAGAGATTTTAGCGGATTTTTCAATGTTGAATGATACATGGATCTTTGGGTTGCATTGTTCTGCTGAGCCCTGAAAAATGAGTTTCCAACTCTCACAGGCGACCAAGTCTGTTCATCTCGCGATAAAGCAGGGACCCGGCCAGGATGGCTGACAGCAGATCGGAGACGGGCGAAACCATCCAGACGCCATCCAGTCCGTAAAAACGGGGCAGCATGAGCAATGGAGGAATGAGAAAAATCAGCTGGCGTGAGAGGGCAAGCAACATCGCCTGTTTGGGTTTGCCCACCGCCTGAAAATAGCTGGAGCTGACCACCTGAAAGCCTATGATCGGCATGATGAGAAAATAAATATGCATGGCATGTCCGCCCATGTCGATCAATTGGGCGTCATTGGGATTGAACAGTTGAATGAGCAGCTTGGGGAAAAGGTGTGCAATAAAAAATCCGATCGCGGCCACGACTGAGGCCGCAATGAGGGCGAGTCGGACCGTGGCGTGAACGCGGTCAAATTTTTTTGCGCCGTAATTATAGCCGATGATGGGCTGGCTGCCCTGGTTGATGCCGAATATCGGCATCAGGAACAGCATGGCGAGGCTGTTGAGTATCCCCATAACCGAAATGGCGAGATCGCCGCCATGGTGTTGCAATTGATTGTTAAGGATGACCGCGTAGAGGCTGGCCACAAGATGCATGGCAAAGGGGGGCGAACCGATGGAGAGAATTTTTACAACGATGCGCTTGCGCAATCTGAGGTTGGCCCGTACTAGTCTCAGCAGACTCTTTTTGCTCATGAAATAATGGAGCACCCAGATCATCGAGGCCGCCTGGGAGATGACCGTCGCGATAGCCGCCCCGGCTACGCCCCAGTGAAAAACGAAAATAAAAAGCGGGTCTAAAAGCGCGTTGAGCCCTGCGCCGATGAACATGGTCTTCATCGCCATGCGCGGATTGCCTTCGCCGCGGATAAAATGGTTCAGGCCGAATCCCACCGCGGAGAACACCGTGCCCAGGAGAATGACCTGCATATACTCCACCGCATAGGGCATGCTCACCGGACTGGCGCCGAAAAGCCGCAGCAACGGCTTGAGGAAGATCAGACTGGGCACGGTCAGGATCAACGAGACGGCGGCGAGGAGAACCAGGGCGTTGCCGAGGACCCGCTCAGCCTCATCCCTACGCTGCTCGCCGAGGCGGATGGAGACCAGTGCGTTGCCACCCAGCCCGATCAGCATGCCAAAGGCCATCTGCACCAGCATGACCGGATAGCCCACCGTCGCCCCGGCGATGCCGAGAGATCCCACCCCCTGGCCGATAAAGATCCGATCCACGACATTGTAGAGGGCGTTGACCACCATGCCGATAATGGCGGGGATGGAAAATTTCACCAGCAGAGAGGATACTTTGTCCTCGCCGATTTTCTCAGCGTTGTCCATGCGGAGGTCACGATCGCAATCATTTTTTGCCGTTTATCAGCCCCAATTTCATGATTTTTTTACAGAATTAACAGGATTTTCTTTGCGGCACGCAAAATCTAAAGTGGCTGACCTCGATCAGCATCAAAAAGATCTTGACAGAGTCAATGAAATGAACTATTTATAATTAAATATGAACCATTTTTTGAACCATGAGGCCTCACCATGAAATCCATTACAGTGCACCAGCTCGATGAAGAGCTGGTAAATGAGATCGAGAAACTGGCGAACAAACACAGCACCAGTCTGAATCGAACGATCATGCAGCTCCTGCGCCAGGCTCTTGGCTTGGGGAGCATAAAAAAACCGCCCGTTGATTTCAGCGATCTCTGCGGCGTCTGGTCGGCTGCGGAACTAAAGGAGTTTGAGGAAAATACCGCTGACTTCTACCACCTTCAAGCCGGGGACTGGTCATGAAATTACTCCTGGATACCAATGTTATCAGCCGTTTTTTCAGCGGCGACAAAGCGGTACTGGCAGCCCTGAATCGGGCTGATAGCGTGTAACTTTCCATATTTGTCTTGGGAGAATTGTGGGTCGGGTTCTACGGGGCAAACCGACAAAAAGAGAATCGCGCCCTTCTGCAGCGATTCATGGATAAACCTAATGTCACGGTCTTGACCGCCGATGCATCGACGGCCGTCCTCTTCGGACGTCTCAAACACCAACTCGCAGCGATCCACAAGCCGATCCCCATCAACGATGTCTGGATTGCCGCACAAGCCCTGCAGAATGGCGCTGCGCTTGCCACCTTTGATGCTCATTTTGAGTCCATCATCGGGCTTGTGCTTTATCCCTTATGAGTCTGTATGGTCAACCAGGTCTGCAGAACTGGCACTGGAACAGAGAATTAATTGAACACTTTTTCGGGCATTGGGGCCACAAAAGCGTCTGTCTGACCTTTTCAGTAAACCCTAATTGGAAAAATACATCAATCCCATCAAATTAATTCTCGCGTTTAGAATAGCCGGTTTGACCGACATCTTTGCCTGCGAGACCAGAGCGGCAAGGGCGCCTTCATAATTCGCCTTGAATTTGCCTACGAACCCTGCATCGAAAGTTGCGGGTGTATGATCAAGTTGAGCAGAAAAATCAGCCGCTCTTTTCAAGAGCCAGTCCTCGGACATGAGCTGAATGTCGCCGTTTTGGGATAAGCGGATGATCTTGACTTCATCATGTCGGTTCTTGTCTTCCAATTCCAATATAATGCTGACCAGCGTGACAAGATAATTTTCCGATTCATTGGCCGTTCTGGGCAACAGCACTATTTCTCCATGGATCTCCGGTTGCTGCCAGTGGCTGATCAGGGCATCTATCAACGGATGTCCCAGGCCAAAGAACTCTATACGGCGTTTGCGCATGGCGATCTCGCGGTCAAAGGTGCCGCTCTCGTATCGCGGCAAAATGTTCGGATAATGCAACAAGGCCTTGGGCACATCGATTTTGTATCCATCCCCATTCGGCAAAATCCCGCCGCCCATTCTCAAGACGGCGTTTTGCGAAAACTGCTGCAAATCCTGGAGCGAGATCTTGTTTTCCAGCGCCTGATAATCGCTCAGGCTGAAAGCATTGAGGTCCTGCGTCAGATCCTTCAAGGCGTCACTGGCCTGGCGCGCATTTTCCATGGCCGCGGAGATTTCCCTTTCGGTGCGCGCGTAATCGCGATCGATCAATGCCCGCTTGTAAAGATCCTGATAGTTGGGTGAAGAGCCGATAAAGCCGAGAATGTCCGAACGAAAATCTTCTGTCGGTTCCCCGGTGTTTAGGTCCATTTTCCCGATCTGCGCAGCAATCTCTCTTAATTTGTTTTCCAAAATATGGTAGATCTGCGCCTCAACCGTATCCTCAGCCACCAGATTATAAACCTGAACCGTATCGTATTGGCCGAAACGATGCACGCGGCCGATGCGCTGCTCGACGGCCATGGGATTCCACGGCAGATCATAGTTGAACAAGATGTGAGCCACGTGCAGATTGATTCCCTCTCCGCCGGCGGAGGTGCTGATGAGGAATTGCGCGCCGTTTTCTGCCCAGATTTTTTCAACCGCTTCCAGCTTGTCCGCAAGCGGGCCACCTTTGATGGTGACCACTTTGGCCTTGCCATAGATCTGTTCGAGTTCTTCACGCAAGAATTCGAGCGTTTCCCGGTACTGGGTAAAGATAATAAATCGCTCCTCGGGATGACCGGCGCGAATACCGTCTATGGCGCGCAACAAGGTATCGAATTTCCGGTCCCGCGTGCCGGGGATGATTTGCAGAAGACCCCGCACCTTGGCGATTTCATTAGGGATATCCGAGGGTCCATAGATGATGTTTTCATCGTCGTCTTCGCCCTCGATCGCCCATTCCGTGGTATCATCCTCCAGCTGATATTTTTTGCTGATTCTTTGCCGCGTCTGCGCGATATAGGCATCCAGATCGACTTGCCTGGCTAATGGATTGTGAATACCCAAAATCTCTGACGCCACTTGTCTCATTTCGTCATGCACCCGCATGATGTCCTCTGCGATGCCCTCAGCGTGAGGACTTTTGCGCCTCTGGCCTTCCAGAGTGAAATGCTGTCTGATCAGTAGAACCAGCAGTCTCCGGCGCAGCGCCTGACGGATGGCGCGCAAGCTGGATGACATGATTTTCTGAAAGGTCGTCATGACAAAGCCGATGGCGCGCTGTTCCGCAGTCGTCTTTGCCTGGCCCAGCCCGGCGGCAGAGTAGCCCTCTTTCAGATACAGGGTTAATTGTTCATAAAAGTACTGCTCGCGCGTCGAGAGCTGAAAACTCTGGGTGTGCACCTGCCGGCGCATGAAAATGGGCTGACCGTGAGCGTCCGTGACTTCCCGCTTGGTTCGGCGTACCATCACGCTGTTCAACAAACCCCGGTGCGCCTGCAAGGCTTGATCGTTTTCGAAAATAGAGTCATCCAACAATTGCACCAAAGACCAGAACTGAAAGGTATCTCCCTGATGCGGCGTGGCAGAGAGAAAAAACAGATCGCGCGTGTGATAGCGCAACGCCTCGGCAAGCCGGTAATTCTGGGTGGTATTGATTTTTTTGCCGTATTGCATGCGGCTGATGTGATGCGCCTCATCAAAAACGATGAGGTCCCAGGTTGGGGCGTTCAGCAGTCGTTCCATACGTGCCGGCTTCTTGATCGTATCGATGGAGGCAATGACTTTTTCCTCCTGTTCCCACGAGCTGACGCTGTGTTCGATAAAGTCAGTGCCCAGGATCTTGAAATAAAGTCTGAATGCATCGCGCAGCTCATCCTGCCAGTTTTTTATCAGCCCGGCGGGGGTGACGATCAGGATCCGCCGTGCCTGGTCGCGGGCGATCAGCTCGCGCAGAATCATCCCCATCTCGATGGTTTTGCCCAAACCGACCTCATCGGCGATGAGCAGCCGGCGGCGGGAGGACAGCACGACATCCCGTGTCAGCAGAATTTGATGCGGCAGAAGGTGGGTGCGGCTGTTGGAGAGCTGTCCGCCGCTGTTTTGCAGCGGAAAAAGAAAAGCCAACTGCTTGAGGAAGAAATCTATCGGAAGATCGGATTGTGCCTGACCGAGTCGCTGCCAGAGATCGGGAGCAAGCTCGAGCCGTTCGATGGGGAAACTTTCCAACCGGCGGCCGCGCTGATCTTCAAAGAGGACATCCGCTTGATAGATGCCGAAGAGCTCTCTGACCCGGAGCACTTCGCCGATACCCAGGTCTTGACGATTCGTCACCCGGACCCGCTGACCTTCGGTTATTTTATAATCTGCTGATGCCATAACAGGCCGATCCTGAAATTATTACGGAAAATATGGTCAACAATTTAATCTGACCCAAGCGGCAAAATGGGTCCAATGTTTTCATATACTGCTCAAATTAAAGGAGCAGCGATAGCAAACGGCATGCTCGCCGATGTTTTCCGGTGGCGGGGAACCGAAGATCAGATAGATCGGCAATTCTACGGCCGGATGGTTCACCCGCAGGGTTTCGCCGCGCACCAGCTCGCTGCGGAAAACGATCTGCACCCAGAAGCAATTGTTATTCTCAAAATGACGCGCCGCCCGCTGCAATTTTTGATGGATGGTGTGGGCCATGGCGGTCATCTCCGGCCGTGAAAACAACAGCACGTCTTCCAGGCCCACCACACATAAAGAGCTCTCTTCATGATAGGGGAAATGCTCGTCCTCCAGTTCCTTTAAAAAATCGAGAAATCCGATCCGGCGGTTGTTGGCCTTGACCCCTTTGTTAGCCGGCAAAGGGGGGGACAAATATTTATCCTGAATCAATTGATACCCTGGCATGTATGTTCCTCGCTATTCCTGCTTTTTCCTATGCACGCTTTGCCAATTCATGATGTGCCATATTTGAAATCTGGTTGCTTTTCTCAATCATTTGCCGAATAAAGTACGCTCATCGACCAGGCCGAGGATTTTATCTATGGATGCGGCAAAATTTTTATTCTGCTCCCGTAGAAAGACCAGGGCGGCGCGCAGGCGCGGTTTTAATCCGCGTAGTCGCTCCAGCCATGGCAAAACATTTTCGCCGGCCTCGGCGAGCCCCAGGAGCAAGTGGACGCAATCCACCAACAACAAATCACCGGGCAGCTCCGCATCTTCGCTTTCGGCAAAAAGGTCCATCTGGGCGGCGAGGGCTTGATGGCTGAATTTTTCTTTCAAATCGTTCAGCCGCTCCAGGGGCTGCTTGACCTCGAATGAACGGCCGCGTTTTTCTCTGCCCTTGATGATCAAGCCCGCCTTTTTCAGTTCATCCACGCTGATTATTCCGCGCATCGATTTGCTGATGTCATCGCTTTTGATCTCGCGCTGGCGGCACAAAGTAGTGAAATAGATGTAGGAGGGGATGTCGATCGTTTCCAGCTCAGGGGGTAGGGGGCGCTCCTGGCTGAGGATTTGATCCACCAACATGCGGATCTCGGCTAATGCGCGATGGATGGGAACCGGCTGGTCTTCATGGTCGACGATGGCGCCGAAATGACGGCTGTACAGTTCGAGGCACTTGCCGATGAGCAGGATGGTGATGTCTGCTGGGCTGAGCCGTTCTTGACCATAGCGGCCGGATTCGATCAGACGGGCTTCGTCGCGGCCTCGGCGGCGGATCTCCTGGCGGATGCCTGCCCAGGAACGCGTGTCGGTTTGTTCGCCGTGCGGCCTTTTGCGACAGACGTGGATGAGGTCGTAAGAGATGGCCTCCTTGTCCATTAAATGCAACGAATTTTCTGCTTCGCCATTGATTGGATATACGCTTTCAAGTATAAAACCAGCATAAAAAAGAGCTTTCAATAGGGATACCCATGCCTCGTCTTCAGAATGATGGAATGTAAAAATTAATAATCCCTCGGATTTCAGCAAACGATTTGATTCTTTAAATACCTGCGATAATCCATTTTCATAATCGACCGCACTTTTTCTTCGTGTTGGATTTTGAATTATCTCTTCCAATTTTGGCGTCATTTCAGAGGCAAAGCATTGATATTTTTTATATAAAATAAGCCGTAGCCATGAATAGAAGAAATCCGCTAATTCCGAGTAATTGACATTGCCTGCATAAGGCGGATCAGTAATAACACAATCTACTGAATTGCTTTGGGTGATTTCAATTTTCCCAGAAGAATAACAATAAAGATGTACTTTATTTGTAACTATATTATCAACAATTTTATCTGTAGATACAACTTGCATTATTTTACCTTTAATCTCTTTTGAATCTGTTGGACTAAAGGCAAACGATTTCCCTTCAATTATTTTTTGGAATGTATTTCTGAAAGTCTGATTTCCATAATCTGTTCCCCACACATTGTTTTCACAAATGGTCACTTTAGGCTGAAAATCGTGTCTAGCAAATACACCAGCAGCAAGAAATCGTGTCGAATGATATCTAGTGAACAAATTATTTGTTTCTAATGCACTAAAAAAAGCTGAAAGTAACATTTCATTTAATGTTTGATTCTCCTCCTTTTCAATCCCCTCCAGCAGCGTACTCAACGCCAACAGCTGCCGCGAATTGAACATCTGATGCCAAAAGCGATAATGATGAGCTAATAAACCCGATTTGGTTTTTTCTCCAATAGGAATTTCTGACTTGGGATAAGGCAGCCGGCTCTTTTCCTGCTCCCAGATCGCTGCCGCATCCTGAAAATGCGCCAGATCAGCCGGTGTCACCCGCTTGAAGAATTTGCCATGGTTCTTCCAGATCAGAGAATCCGCAGTGAAAGCGCCAGGAGCAGATGTTTCTTCTACCTGCTCCAGCAGGTCGGTTTGCATTGTGGCCGCTGTTTTCGGCCGATTTTGCGCACAATGCGGACAATACCCTTCAATGGCATAGAGCTGAGAGGGCAGCAGCTGCTCCTGCGGCAAGGTGCGGATGGCGGCGATGACCGCATCCTTGTTGCCGTTGCAGGTGCCGCGGCAGATGAATTTGCCTTTTTCCGGCATATTGCCGGCTAGAGGATTATAGGCGTGTCCACAAGTCGGGCACTGCACCTGTTCGGCTAGAGGGCCGCGGAACTGCCACACCTCTGCGCAGTGCGGGCAAAGCAGGACCGTGAGGGGGATCTTTTTGCGTTCCAGTTTATTCTTGACCGGCCGGGGTTTTATCGTCTTACCGCACCAGGGGCAAGCAGCCGTATCGCTCCTCGAATAGCTCCAGCGCGCCGAAGTACGGCCTTCGCCGGCGGAGAACTGCGCCGCCGCGACTTGTAGTTTCTCCTGGGCGACCAGGCTGGCGGGTTCGCGCTCCCAGTCAAAGGTTTTGCTGCAGAAAGGGCAGGCGCAGTCGGGGAAATAGCGGATGGAGACGGGTTTCTGGGCGATGATGTAATCGCTGAACAGCGGCGTGGTGTGCTTGCAAACCGCGGTGGTGCAGGGTGCGGATTTGACCCAGAAGGTATAGATAATATCCGCATCGCGGCTGCCGCAGCCGGGACACTCGGTCTTGTAGAGATCCAGCAAGGTCTGCTTGAGCGGCTTGCCGGACCAGGATACCTGCCGTAAGGCAAGACGATCGAAAGCTTGCCTCAACTCTTGCAGATCCACCGGCTCCACTTCGGTCTTGACGATGAACCAGGCGACCGGATTGAGATCGATGCCCACCACCTTGCAACCGAGGCGCAAGGCTTCCACAATGGTTGTGCCGCCGCCCATAAAGGGATCGAGGATCACTTTGCCCTTGGTATCGGGATCGTTGCTGTGGTCGCGATAAAACTCGGCCATGATATCGGTGCCGGCCGGTTTTAGCGCTCCCAACAGGATGGCGCGAAAGACCGAGGAGGAACGCCGGGCAAACCACTTGTGCATCTGGTAAATGGGCTTGAAGGCATTGCGCTCGGGCACGGCCAGGCGATTGATTTCGACGATCGGAAAAGATTCTTCTATAGCTCGTTTCATTCTGTTTTCATTCCATGATCAAGTCATCGGGCGAATAGAGCAGGATCCCCTGCACGCGGCTGAAGGCCTGGTCGGCGCTGGCGATCGATTTGATGCGCAACCGCATGGCCAGAGCCACGAGAAGCGCATCGTTGGTGAGCAATCCACTGTGCCGCTGCACCGCCAGTGCCGAGATGAAATCCTCGCGCTGCAGCGATTCCAGTCGCAGTCCTATGCTGAGCAGATCCCTGAGCAGGCCTTCGTAGCGGAGCAAGGCCATGACCCGTTTGGGCTGCTCGCTCAGCTGCCGGGCCGGATTGGCGCTGGTGATCCAGTTGTTGTCGCGCGCCTCGGCGATCATCAGGGTGTGCATGACCTCGGCGAGAATATTATCCGCAATATAACCGGTGACCTGATCCTCGGCGCATCGCCGCAGCAGCTGCATGCATTGCCGCGATTGCTGTTGCAGGGCATAGATAAAGATGTTGGCATCCAGCAGAACCAATTCGTTCGCGGCTATTTTGGTCAGGTTCATTGGTCGTAATACTCCTCTGCGAGTATTTGCTCGATTTCTGTACTGGAGAGGTGGAAGGGCCTGGAGCAAAAGCTCTCCACGGCGGCGATGCGGAGATCGCGCTGCCGGGGGCTGCCCTGCAGATATCCCTGCAGGGCATCCTGCAAGATATCGCTGATCGAGCGCTCCTCCCGAACCGAACGGTCTTTGAGTTGCTGCACCAGTTCCTCATCGAGGACGGTGCCGATTTTGGTCTTCATACATTACCTCTTTCTGATGATAAGCCAGGGCGTCAACATTTCCATCAGGGAAAAGCCGCCGTGGCGATAGGCGTTGCCTGCCGCAGGTCCTTGCGGTCGATTTTTGATGCGGCCGCGCAGCATGGCCAAACGCCGGCTCGGGAAAAGCTGCAAGCCGGAAACTCCTTCGGGCCACTTTTCGTCCTGGCTGAAATACTTGTTCATCCCCTGATGCAGAATTCTGCCGGACTCGTCGATATGCTTGGAATCCAGTCCCGGTCCGAAAAAAATGTACCCATGATCGCTGGTGATGATGATTTCAAAGTCCTTCGGGATCTGCATGACCAGGTTTTTCCAGACCTGTTCGTAGAGAGGGGTCATCTGCTCAAAATGAGAGGAGAAGCGGGCGCCGAGATCCTTGTACGAGCTGTCCGGAAACTGCGACCAGAGCAAAAGAGGATTCATATCCGAGGTGAAGGAGAAAGAACGAAAGACCGCATCATAATGGCAGGCGCGGATTTTGTGATCGTGCAATTCCCGCCGGCGCGGCAGCTCTATGGGCGCCACCTCTTTATCCAATATTCTTTGTGCAATGAAAGGCGTCGTCTCGCTGGGCAACGCGGCAAAGGAGCCGCCGAGTTTCACGACATCATAGCCGGATTGCCGCGCCATAAGCTCCAGCATGGGCAGTTCGCGAAAGGAGGCGCCGTCCAGGATCACCAGTGCGCGCCGTGGTTTGGCGGTAAGAAAAGAGATCAGGTTGCGCGATTTTTCCGCCTGCACAGCCAGTTCATCGTAGAGACCGGGCACTGCTTCTAAAAGCAGTTCCTCAACCTCATGCACCTGTTTTTCACCATCGAGGAGAAAATTCTCCCCTTTCATTGTTTTATAGCGGTCGCCGGACCACACCTCTTCATGCAGCCATTGGATGATCATCACCAGGCGCGAAGGCGAGGTGACGAGCTTATCGAGAAATTGAAGGTTATCCATTTTAACCGTTTCCCTGATCGAGCACACTCATTTCGGCTTTATACGTAGCGCCCTGATAAACAGGCAACGCTTCGACCAACTGTTCGACCTGAGCTTTGCTGAATGGACCTGTTTTGCGAATGACAATATCAAGACTCAGATCGCCGGCGCCGCTCATCACCCCGCGCAGGGCCTGGGCGTATTGACCCAGATCGGTGGCGCGGTATTCGGCGAAAATGCGAAATTCAAGCTCTGCGATCTGTTTATCGGCATGGTCAAGCAAACGTCCGGCCACTTCCTGGCGCAAAAGACCGAGGCTGTTGGTAAAAGGAGTTTGGATCTTACTCCAGCTTTGAACCTCTTGCCCTGTTTGCGGCCCTTCGCTGGTCGTTTTAATGTCGTCACTGGGCTCAGGAGGGGATACGAATTCTTCTGGTGCACCTGCCTTGTCAATCGGTGAATATTTTCGATCCTCAAAAGGCTCCACTATCGTCGCGTCCAGCAGTTCGTCTCCGCGTAGATCCGGACGACGGCCGCACGCCGTATCACGGGTATGTTGCAGGCCGATCTTTTTATGGATGCAGAGATTGGTGACTGCTTCATAGAGCATCGAGCGGGAAATCAGCATGGGGAAGCCCAGCGTTTTGTAATAGATGCCTTCGATCTGTCGGACACTTTTGCCGAGCAGCCCGTTCATATGTCCCTGCAGATGTTCTTCGAATATTTGCCGGGGATAAAGCTGGGTTTGGAGAATGCGTTTAACCTCTTCTATTTTTTCTGCGTTGGCTAGCGTTTCCACTTCAAATTGAATGATCCCGGATCCATCATCGCTCAACTGCGGGTAAATAAAAAGCAGGCCTGCCTGTCTGATGGCCTGTATGATATATCTGATTTCATCCCTTTCGATTTTTTCATATTCTCTTTTTCGTTCACTTTCAGCAGTGGTCAAGGCCAGATCCCTAGCGGCGAGGGCTCTTTGGGCCCATTTTAAGATATCCGGTTGTTCAAAGATATTGAAGGATTCCTGTTTGGGCTCCAGCAAAATAATCCGATTCTGGTTTTCCATTCCCTGCAGAATGGCATGGCGGATGGGGTCATCCAGGCGTTTTGGGGAGAGCACAAAGCGCAGGTCCCGTGCATCCAGAGCGGCTAATTCAGAACGGGTTCTCTTAATCTCTCGATGAATGACAGCCTTAGGATAGCAGAACAGTTCTTCACGCCACCGGCCGAATGCGAATTCGATGGCCTTGTCGGGGTCGATGCGCAGGGAGTGATACTCGACCTTGGCGCCGGGCTTTTCCCTCTCATCAAAATGGTACTTGTGTTCGTGCATTTGGAAATAGGTGCCCAGCTTTAAAAGTGCTTGCAAAGAACCATGATAGCGGTTGATATCGTCTCCGGGGCTAAGAACTTGACGTGCCATCTCTTGTTCATCCAGTCCAGGCAGATGGCCGGAGTGGGCCAGAGTGCCCAGCAAGGCGCTGGCGATGATCTCATCGCAGAAGGACAATTCGCGCAAATCATTCAAATCGCTTTGCGCACACTGCATAATGTGTTGGGAACTATCCAGGTCAGAAATCCGGTTGCGAATGGAAGTATTCAATAGAGAAGCATTTGCCATTGTTATCCATTGCGTTTTGCCCCAGGTTTGTTTCACCAGAGCGCCGAGAAAGCCGAGAGCGCTGCGATTCCCTTGAAAACCACCGCGAGCGGGTATATGGTATAAAACCAGATCCATTAATTCCGGAGAGAAGGGAAAAGTCGACAACGTGCGCTCGATATATTTCTCGTCAACGCGGACTTGCTGCGATCGCCAGTAATTGGCGAATGAATGGATTACCATTTCGATCTTTTTCTGATGCTCTTGAGGCAGTTGCATAAAGAGACGGTGTAGTACGATGCTTTGCCTGTCGTCGGGATGGGAGAATTTAACCTCTACCGGATGGATGCGCTGCAGCGTCGAGCCGGGTTCGCGTTGCGCGTCATAGATGGAAGCCACAATGGTGCATGCGGCCTCTTTATTGCGACGCGCCTCTTCGCTGATCATCTGCAGGAAAGAGAGATTTTGCTGCTGAATCGCCGGCGGCAGACTAGCGATGCCGCGTTCGAGTTCATCAAAGATCAGGACGATGCGGCGCTTTTGCAAAACTTCCCGCCACTGCGCCAGGCTGGGCGAATTGTCGAGTTTGTGGCCGCTATAACCCATTTCTTTAAAAATGATATCCCATAAAGAGGTATGGATCGGCGAATCGGTAAATTTAAAAACATGAACCTTGATATCTTTGGGCGCCTGCAGATCAAGATTAAAACGAGTCAGCCATTTCCGGGCAAGCTGATGATTCACCAAAAGATGATAAATAAGCAGGGCGAGATGGGATTTTCCGCTTCCTTTATAACCCTCCAACAGGAACAGACCAGAGGAGTTATCCGGTTTAGCAAAGCGTTGATTGAGCTTTTCCACGACCAGGCGAATATCAGCGGTGGGAAAAGTCATCTCAAAAAAGAGCTCGGCATCGGTCTCGAAGGCGCCGGCATGGCCGTCCAACAGGTTCTGGAGATCGATAATGCCCTCGAGATTGCCTTTAAGCACCTCAGGTCGAACTGAAATAATATCAGAATAACTCATTTGCACCTCGGTCTTTTATTGGAAAATATACAACATTTGTATATCGATGTCAAGAAAATATATAGTTTTCAAGATTTAATCTCGAAAGCTATATATGTATATATTTAAAAATATAATTTTAAATTATTTATGGCTATTTTAAATAGTAATTTGTACAGTTTTCATGTTTCAGAAAAACACTATCGAAATATCGGATTGTAAAAATCGCCCATCAATGGGAATTGTGGAGTGTCGCGCGGCCATTGTAATGGCGAGAGGAGCGGCATAGCATGAGTTGAGAGGCTATTGGATAGCGTAAGTCAGTTACTTTGCAGCTGAACAATCTAGTGTCATGTCAACTTGATAAAGTAGGGTAAAGGCGTTTTAATTTAATTCTTG
>DAIQOA010000017.1:0-39345 GCA_036788095.1 bacterium | reverse complement strand
CGTCTATGTGTGGTATCTGCGGGCTCAGTGAGGATACGATGAGAGAACAAAGGTCGGCAGTTTCAGATCAAACGGAATCACCCATCCAGCCCTTCATCTCCCTGTTGATCCGCAAGGGGTGGTATGTGATCGGTTGTCTGGTGGCGGTACTGGGGCCCATTGCGATCTATAATCGTCTGGCGGAGCCGGTCTACGAGGCCGGCACCACGATCATCTATGAGGCGGCCAAATCGCCGGTGGGCTCCAATCCTTTTTACGAATATCGCAACAAAGAATCTTTGTTGAATCAGATCGAAGAGATCAAGAGCCGGTCGGTTGCGTTGGAGGTGGTGGCCTCTCTGCCGGCCCAGGTGCTTAAAAGTATGCCGTTGCCTGAGGACAAGCCGGAGGGCTTTGATGTCACCGCGTATTACGCGGCACGGATCCGTGAGAACCTGAAAGCGGCGCCCATGGCCGAGTCGGACGTGATCCAGATCAAGGTGCGATCAAACAACGCCTTTAGCGCCGCGGCCATTGCCAACACGGTCACCTCGGTTCTGGCGGAGCGCAATCTGCGCATCCGCCGCGAGGAGGTGAGTGGAGTGCGCTCGTTCATCGAGGAGCAGCGCGAAAAATATCGTGAGCGGCTTGAAGATGCCGAGGCGTTGCTGCGCCGGTTCAAGGAGGCCAATCGCGTGACCTCGCTGGACAAAGAGGTGGCGGAAGTGCTGCATCGCGTCACCCAGATCGACGCGTTGTATCAGGAAACCAAGGCCAACCGGGAAAAGACCGAGGAACGGCTGCGCTCGCTGACCGAGAAAATCAGCGTGCAAAAGCGGGACCTGGCGCCATCCATCGCCGACGTGTCCACGCCGTTTGTCAATCAGCTGAAATCCGATCTGATGAAACTACAATCGCAATATGTCAATCAGCAGCTGCAAGGCGTACCGGAAAACAATTCCAAGATGGTGCAGATGCGCCAGGACATGCAGCGGCTGCGCACCAACCTGGCGGAAGAGGCGCGCAAGATCGCCGAACAGGAGCAGGTGGTGGATCCGCTTTCCGCCATCTCTCGATTGTACGAAGAGCGGGTGCAGGCGGAGCTGGAGCTGGAGACGCTGCGGACGTATGAACGGTCGCTCAACAACGCCGTGGGCCAGTATGAGGGCACGCTGAGCGGATTGCCGGGCAAGGAGTATGAGCTGGCGCGGCTGACGCGTGAACGGGATTTGGCCAACAGCATCTACATCATGCTGTCCCAGCGCAACGAAGAGGCCCGCATCAGCGAGGCGGAAAAGATCGGCAATATGCGCATCATCGACCGGGCTGAGCCGCCGAAGGCGCCGGTCAAGCCGCGCAAGGTGCTGAACCTGGCCATCGGGCTGCTGCTGGGTTTGACCATGGGGCTGGGCTTGGCCTTTTTCATGGAATCTCTGGATACCACGATTAAAACACCGGAACAGGTGGAAAACCTGATCGGTCTGAACCTGCTGGGCGCCATCCCGCGCATTCGTCGCAGCGAGGTGGTCTCTCCGCCCGGCGGTGATAAAGTGGGCGATCAGCGGCTGATCACACTGCTGCAGCCCACCTCGCCGGTGTCTGAGGCGTATCGGACCCTGCGCACCAACATAAAATTCGCCGAGGCGGGCGAAAAGATCTCGGTGGTATTACTCACCAGCTCCGGGCCGCGCGAAGGCAAGTCGACGACCTCGGTCAACCTGGCGGTGACCACCGCCCAGCTCGGATTGCGAACGCTGGTGATCGACGCTGATTTGCGCAAACCCATGGTGCACAGGTTTTTCGGTTTTGCCCATACGCCCGGCCTGGCGGATATACTCGACAACAGCCGGTATGCCGGCCGCCAGCGCATTCTGTCGGCCAAGAGCAGCGACAGCGAAGCGGGCAGCGATCCGTTTCGCAAACGGGAGCTGTTGAATCAGGCTTCGGTTCGCGCCAGCCATGCGGTGAACGAGATGGCGGCTCTGGATTTAGCCGCCACCGAGTCGATCCGCGCCACCGGCATCGCCGGTCTGGATGTGCTCACCAGCGGGCAGATCAGCACCAATCCGTCGGAATTGCTGGGTTCGGACGCGATGAAGGACCTGTTGTCCTTGCTGCGCGAGCGTTATGATTTCATCGTGCTGGATACGCCGCCGGTGATCGCGGTCACCGATGCCGCGGTGTTGGCCGCCAATTCCGACGCCGTGGTGCTGGTGATCGAGTCCGGCCGCAACGACAAGGATATCATTCTCAAGGCTAAAGGGTCGCTGGAGCGGGTGGGCATCAACATCACCGGCGCGATCCTGAATAACGTGCATGAGAAAAATCTCTACGGCGATTACGACTATTACTATACCTATTATTCTTCCGATGCGAACAAGACGAGCCAATAGGTAAAGCGTCCGGCGTCGCCGTACGGCTGACGCGAGGCGGTCGGAGCACGGCGCCGACAATCTGTCCGAAGGTAACAGGTAATATGGGCGGTGTTGGGTGAAAGGTTTTAGAAAACGCATATTGGTGAACGGGACGAGGATTCTCGACATTCTGGTTATGGTGACCACGTTTGCCGCCGCGCTGTATATGCACTCGCCGAATCGAACCCCTGATGATCTTATCGGCTTTTTTGCTCTCCGCATCAAACTCATCAACATCGCGGCCGTCTTGATCCTCGTCATCGTCTGGAATCGGTTGTTCGACTATTTCGGTCTTTATGAGCGCCGGCGCTTGGACCGTCGATTCCACGAGTGGTGCGATATTCTCAAAGCGGTGACGGTGAGCGTGCTCTTTCTCTCCAGCCTGGCTTATTTTTTGTCGGACAGCCCTCTGGATAAAACGGTGCTGCTTTCGTTCTGGGTGGGCTGCACGGTTCTGACCATTCTCAGCCGCACGGCGGTGCGGGCGCTGCTGGTGCGGCTGCGCAATCATGGCCGCAACCTGCGCTATATCGTGCTCATCGGCAGCGGGCCGAGGGCGGCGAACTGGGCGAAAAAAATTCTCGAGCGCCACGAGCTCGGCTATCGTCTGCTGGGATTCATCGACGACGAATATGCCGACTCTGCACTGCAGGAGCTGCCACAAATCAGGCGGCTCTGCTCCCTGGACGAGTTCCCCGGGTATGTGGAAACCCATGTGGTGGATGAAGTGTTTATCGCGCTGCCGATTAAATCCTATTATGATCGAATCCGGCGGATCGCCGACCAGTGCCAGGAACTCGGGATTCTCTGCCGCGTGCCGTCGAATTGGTTCGAACTGCAGGTCGCCCGGACCGCCGCCTATGAGTTGGCCGGCGAACCGGTGTTGACCATTTTCAGTGGATCGCGCAAGCAACTGGATCACCTCTGGGCCAAACGGGTCATGGATGTGGCGTTCGCCGTTTGCGCCTTGGCGATCCTGGTTCCGCTGTTTGTGGTGATCGGCCTGCTCATCAAGGTCAGTTCGCCGGGGCCGGTGTTCTTTCGCCAAGAGCGGGTGGGCTATAACCGCCGCCGGTTCAACATCATCAAATTTCGCACCATGGTGGCGGACGCGGAGCATCTGCAGAAGGACCTGGAGGCGTTCAACGAGGCGGACGGTCCGAATTTTAAAATTCAAAACGATCCGCGCATCACCTCCATCGGCCGCTGGCTGCGACGCACCAGCCTCGATGAAACGCCGCAGTTGATCAACGTGCTGCGCGGCGACATGAGCCTGGTGGGGCCGCGGCCGTTGCCGTTGCGCGATGTCGCGGGCATGGATGAACGCTGGCAAAAACGGCGCTTCAGCATGCGGCCGGGCTTGACCTGTTTATGGCAGATCTACGGCCGTAATCAGGTGCGTTTCTATGATTGGATGAGGCTGGATTTGCAGTACATTGATCAATGGTCGGTCTTGCTCGATATCAAGATATTGCTCAAGACGCTGCCGGTATTAATCAAGGCGAATGGACAATGAGCATCCGTGTTTCTGTGGTCATGCCCTGCCTGAACGAAGCCGCGACACTGGCGGTCTGCATCCAAAAGGCGCGCACCGCCCTGCAGGCCCGGGGCTTGGGGTATGAGATCATTATTGCGGACAACGGTTCCAGCGATGGGTCTGTGGCGTTGGCGGAATCGCTGGGCGCACGCGTGGTGCACGAGACCCGCAAAGGGTATGGGTACGCCTACCACGCCGGCATCGGCGCGGCTCTGGGCGAGTGGATCGTTATCGGTGATTCCGATGATTCCTATGATTTCAGCGATCTCGGTCGTTTTCTCGATCAGCTGGAGGCCGGCTATGAGGTCGTCGTCGGCAACCGCTTCAAGGGTGGAATCGAAAAGGGCGCCATGCCCTGGCTGCATCGCTACATCGGCAATCCGCTGTTGAGCGGCCTGTTGAACCTTATGTATCGTACCGGCGTGTCGGACGCGCACTGCGGCATGCGCGCTTTTACCAAAACCGCTTTTGAGAAAATGGACCTGCGCACCGGCGGCATGGAGTTCGCTTCCGAGATGATCATTCGCGCCGGCTTGCTCAAACTAAAGATGTGCGAAATTCCCATTGTGCTGTACAAGGACGGCCGCAACAGGCCGCCGCATCTGCGTTCGTTCCGCGACGGATGGCGTCATCTACGCTTTATGCTGATTTACAGCCCGACCCATCTCTATATCTGGCCGGGCATGCTGTTGTTCGTTCTCGGCATGACCGGTCTGGTCGCGCTGCTGCCCGGCCCGATCCGGATTTTCAACCGGCTGGTGGATGTCCATGTGATGGTGCTGGGCAGCCTGTTCGCCATCCTCGGTTTTCAGATCATCAGCCTGGGCATCTATGCGAAAATTTTCAGCGTCACCCATCATTTTGTGCCGCAAACCCCTGCGCTCACCCGGGCGTTTCATCTTTTTAACCTGGAGCGGGGACTGATTCTGGGTTTTGTGATCTTTCTCCTTGGTTTTCTCACAGATGCCTTTATATTGGTCACCTGGATATCCAACGGGTTCGGCACGCTCGATCAGGTTCGACCGGCCATCTTTGGCTCCACGCTGATGATCATCGGCGCGCAGGTCGTTTTTTCTTCTTTTTTCCTGAGCATGCTCGGCATCGAGGTCCGCCCGCCAAGCCGCTAAGGCTCCAGCGGCCTTTTTTCACTCTTGCCGTCACCCAAGCATTGATCCATAATCCGTTCCGCTGGCACGAGCGGCGATCAAGGCGTACACCTAATAAGGGAATATATCGGATGAACATTATCGGCTTAAACGACGTCGCCGGCAGTCATCATAACAGCAGTGTCGCGCTGGTGCGCGATGGGGAAATTGTGTTTGCCGCTTCGGAAGAACGCTACACCCGAGTCAAATATGAGATGGGCTTTCCTCATCAGTCGTTGCGGTCGGCCTTGCACTACGGCGGGCTAACCCCGGATCAGGTGGACTATTGGGCTGTGGGGTATCCGCCCTCGGGCTTTTACGCCGACCTGTTCTGCCGTTCCCTGTGGGATCTGCCGCGTTCCCTGGCAGGGCTGGTGGGCCACAATTTCAGCGGCTTGCTCAAGTATTCGGCGCCCAATGTGTTCAAAATGTACAAGCCGGCCACGTTTCGCAACGGACTCCGTCCCCTGGGCGTGCCGGATGAAAAGATGGTCTTTCTGGATCACCACCGCACCCACGCCGCCAGCGCCTATCGCTGCAGCGGCTTTGACGAAGCGTTGACCATCAGCATGGACGGCTTTGGTCCCAATGCGAACGGCAAAAATATCGCCGGCGAGATCTATCTGTGCCGCGACGGCAAGATGACGCTGGTGGAGGAAATCCCCCTTTACGCAACCGCGTTGTGGTACTCGGCCTTTACCGTTTGTCTGGGATTGCGCTATATGGATGGGGAGGGCAAGACCATGGGGTTGGCCGCCTACGGCGATCCCGACGTCTGTTATCCCCTGATCAAGGACATGGTGTTCGAACACACCGACGGCCAATGGAAGGGCTATCCCTACTGGGTGGATTATATCATGGTGCCGCGCGATACGGTGTTGATGAAGACGCACTCCGGCCGGCGCATCATGCAGTTGATCAAAACCTACGGCAAAGAGCATGTGGCCGCTGCGGCGCAACGGCTGTTGGAGGAGCGCATCCTCGGTTTTGTCGAATCTCTGCACCAGCGCTTCGCCTTTCGCGACGTGGCGCTGGCCGGCGGTACGTTTTTGAACGTCAAGGTCAACAAGCTGATCAGAGAGCTGCCCTATATCGATCGGGTTTTCGTCCATCCCCATGCCAGCGACGGCGGCACGGCGGTGGGCGCGGCGTTGGAGCTCTATCATCAGAAAAACGGCAGCGGGCCCGGCTTTAAGTTGCAGGATGCGGACCTGGGAGATGCATTCAGCGATGAGCAGATTCTGGCTGAACTAAAGATTTGCGATCAGGTGGTCTGGGAGGATCTGGGCGATCGTATGCCCGAGTATGTGGCCTCGGCGTTGACCCAGGGCAAAGTGATCGGCTGGTTTCAGGGCCGGGAAGAATGGGGCCCGCGCGCACTGGGCCGTCGCAGCGTGTTGGCGGATCCGCGCTCGGCACAGACGCGCGACATCATCAATCACCAGATGAAGAACCGGGAGTGGTTCATGCCCTTTGCCCCCAGTTGCCTGGAGGAATACGGCTCTCTTTACTTTAAGGATTTTTGTCCCTCGCCCTTTATGACCATGGCGTTCGATGTCATCGCCGGCAAAGAAAACGAGATCGCCGCTGCCATTCATGTGGACAACACGGCTCGCGTGCACAGTGTGCGCCCGAACAACGAGCCCTATTACCGGGTGATTAAAAAATTTTTCGAACTGACCGGTGTGCCGGTGATTCTGAACACCAGTTTTAACCGTCATGGCTTGCCCATTGTGCATCGCCCCAAAGAGGCGATCGACCATCTGCTGTGGGGATGCGTCCATGAGCTGGCCATCGGCCGTTTTGTGGCGCGTCGCAGGGATGGCGCCGCTCCTGTCCAGCCCTTCGCGGCCGGCAGCGGGCAGTGAAAAAAAACGGCGGACTGAAACGCGGATGACTGCCGTGAATCCCGTCATAGCGGAAGGCGGTTCCGAGAACCCCCCTCCGGTATCTGTCGTGATCGTCTGCTACAACGCCGGCGAGGTCCTCTCCGCCTGTCTGCAGTCGGTGCTGTGCCAGGACTATGCGGGCGAGTGGGAGGTGCTGGTGGTGGACAATCAATCGACCGACCGCACCCTGGCGGAGCTCGAGCGGTTCAGCCTCACCCATCCCCGGCTGCGGTTTATGATCAATCCGCAGCGCGGCATCGCGGTCAGCCGCAACATCGGCTGGCGAAACGCGCGTTACGATTGGGTGGCTTTTACCGACGCGGACTGCCTGGCGCCGTCCAACTGGTTGACCACGTTGATGACCGGCATGCAGCGCCATGGCGGTCATTCGTCGAATCTGGCCGCTGTGGGCGGATCGAACATACCGCCTAGCGGCGATTCTGTGTTTTATCGTAGTCTTGGGCTGTTTTTAAATTCTTATCTGGGCAGCCACAGTTCCGTGCAGGGCCGTTGCTATCAACAGGATCAAGAGGCGCCCCATCTGCCGACTTTGAACGTGTTGTATCGCAAGTCCGCCCTGCAACAAGTGAACGGCTTTGATGAGACTTTTTATAACATCGGCGAGGATCGCGATCTCAGCTATCGGCTGCAACAGGCCGGTTTCTCTCTGTATTACCTGGCAAAGGCGACCATCACCCACGCCATGCGTTCCACCATGCGTGCCTGGCTTCACAACATGTTCGTTTACGGCAAAGGGCGGATGTGGTTGATGCGCCGGCATCCTCACGATATCGATCCGGTCCTGCTGCTGCCGATGGGATTGGTGGGCTCGATCCCGGCCGCCTGCTGGTTTCCGCTGCTGCCGGCCGTTTATGGGATCAGCATGGCGGGTTACAGCCTGTGGATCGCTGTGCGCCATCGTCAGCCGGCGCTCACGCTGCCTCTCTGCGCTCTGTTCATCGGCACGCATGTGTGTTACGGTGTGGGGCAGTGGTATGGCCTTGTGCGCAACCGCCCTATGAACAAGCAAACGGATCGCTGGGACCAAGCGATGCCCGTAAAATGATTCGGAAAGAAGAAATGACCGACTGGTTTTCTCTGGAACGCAGGCTTACGCTGAAAACAATTCTAGTGGCAGCGCTGCTGATTCGTCTGCTGTTCGTCTGTCTGTTGAATCCCGACCACTATTATTTCAGCGATGCCCGGCATTATGATGGAGCGGCAAACAGCCTGCTGAGCGGGCAGGGCTTTGGTGAAAAATATCACCGGGCGCCGTTCTATCCGCTGGTCATGGCAGCGGTATACGGTTTATGCGGCCGCTCTTTTTTATTCATGCGTCTGTTTGAAGCTGCCGTGGGGGTGCTGTTGTGCTGGGTGGTTTACCGGCTGGCGGCCACCCTGTACGGCGAGCGGACGGCGCGATGGGCTGCCCTGTTCGCCGCACTCTTTCCGCATTTCATTCTCATCACCGGCATTCTCTATCCGACCAATTTATACGCGCTGTTGTTGACGCTCTCTGCTTATTGTCTGATTCAGGGCGACCGGAGCGGCAAAAAGGCCTATCTGGCGGCCGGCGGCGCCTTCGCCGGATTGGCGATGTTGACGGTAGCTTCATTTTTTTTCATTGCGCCGTTCTGGATGATCTGGCTGCTGGGGACCAAGGGCAAACAGCGATGGGCTGCCCTGCTGGTTTTTGTCGGTGTCGTCGCCCTGGTTCTGGCGCCGTGGACCGTGCGCAATTATATCCATTACGGCCGTCTGACGCTGTCGCAGCCGTTGCCGCACACCGCGCTGCCGAATTTGCAGGATCGCGCGGCGCAAGAGCAGGAGATCGCTTCCGGGTTCCAGTCCACGGTCCGTCACTACAAGGACCACCCCACCGGTACCAACGAGGACGGACTGCTGAACACCCTTCGTCATTACCTCCTTCATCCGGCAGCCACGGTGCGGCACATGGTTCAGGAACTGGGCCATTTCTGGGCGCTCTATCCGGACCGGCTGGACACTGCGCAGCATTCCTATCGCGCCCGTCTTCATGCCAAGGACCGCCGCATGGAGATCAAAGGCGATTACTGGCAATGGGTCAAATGGCCCAGCATTCTGATCATGGCGCCGATCTTTCTTCTTGCGGTCTATGGAGCTGTGCTCTCCCGCCGGCTCGACCGCCGCAGCACTTGGTTATGGCTGCTGACGTTTATCAGTTTGAGCGTGGGATACTCTATGATCTATTCGGAGGTGCGCTATCGGATTCCCATCGAACCGCTGATCCTGATCTGGACCGCGCTGGGCGTGACGGCGCTGCTGCAGCGTGCCGGCCTATGGAAGGAAGAGGTAGCCGCCCTGTCGCAGCAGGCGGCGGAATAAAAGTAAGAAACCCCAGGATCCCTTCATGCAAACGGCAGTGAAAAAAATGCTCAGCTGGCAGGCGGCGTTGTTCCTGGCCGGCGGATTGCTGGCCGGCCTGCTGGTCATCCGTTTTTCCGATCTGCCGGGCAGATTTGCCTCGGTGGCCCTGCTTGCGCTGGCGTTCCCCTTCATCGCTATGATGGCCGCCGATTTCCGCCGTTTTCTGCTCATGGCCATCACCCTGAGCCTGCCGATCGCATTGGACGTCAATGTGAAGCATCTGTTCGAAAACCAGGCCGGCGCAGCGACGATCGGCGTGTCGGTGCGCGATGTTCTGCTGGTGCTGCTGCTGCTCTGGTGGATCGTCGAGACCGTGGCGATGAAAAAACGCTATTTTCATTTTTTCCCGCGCATCACGGTTCCGGCGTTTTTGTATCTGGAGGCGTGCATTTTAACGCTGCTGTGGGCGCCGCGCAGCGATCTGGCGATCATGGAGATCGTGCAGATGAGCAAAGCCCTGATTTTGTATTTCATCGTCGCCAATCAACTGCGCGGTGAGGACGACATTCGCCTGGTCCTGCGCGTGCTCACGGCGACGGTTTTGTTGGAAGGAGCTCTGGCGGTTCTGCAATTGGTCAGCGGCCGATCGCTCGCCCTGGACCTGTTGGGCGAGATGCAGGTGGACACCGGCGAATACGGCCGGCTGGAACGCGTCGGTGGAACCCTGGGGCATCCCAACCGGCTGGCCATGTACCTTGAACTGCTGTTGCCGCTGTGTTTTGGTCTGTCGCTGTTGGAAAAAAAGCGCGGCCTCAAACTCTTTGCCGGCCTCAGTTTTGGTTTTGGCCTCGCGGGATTGATCCTGACCGGCTCGCGGGGCGGCTGGATCGGCGTGCTGGTCGCCATGCTGATGTTTTTTTTCTGGCTGGTCCGCAACCGGCATGTGGCGCTGGGACGAATTTTGCGGCTGGTCGTTTTTTTTCTCATGATTCTGTCCGCCGTGGGCCTGCTGTTCTCCGAAACCATCGAGAACCGTCTGTTCGGCGAAGACTATAATTCGGCCATCGGCCGCATCCCCATGTTTCAGATCGCCTGGTCCATCATCAAAGACCACCCCTTCGGCGGCGTCGGCATTAACAATTATGCGGTCAATATGCGCGAGTACAACGACACCCTCATCGGCCGGCGCTTTACCACCATCGCACGGCCGGTGCACAACATGTATCTGCTGATCGCCGGGGAGACCGGTCTGCTGGGATTGTCGCTCTTTCTCTGGCTGTTGATCGTCACCCTGTTGACGCTGGCCAAGTGTTTTCGCAGCCGGTCCGCCTTTGTCTCCATCTCCGCCATCAGCATACTGGCCGGCTTGTGCGCATTTTCCATACACGGTTTTGTCGATAAGCATCCGCCGGGCGGCAATGCCCAATTCTATCTTTTACTGGCCTTGACCGCCGCACTCTATGTCCTGCCGGACGGGGAGACGGCGTGCTGAAGAAAATGGCGTATCAGATCGGCGGCGTCTCACTGGTGCTTTCGGTGATCATGGCGTTTGCCTCCCTTTCGTCGTTGTTTCTCGGCCGCCTTTTGTCGGAGGCGGATTTCGGCGAGTTCAGCCTGATCCGCATGCTGGTGCTGTTTCTGCCGTTCCTGGCGATCTGGGGGCAGGGCATCGCCACCGCCCGTTATTTCAGCAAGCATCCGCCTTCCGAGTATGACTGGCCGGGCGCCATGACCAAGATCCTCGCTGTGTCGGCCGGACTGACCCTGATCGGAGTAGCGGGTGCGGTGGTTATCTACCGGCTGCCGCTAATGACAAGCGTCGCGCTGTTTGTCGCTGTGCTCTTTTTTTGTTCAACGCTGTTCCTGGCCAATCTGCTGCGCAGCCAGCGGCAATACGTGCCGGCCGTGCTCATGGAGAACGGTTTTCGCGGTCTCTTTTTTTTCGTGCTGCTGATCGCCTATTTTACCATCGGCATGAACAAGACCGCGGCCATGGGATTCTATCTTGGGCTGGTGGTGGTGATGGGCTGCTTTAATCTGTGGTATGGGCTGCGTAAAATCCCCTCGGGGAACCGGCCGGTGCCGACGGAGATGCACAAAGCGGGCATCATCCTCATGGGCGTGGAGGTGTCTGTGGATGTGCTTTCGTCCCTGGACACGCTGATCATTCCAAAAATTTTGGATTACGCCTCTCTCGGCCTTTATGCGGCGGTCCTGGTGCCGGCCCAGCTGTTCAACATTCTCGCTCGCGCGGCCAAATATGTCTGGGTGCCTGAATTCGGCAGAAATGAACGCACCCGTTTTCGGCTGCTGACCGTCGGCGTCACCCTGTCCGCGGTGCTGCTGGCCATTTTGTTGGCAGTGACCGCTGAACCGCTGCTGCATCTTTTGTATAAGGGCAAATACGACGCGGGCGCGCCCCTGCTGAAAATTCTCGCCGTGGCCGGCGTGTTTCGTCTGATGTACAGTTTGTCATCCAGTCTGATCGTAGGCCGGTTAGGGCAAAAGGCCCTGGTGGCGCATCTGCGCTATACGGTCGTCAGTATGATTCTGTACTTTTTTCTCCTGACCCTTTTGCTGCGCAGCCAGGGCGTGGTCGGTGCAGCCTGGGCGCTGCTGATCATCACTCTGATACGCGCGCTGCTCAGTTACTGGGTGGTCCTGCGTTTTCGTCATGAGCGGGGGTGAGATGAACCCTGCAGCCACACTCCGCCTGCTGTACCTGTCCAACGAGAGGATCCCGGGTCCTTCCGCTGCCTCCATTCAGCAGGTGAACATGTGCGCTGCGTTCGCTCACGCCGGTGCAAAGGTGACGCTGGTTAGGCCCTGGTACCCGGGAATGGGCGCCAGCAATTCGGCGGAGCTGGCGCAGTTCTACGGCACACCGGACAACTTTTGCGTGGCCACCACGCCGTCGTTGTTGAGCCTGAGCCGTCCGTCATCCCCCGGCCGTTGGCGCATTCCGCTGTTGGGCGGCGCATCGGTGTGGCTGACGATGAGCCTGTGGCTGTATCGTCACCTGCGGGCGGTTCCAGCCGGCGAACCGCTGTTGCTTTACGGCCGCAGTGTAAACGCAGCGATGATTGGATTGTGGTTGCGGCGAAGGTTTTTCCGCAACCGACCGATCGCGTTAGCCTTTGAAGCGCACAGTCTGGCTCAACAGCCTGCCGCTTTTTTTCGATCGGTTCTGCAGCGCTGCGATGGCGTGATCGCCATCTCGCATGCGCTGAAAGCGGATCTGATCGCTCGCCTGGGCGTGGCAGCGGACAAGGTGCTGGTGGCCGCTGATGGAATCAGCGCCGCTCGGCTCGCCTCGCCGCCGCTTTCCAAGGAGGAAGCAAGGAAAACGGTGAATGTGCCTCGCTCTTTTAAAAAACTCGTGGTCTATTCCGGGTCCAGTAAACCGGGTAAAGGCGCAGAGCTGTTTGTCCAGGCCGCTGCGCTGGCTTTACCTGACGTGCTGTTTTTGTTCGTCGGCGATCGAGGGGAGGCTGAGACAAACCAGCCGGCTCCGGCCAATCTGTATTGCACAGGCAGAGTGGATCCCAGCCAGGTACCGCTTTACCAGGCGGCTGCGGATGTTCTGGTGCTGCCCAATGTCGCGCAAGGCTCCATTCATGCGTACACGTCGCCGTTAAAGCTTTTTGAATACATGGCGGCCAAACGGCCGATCGTCGCCAGCGAGCTTGCCGTGCTGCGCGAGGTGTTGACGAATGAGGACAATTGCCTGCTGGTCTCTGCCGCGAATCCCACCGCGCTGGTCAACGCCGTTCAACGGTTGCTGCAGGATGAAGCGCTGGCGGACCGTCTTGCAACCCGGGCCTATGCGCAGGTCCGCCAGTACACCTGGGAAAAGCGGGCGCAGAACATTCTCAATTTTGTGATGGACCAACGATGAAAAAGCCGAACCTATTACTGATCTCCATCGATAGCCTTCGCGCGGATCACCTGTCCGCCTATGGATATGCCAAAGAGACCACTCCGTACCTGACCGAATTGGCTGAAGAAGGGGTGCTGTTTCAGAATGCCTTTTCCGCCTCCAACTGGACCGGCGCTGCTGTGGCTTCTCTGCTCACCGGCCGTTATCCCACCACCCACGGATATACCAATCAGCGCTATTATCTGGATGCGGACGTACCGACCCTGGCCGATCGAATGCAGGCAGCGGGATATCGCACCGCCTGCTTTTCCAACAATCTCTATATCACCGCCCAGACCGGACTGAACCGTGGGTTTGATGATTTTTATTATCGCGGTCTAGTCAGTAGGCAAGAGGCGACAGCGTCCAGATCTTTGCTGCGGACGCGTGCGGCGGCATGGAGCCGGTTGAAACAACGCATCCCCTTGGCGGTCAAGACCATGATGCGTGACACGGCCGATTCGCTGAATACGCAGAAAAGCCTCTGTCGCGACGACGGCGCCGCCGCCACAGAGCAGGCCATCTTTCACTGGCTGGCGCAGCAACCGGAACGGCCGTTCTTCGCCTATGTGCACTATCAGGAGCCCCATTCCCCCTATTTTCCGCCCAAACCCTATCGTAAGCGTTTTTTTCCTGACGGCTGGCTGCGGCAATGGGACTATCTCCGCTTTGATCCAGCTCTCTATTATGGCGGGAAAAAAGCGTTCACCGCCAGAGAGATGGAGAATTATCAAGCCCTGTATGATGGCGAGATCGCCTACCTGGATTGGCGCATGGGCCGGCTGTTCGATTTTTTACGCCGGCGAGATTTGATCGACCAGACCATGGTGATCGTGACAGCGGATCACGGCGAGTGTTTCGGCGAGAACGGCTACATCTGGCATGCGTTCAATCTCTATGAAAGCCTGATTCGCGTTCCTCTCATCGTGCGGTTCGGCGCATGGTCCCGCGGCAACGAAACCGATGACCGGCTGGTGCAATCCGTTGATATTCTGCCCACCTGTTTGCAGGCCATGGGATTAGAGCCTGTACCGAGCGACGGCGTCTCTTTTCTTCATGCCCCGGCGCGTGAGGCGGTGTATATCGAAAGCGATTCAGCGACCATGATGGTGCAGCGATGGCTGGAAAAAGGAGTTGGACTGAAGGAGGACGATTTTAGTCAGTACCTGCGCGATCTGTGCTGCTATCGCACTCACGAGGCCAAATTGATCTGGACCTCGGATGGACAGCACGAGTTCTATGATCTGAATCAGGATCCGGAGGAAAAGCATAATCGGTTCGGCCATGATCCGCTCGGCAACGAATTTGTCCGCCAATTACAAAAGTGGCGTTCCCGACTGCAGCCGCATCAGGCGGATCAAGCTCAGCCCGGTTTTGACAAGCAGACCTGGGAAAAATTAAAGGCCCTTGGCTATGCATGAGGGGGCTGCGGCTGTGGAGAAAATCAGGATTTTATATATTCTCCCCTCCCTGGGGATCGGCGGTGCAGAGCGGCAACTCTATTATTTGCTTCGCGATCTGGACCGGACGCGGTTCGAAGCAAGCCTGATGGTGTTTTACCATGGCGGCGCTATGCACGCCGAGTTCGCCGGCCTGCCTGATGTACGGCTGTTCGACCTGCATAAAAAATCAGGCATGGATTTTGCATACTTGGTTGCGGCAGCAAGAATTATGCGCTCATATGCTTTTGATGTGATTCATGCGTGCAACGTTTCAGCCAGATTGGTGGGGCTTTTTCTGGCCTGGTGGGGCCGTGTGCCGAAAACCATCATGGCTGAGCGCAACGCCAGCGCGGTTTATTCGTCCTTTGGCAGCCGTCTGTACCATTTTTTTGAGCACTATGCAATGCGCCACGCCACCGTGGTGGCAGCCAACAGTGAAGCGGGACGCGGGTTTTGCCTGAAATATGGGATTCCTGCGAGCCGAATCATCGTGATCAACAACGGTCTGGATTGGGATCGACTGCAACCCAGGCGGACTCGGGTTGAGCTGAATTGGCCGCCAGACCGACCGGTGGTCGGCATGGTGGCAAGGCTTTTTGCCCAAAAGGATCCGATTACATTTTTGAAATCCGCGCGTTGGCTGCTGCAGCGAATGCCGGACGTGCAATTTCTGCTGCTGGGAGACGGCCCCATGCGGCAGGAGATCGAGGACAAGGTGCGGTTGTGGAACCTCAATGACCGGATTCAGCTTGTGGGTGCGGTGAAAGAGGTGGCGGATTATTTGGCCAATATGGATGTGGTGGTCTTGACCTCCAAACAGAGCGAAGGATGTGCAAACGCTGTTTTGGAAGCCATGGCGCTGTCCAAGCCGGTGATTGTAACCGATGTACCCGGCAACAGCGATCTGGTGGAACATGGACGAACCGGTTTGATCGTCAGGCCGGAGGATCCGCAGGCGCTGGGCAAGGCTTTGTTCGACATTTTGACGCAACCGGACCGTGGCGCAACGCTGGGACGATGCGGCCATGAGATGGTTAAAAGGAAGTATGACATGAAGGCGATGGTTGCCGCTTACGAGAGCCTTTATCGTGGATGCCGGGTGGAAAGCGCGAATCAATCAGACGGATGTGAGCTATGAATGGACAGAATCTGGTGGAAGAACCCGCGAAGGCAGGGGTGGAAACAAAGCGGCAAACAAGGGTGGTGACCGGTCATAACGGCCGCGCAAACATACTAGGTTTCATGGTGGATAAAATGACCCTGCAGCAGTGTGTAGAGCGCCTGGTCGCCGGCATACCGGCGCGGCGCTGCCAGCACATCGTGCTGGTCAACGCGGCTAAAATCGTCCGTGCGCGGGAGGATGCGGAACTGGCCCAGATCATTCGTACCGCGGATCTGGTGGGCGCTGACGGCGTGCCGATCGTTTGGACCTCCCAGGTGCTGGCTCAGCCGCTGCCGGGACGGGTGAATGGAACCGATCTGATGAATCAGCTCATTCAAGTGGCGGCAGAAAGAGGGTACCGGATCTATCTGCTGGGCTCCACCCCAGAGCTGATCGAACGGGCGGTGGCCAATGTGCAGCGGCGCTATCCCAAGCTGCAGATCGCCGGATATCGCCACGGTTATTTTTCATCGGTTGAGCAGGAGCGCGAGGTGGTGACTGCCATTGCCGCTTCCCGGGCGGATATTCTGCTGGTGGGGATGAGCACGCCGATGAAAGAAAAATGGGTGCGCAAGTATAAAAACGACTTGGCGACGCCGGTGATTCACGGAGTGGGCGGCAGCTTTGACATTCTGGCCGGGTATGTCAAACGGGCGCCGCTGTGGATGCAGTGCAGCGGATTGGAGTGGTTCTACCGCGTGCTGCAGGAACCAAAGAGGCTCTGGCGCCGTTACCTGGTCACCAATTCGATCTATATCGGTCTGGTGATCCGCCAGGTGGCGGCCAATCTTTTTGGCGCAAAAAACACGCCCCCGCAGGGGCGGACGACAATCGGTTGAGGGGTTTTAGATCAATCCGGAGGAAGACACAACGGCCGGTCTGAATCGGTGAGGAGAAAAGGTGTGGACCCGGTGCGATCTTAAAAAAAAAGCGAGGACAGGAGGAGAATAATGCGACGTGTCTGGATACTAGGATTGCTGTGTTTAGGAACTGCGGTGGCTGAGAACAATGTATGGATCAGCAATGGTCCCTACAGCGGCGATGTGAAAACCATTGCCATCGATTATGCCAATCCCAGCATCGTCTACGCCGGATTGCTGGAGGGAGGCGTGTACAAAACCAACGACGGCGGACAAAACTGGTCGCCGATCAATCAGGGATTGCTGGATCAAACGGTGCAGGTGATTCGAATCGATCCCTCCGCCAATCAGATCGTTTACGCAGGGACCAAAAACGGCGGCTTTTATAAAAGCGTCGATGGCGGTTTGACGTGGAGGGAGGCGAATTCCGGTCTGACCACGATCAATATCCGCGCCATTGCTTTTGACGAGTCCGCAGCGCAGCGGCTGTACATCGGCAGCGATTATGGCGTGTTTCACAGCAGCAACGGCGGCACGGAATGGATTGCCGTCTCCGCGGACTCGCTGACCAGCTGGGATATCACCGCTCTTCTGTACACTCCATACGATTCCACCCTGTATGCCGGCACCGCAGCGTCCGGTGTGTTTCGGCGCCATGTGAAGGATACCGCCTGGCGCGCCGTTACCATGGGGCTGTCGAATCTTAAGATCACCGATCTGATGAGCAAGTCCGAGACCACCAAAGAAATTCTGGCAGCCACTTACGGCGGCGGTGTTTTCCGCACCACGAACCGAGGGGACAGCTGGCAATTGTTCAGCAACGGGCTGGCGAACAAGTATATCAACGATGTGTCCATGGAACCGGGCAATCCCAGCATTTTATACGCCGCTTCGGACGGCAAGGGCATCTACAAAAGCACGAACGGCGGTTTTCTCTGGGCTGAGAGCAACACCAGTTTGGCCAACACCTATCTGCGTTGTGTGGACGTCTCCCGGACGCAGCCCAAAGTATTGTTCGTCGGCACATTGGGCGGCGGCGTGTATCGCAGTGTTCTGGAGGCCACGCAGTGGCAGTGGATGAGTCAGGGAATGCGCAACGCCGATGTGACCACCGTGGTCGCTGACCCGACCCGCAAAGATGTTTTGTACGCCGGCCTTGACGGCGGCGGCGTTTTTCGCAGCACCGATAACGGCAGCAGCTGGCAGCCCATCAACACCGGTCTGCGCACTTTGGCGGTTCAGGATTTGGTCGCCGATCCGGTCAACAGCGGCGTGGTTTACACCGCGGTGTGGAAAAGCGGAGTGTACAAGCTGGTCGCTGGATCGGATTCATGGACCAAGCTGGAGACCGGTCTGCCCAACCAGCCGGAATTGCGCGAACTGGCTATCGATCCCTCCAATGCCAACATCCTTTATGCGACCACCAGCAGCAACGGCATCTTCAAGTCCGTCAACCAGGGCATCTCCTGGACCGCGGTCAACAACGGATTGTCGGATCTGGACGTGCGCTGTGTCGCGACCGTGCCCTATAATTCAAACATGGTGTATATCGGCACCATGAAAAGTGGAGTGTGGAAATCGAGCAACGGCGGCAACAATTGGTTTCAGGCGTCCTATGGCTTGACCGCTATGGAAGTGCGCTACCTCGCGGTAGATCCGAGCAATCCGCAGACGCTGTACGCCGGCACCACGGGCGGCGGCGTTTATAAATCCACCGATGGCGCCGGCAGCTGGCAGCCGTGCAATATCGGCCTGGCTGAACTCTCCATCAGAAGCCTCGCGGTTGATCCGGCACAGCCATCCGTCGTCTATGCCGGCAGCGGGGTTATGGGCGGAACGGGCACGGTGTACAAATCTATGGATGGCGGCCAGGTCTGGCAACCACTGATGAACGGCCTGGTGCCTACCTACATCCCCTGTCTGGCTCTGGATCCATTCAACAGCGCCACCCTTTTTTGCGGAACCGCCAATGGCGTTTATCGCATGACCCAGGTCAACACCGCGGTGCACCGGTCGGCGAGCGGAGGGCCTGGCTCTTTTGAGTTGCAGCAGAACTATCCCAATCCGTTCAATCCGACTACGGCGATCGTTTTCACGCTGAATCGTCCGGCTGATATGAGCCTGGTGATCTATGACCTGTTGGGCAACCGGATCAAGTCGCTGCTGTCCGGCAAGCTGTCGGCCGGCAGGCATTCCGCCGTGTGGGACGGCCGGGATGAATCCGGGCGTTCTGTGGCCGCCGGCGTCTATTTCTACCGGCTGGTCAGCGCAGAGTTCAGCGCCACCCGCTCCATGATATTGGCGAAATGATGAGGTGATTATATTGTTTTTTTTCAGACTGTTCGGCTTGTTCCTGCTGCTGGCCGGTTCGGTTCTGGCCGGCAGCAACGGACTGATCAGCGATGCGTTGATCAAGCCACCCGATTTTTTTACCTTGAGCCCGCCGGCTGCGGTGGGCGCCTCCTACGTGGATCCGGCGTTCAACACACGGATCACCCGGGTGACCAACTGCGGCATGGCAGGCAGCCAGGTGCTGGGCGGCTATATGGGCAACAGCGAAATCTGCACGTTCAATTCGGACGGCTCTTATTTCATCGCCACCGAGAACGTTGTAGAGGGTGGGGTGGAAGTCAATGCAACGTTTTTATATTCCGGCAGCACCGGCGGCCGGCTGAAAAGGCTTGGCAAGGATTCGATCCGGCCGTGGTGGATTCGCTGGGCGCTGGCCGACCGATACAAAAAGAACGGCCAATACGTGATCTTTGATCCGATTCATCACTTTTACAAGTATGAGGGCAACGAGATCAGATTGTACGATGTCCGCAATATGGACAGCTGGGTGACGCTGCGCCGTTTCAGCGAATATCAGAGCATCGGCCCGGCCGGCGGCGAGGGCGACCTCTCCGATGACGGCCGCTATTGGTGTCTGGATGGCGACGGCAGAGAATTGTTCGTCTACGACCTGATCGATGACATCAAACACCCGGCCAGCACGTTCAACGCCGGCGTCATCGGCTCGCCGGGCAGCGAACTCGGCGTGGATTACGCGGCGATCTCCCCTCTGGGACGCTATGTGGTGGTCTCTTGGAGCACCACGCCGCAGGAAGCCCGCTATCACGGCATCGAGGTGTATGATCGCCAGTTTAATTTCCAGCGGCAGATCTACCCCGGCATCATCCACTGGGAGTTGGGGGTCGACCGCTATGGCCATGAGGTTCTGTACACCACGGCGGGATTCGCGGTGTCCGAGTTTTTCACCAGCCGTGGCGTTCAGCCGGGCGATATTATATCCATCCGTCTGTCGGACGGCTATATCCGTTTGCTGCACCATATGCCCTCCTGGGCCTCGCAGATCATGAGCGGCTGCAATTCGGTCACGGACCACAAGTATGTTTATGTGGCTTATTACGGCCGTTCCAGCGATCCGGATAAGCTGTGGGCGCCGTACTGGGGGGAGATCGTGGAAATTCCCACCGACGGATCGGGCGAGGTGAGGCGCCTGGTGCACCATCGCTCGCGTGCAGTGGCTGGAAAATCTGAAAAATATTGGCAACCGGATCTGGTGGTCAACCGTCAGGGAACCATGATGGTCTATCGCAGCACCTATGTGGCGCCGACCGGCGACCTCTATCTTTTTGCGGTCGGCAATCGCGACGCGAATCCTGCTGATGAGACTCCGCCGCGCCCGCCCATCGGCCTGTCCAGTCCGTCGCAAACATTCGATTCCATCCACCTGGTCTGGGAGCGGTCTGCGCAGGCGGCGGATGGAGATTTCGCCTCGTTTTACCGCATTCACCGCGATGGCGCATTGATCTCGGAGATCGTGGATACACACTATACCGACACCGGCGTTCATGAAGCGACCAGCTATCGATATGACGTCTATGCCGTGGATAAAGCCGGACTCGTCAGTCCGGCCTCCGTCACGCTCGAAGTGTCAACCCGGGCCGATATCATTCCTCCGACCATCGTCTACGCCTCGGTGCTGGACCGCAGTCGGTTGGCGGTGAAATTTTCCGAACCTTTGGAAAAAAACTCTGCCGAATCGCTGGCCAATTTCACTCTGCAACCGGACCTCAGCGTGCGTTCCGCCGTGCTGTCCGCGGATGGACTCACCGTGACGCTGAACTGCGATGAAATGCAGATGGGCGTCGTCTATCGTCTCTCCATCCAGAACGTTCGCGATGTCAGCCGGGCCGGCAATCTGCTGCCGGCCGGCGCCACCGTCGATCTGCGGCTGCTCTCAGATTTTATCGACGATTTCAGCATTGGATTGACCGAGGCCTGGTCGCCGTTGAACCCGCAGCGCTGGCGGGTGGCGAACGATGACGGCGACGATGCCCTGCATCTGTTCGATGAGGATTATGACAGTCCGGACGGCAAACGGCTGGGCGAGTACCTGTTGCTGCAGCCGAACCGGTTTTACGGTCGTGAGTTTACGGCAAGATATTCCGTGCGCAGCGCGGAAAATCTGCTGGAGAATCGCTACGCCGACCACGCGATTCTGTTCTCCTATCAGGACAGCCTCAACTATCATTACCTGCAATTTCATCCCTATGATGTGGTGTTGACCAGAATCCAAAACGGCGAGAAAGAGGTGTTGAGCAAAATCACCACTACGATTCAGTTGGATCAGCCGCTTTCCGTGCAGGTCCGCGTGCAATGGGATACCTGCACCGTGACGCTGAACCAGCAGACGGTGCTGCAGTACGCCATACCGCAACGTCCGGACGGACAGATCGGCCTGGGATCTTACAACGACACCTGTTTCTTTGATGATTTCGCTGTGGAAGCCTTTTATAAAAAAGACACCATCCCCCCGGCAGCGCCCAAAGGACTCACGGTGCTGCCGCTCATCCCCTAACTCTCTCTTGCGGTCATCGCTTAGAGACGGATGCGCCGCCCAATTTCCGTCATGGCATACTATTTGCGTAATCAATACTGCGATCGTGCAAGGCTATTGATTTTATTGCACTAAAAATATTTTTTTCGCCGCAGCGTCATGCCGATCCTGTACTGAATGCAAACAATTGTTTTGCTATGAAACAAAACGACCCTGTTCTGGAGGTTAACGCCATGAGATCCGCTGTCAAGTTTTCTCAGTTTCTGGTGCTTACCATGTTGCTGAGTCTTCTGACCGGCACTGCCGCGCTGGCAGTGACCGATGATTTCCTCAACCCTTCCGCCTTTGCCACTGACTGGAGCGCGCACCCGGACATGGTGCTCTCAGGCGGCAACCTGCACTGTCAGGCAACGCTTTCGGGGTGGAGCTATTACGCCATCTATAAAGGCAGCGGAGTGACCAATCCCAACAGCGCCTCCATCACTTTTTCTCCGTCTGCGACGACGACGACCTATTCCGGCGTGCTGTTTGTGAATGGAACGACCGCAGCAGCTGATGGCTATCTGATTACCAAGAAGGGCAATTCCCTTCGCCTGTTCAAGGTCACTGATGGTCAGGTGCCGACTGCCGGATACAGTCTGGCTACGGCCACGGCCAATCCGGATATCTCTCTTGCAGCCGGTGGCACGATGACGGTTGTAGTGAATACGGCTGCTTCAGATTATACATTCAACGTTTTTATCAATGGCACCCTGGTGGGTACACTGACCGATCAGACACCCGGAGACAACAGCACCAACCTGTCAACGGTTTATGCCGGTGTGTTGATCTATGGGACCAGTGAGGCCTCCATTAATTCCGACATCGACTCTTTTACCGCTATCGTGGCTTCCACTTCCGGCGATACCACGCCGCCGGCTGCCATTGGTTCACTGACGGTGAATTCGACTACCAGCAGTTCGGCCACCCTGAGCTGGCCGGTGACCACCGACAATGTGGCGGTCACGCAATATGACCTTCGCCGCTCCACCTCTTCCATCAACGCATCCAACTTTGGCTCTGCCACGCAGATTTCCGGTGAGCCAACGCCCAAATCTTCGGGCACTGAATCCTTTACCGTCACCGGTCTGTCGGCGTCGACCACCTATTATTTTGCCATTCGCGCCGGCGATGCGCTTTCGAACTGGTCTTCGATCACCACCTCCAGCCCAACCACCACCGCCACGGCCGGCGGCGGCACGGTATCCACCGGCTGGAAATGCGCGGATCCCGACGCCTTTACCAGGACCTCGTTGGGCAGCGATTGGTCGGCGCCCACGTTCACCATTGTCAACGGACAGCTGACCACCGCCACCACCGCCAGCGGCTCCTCGTGGAGCAACCTGGCGGTTTATACTAAAAGCGGCATGAACAAGACTCCGGAAGTTGATTCGTTGAAGGTTTCGTATACCATCGGTGCGGACGCGCAAAAATATAACAACCTGTTCGTGCCGGTCGCGCTGGCCGTTCTGTTGGATTCACCCAGTTCGGTCGCCAACGGCTACTGGCTCAAGCGCACCAACAACGCCCTGCAACTGAATAAAATTTCCGACAACTCCACCGTCACCTCGACCAGCACTCTGAAACAAGCCACTCCGGCTGCCGGCGACAAGGTGACCGCGGTCGTCAAGGATCTGCCCAGCGGCAAGCAGATCGATTTTTATATCAACAACAAGTTTGACGCCACGCTGAATTTGGCCGGGGTGACCCTGGAGACCTGGTACTCTGGCGTGGTGATCTATGACAACAAGCAGATCTATACGGTGGATAATTTTGAAGTGTGTTTCCCCGGTTCCGCAACGCCTGATGCCGCCCAGATGGTCGAGTTCTACGGCAACAATCAAACCGGGCCCATCAACACCGAACTGCCCGACTCGGTCGCTGTACGGGTGACCGACAATGCCAACCTGCCGGTGGAAGGCGCGGTGATCTCTTTTTCCGTCAACGAAGGCAGCGCCACGCTCAGCGTGGACACCAACGAGTTCGACGGCAAAATCTGGAAAGAGTGCGAAGACGCCACTCTCGGCGGTCTGGCCTTTGAAGCGACGGATACCGGGGCCTCCGGAGGCAAGTATGTCTCCACGCCGGACACGGTCAATCAGACCGGCACCGTGCCTTTGACCATGACCTTTTACTCGCCCCAGGACATGATCTATGATTTTTGGCTCAGATGCCGGGCCTCGGATTCTAAGCACAACCGCGGCTATTTCATGTTGGATGACAAGGACAGTCTGGCGGTCAACGCTGCGCCGATCAGCAGCTCGTTTGTCTGGTATAAAGTCGGCTACTATACGGTCAGCCGCGGCGTGCACACGATTAAATTTTACGTCACCAAGAACCCCGGCTGGGATTGGGACAAAGTCGCACTCTGGGATCGGATCATGTACCGTGAAGCCAGCCCGTCGGGAACCGGCGGCAGCGGTCCGCTTTTCAGCAATGTCAGCAACGCCGACGGCATTGCTTCCACCCGGGTGACCTTTGGCTCTGACGCAGACACCAACGTGGTGGTGCAGGCCATGGGCTACACCTCCGACGGTCAGACCATGCTGAACGGAGCGCCGGTGAATTTTACTTTGGACCCGACGCCGGGCCCGGCCTACAGCCTGGTCAAAGGCACGAAACTCGACACCCTGAAGGGGACAGCTGGACAGAGGATGACCGATCCGATCCAGGCGCTGGTTTTGGACAGCTACGGCAACCGTGTGCCAGGCGCCACGGTCCGCTTCAGTATTGTCAGCGGTGATGGAACCTTGTCCACCGCCTCAGCGGTCACCAACGAACAAGGCGAAGCCAACACTTATCTCACCCTATCCCTTTTGGAAACGTTTTATGTGATCGAGGCCACGGCCACAGACGGTGGCGGGGTTACGTTGAGAAACGCGCCGGTCACTTTTTACGTCAAGCCGGGCGTACCGCCGAAGCAGATCGAATTTGTCAGCGGCGACGATCAAACAGGCTTCTCCTGCGACCGGCTGCCTAATCCCCTAATCGTCAAGGTCATCGGCAACAACGACCTGCCCTTTGCCACCTATCCGGTGGAGTTTAAGGTGACGAGCGGAGGCGGCAGCGTCAGCGCTTTGAGCCCGGAGAGTTACAGCTCCACGGTCACCATCAAAACCAACAGCGAAGGCTTGGCGCAGGTGTATTGGAAGCCCGGCGCTGTGGCCGGCATCAACACGGTGGAGGCGCAAACGCCCGGTTTGGCCGGCAGCCCCATTGTGTTCACCGCCACCGGCAATGCGGATGCGGCCGCAGTGCTGAAAATTGTTTCCGGTAATGTGCAGCAGGGCCCTGTGGGCGTGAATCTGGAAAAACCGTTGGTGGTCAAGATCACCGATAAATGTGGTGAGAATCCCATCGCTGGATTTCCGGTGGTCTTTACCGTGATCCAGGGCACGGATGCCTATTTGGACAATCCGAGCAATTTGAATAAATCGGTCACAGTGATGACCAATGACCAAGGTCTGGCGCAGGTGAATCTGTTCATCGGCAGCCTGCCCAGCGAACAGCATCTGGTGCGGGCGACGGCTGCGGGCATGAATCCGGAAACGGTCACCTTTACGGCCACCTCCACCGCGGCTGTGGCCATCGCTCTGGAGTATATCTCGGGAAGTTTTCAGGACACCACCGTCACCAAGCCTTTGAGCCAGCCCTTGGTAGTTCGTACGCTGGGCCCCTATGATGCCCCCATCAGCGGTCAGACGGTCAAATTTGCCGTCACTAAAGGCAATGGCAATATCAACGGACAGACGTTCATCAGCGTAGTTTCCGACGCACAGGGTTTGGCGCGCGCCAACCTGACCATCGGCACCGCGGCGGGCGATTCGGCCAACATCGTGGAAGCCACCTCCACCCGCAGCGATAACGTCAATCTGCAATTAAAGGGCTCGCCCGTCCGCTTTGTCGCAGCGGGAGTCGCTGACGTGGCCTCGCGCGTGGAGCGGGATGAAGCCACCAACGCTCAATCCGGAACCGCCGGCGCCCCGTTGCTCAAAGACATCCGCGCTCGCGTTCTGGATCAATACGGCAACCCCATTTTTGATTACCCGGTGACCTTTGAGATCAAGGCGGACGGCGGCACTTTTATTACCGGCACTACCGAAAGCACTGTGCAAATCAGCAGAACCGGCAGGGACGGTTATGCGTCGGCGAAATGGAAGATGCCGACTTCGTTGGGGCCGGTCAGCTGTACGGCCACTGCTGCCAAAGAAAATGGCGAGGAGCTGGGCGGCAGCCCGATCTCCTTCACCGCAACCTCGGTGACCGGCGAAGCGTACAAGATGGTCTCTTTGACCACCGCGGACACGCTCTCCGGCATTGCCGGCAAACCATTGTCGCAGCTGCTGCGCGTGCGGGTGACCGACCGCAATGATCTGCCCAAGGGCGGATATTTTGTTACGTTTCTGGTGACCAAAGGCGGCGGTTCGTTGAGCAACGGATTAACCAGTGCCTCCACCCAGACGGTGGCCACGTCGGTTGATTCCGGCATCGCCGAGGTCACCTGGACTTTGGGAACGGTGCGCGGCGTGGCCAATAACGTGGTGCAGGCGCGCGCGGCAGTGACGGTGAATCCGACGTTGACTTTTCTAGCGACGGCGGCGCCCGACATTCCGAGCCGGTTGATCGAGGATAAAACCGCCAAGGATCAGGTCGGCAAGGTGGGTGTGGCCCTGGCTCAGCCCATCAAAGTGCAGATCGTCGATCAATACGGCAACGGCGTGCCGAACCATGCGGTGGCGTTCACGGTGCAGGGTGCAGATTCGGTGCGCGGCAACATCGATGGATTGGCCACGAAAACAGTAGCCACGGATATCGACGGTTTTGCCAGAGTGAACTGGGTGCTGGGCAAACGTCCGGGTTCGCGCAACAACATCATGGAAGTGACGTCCCGTCACATCAATACGCTGTTGACCAATGCGCCGTATGTGTTCTACGCCACAGCGATCATCGGTGATCCGGCGCTTATCACCATGAAGAGCGACACGGCCAAGCTGTCCGCCGGCACCACCATCGGCGCCGCGTTGTCGGAACCGTTGCGCGTTCGCGTGACGGACATGTTCGCCAATCCCATCGCCAATCAGGAGGTTGTCTTTGAGGTCATGAGTACGGCCGCTGCCGGCGGCGGCACTCTGGACGGCGTGGTGGACACTAAAAAGACCGTGCTGACCGACTCGTACGGCATGGCCAGCGTGCTCTTTTACTGCGGCAATAAATACGGCTACAAGATCAACCGGGTTGAGGCCCGCGCCGAATACGCCAGCCAGAAATTGAACGGATCGCCGGTGAACTTTTTTATCTCCGGTCGTGCCTCTAATGCGGCAAAAATTCAGGCCAAAGCGGGGAATTACCAGAACGGCACTGTCGGCCAATATCTGGCGGACGAACTGCAGGTCATGGCCATGGATCAATATGGCAACGGCGTGAACGGTCATCCAATCACTTTTCGCGTGACGACAGGCGTCGCAGAGAAATCTTCACTTGGCGCGGATACGCTGTCGATCAAAGTTGTGGAAACCGGTCCGGATGGCATCGCCCGCGTGGCCTGGAAACTGGGACGCGTGGCCGGAGCGGACAAGAACGTGGTGGAAGCCACTTCCACCAACGGATCAACCCTGTTGGCCGGTGCGCCGTTGCTTTTCAAGGCCACTGCCGCAGCGGACATCACAGACGCAAAGCGCAGCCAGATTCAGGCGTTTCCGGTGGAGGTGCCGGCGGACGGCGCTTCCAAGTCGGTCATTCAGATCACGTTGCGCGATCAGTACGACAACCTGGTCGCCAAGAAAGCGGTCATCCTGTCCGCCTCCAATACAACCACCAACATTACTCAACCCATGGCCACCACCGACGACAAAGGGCAGGCGACCGGTTATGTCACTGCCACCTCGGCCGGCGCCACCTGGCTCAAGGCGCGTGATTTGAACAGCCAGATCACTCTGGCGGACAGTGTGCGGGTGACGTTCAAGGCCCTGGCCGCCTTTGAGATCATTATGGCCAGCACCAATCACGGCGATGCCCAGGAGGCCAATGTGGCTACGGCCTTGACTTCGCCGTTGCGCGTGTACGTGCGCGACAAATACAGCAATCCCATTCGCAATTTTCCGGTGACGTTCGTCCCGACGCAGGGCGGCGGTCAGATGCTGGATGGGCCGCAGGTCTTAACCGACTCGACCGGCCTGGCGCAGGCTCGTTATCTGCTCGGCCCGGCTGAGGGCGTTAATTTTATCGAAGCACGGGCGTTTGATCAGACCACCGGTGCGGCGTTGAGCAACTCCCCGGTGCGGTTCACTGAGACCGGCAAGAAATCCAAACCCTCGTATCTGGTAAAAGTCAGCGGCGACGAACAATCCGCTGCACCCGGCCAGCAATTGGTCAATCCGCTCAAAGTGAGGGTGCTGGATCTGAACAACAAACCGATCTGGGGCGTTGAGGTCAAGTTCGGCGTGCTGCTCAACGACGGCAATGTGATCAGCACCAATCCGGTGAAAACCGATATGAACGGCGAAGCCCAAGCCAGTGTGGTGGTGGGATTCACCCAGGGAACGAATTTGTACAGCGCTCATCTGCCGGATGCCCCGGCTATCCAAACTCTGTCCTTCAGGGCCACCACCATCAACGGGACCGCCAGCCGGTTGGTGTACATCGCCGGCAATCAGCAAAAAGGGACGGTTAATCGCACCCTGCCTCAGCAGCTGACGGTGTCCACTGAGGACGACTATGGCAACAAGGTCGCCAATGTGCCGGTGAATTTTTCCGTGGTGGATGATGCCACGGTGCTCTCGGTTGGCGCTCTGGCCGGCGGAGTCAAGTCAGCGATCGTCCGTTCCGGACCCGATGGCATCGCCTCCATCACCTACACTCCGGGAACCCGGTCTGGTCTGAACAAAGTGGTGGTCACGGCCGCCGGTCTGCAGCCGGTTAGCATCCCCTTTATGCTCTATGGCAAAGCGGATGCCCCGCATTGCATGACCGACGCCAGCGACAAGAACCTGCGCGGCCAGGTGGGCAAAATGATGATCGATCCGATCCAGGTTCTGGTCAGCGATCAATACGGCAATCCGGCGCAGAACGGCATGGTGCAGTTTGTGGTCATGCCGCAAAGCGGCAGCCTGGTGGGCAACAATGTGGTTTATTCGGACAGCACGGGTGTAGCCGCCGCGCACTGGGTGTTGGGCAAAGCGGGCGCCAATGTGGCGCTGGCCACCGCCCTGCTGCCTTGCGGCGCAACCCAGATCACCTTTAACGCAACCGGCGAAACCAATAATTATCCGGTGCTGTCGCTGCCCGGAGACCATGTGATCAATGAACTGCAGCAGCTGTTGCTGACCATCTCTGCTTCCGACGGCGACGGCGACCAGATTTACATCAATGCTTTGCGGTTGCCGGAAGGCGCGGTTTTCAACGAACCAGTTGGTTCTTATCAGCTCAACTGGACGCCGACGCCGAACCAGGGCCGCAGCGAGCCGTACTATGCGGTGTTCGAAGCGCTGGACAGCCGTGGCGGACGCGATCTCGATTCGATCAAGATCATGGTGCGCAACGACAATGCAGTGCCGCAACTGGTGAGCAAGAGCCCGGTGGATCAGCATGCGCTGGTGCCCTATCAGTCGACTCAAGAGTTCCTCGTCCAGGTTATGGATCCGGACGGCGACCCGCTGACCTACAGTTGGAAGGTGGATAATGCCGTGGTCGGCAACTCGTCCGCGTTTTTCTTCGACTCACGGTACTACACGGCGAATAGCCAGCACACGGTATCGGTGGAAGTCTCCGACGGGGTCAGCAGCATCATCAGCACCTGGGTTGTTGACATCCCCAGTGCGGTGGAGATGAAGACGTTCACCTGTGCGGCGGTTCCCTATCAGGGCGTCAAGCTGGAATGGGAAACCGCTTCAGAAATCGGCAACCTGGGCTTTCATGTCTATCGCAGCCTCAGCGAGGCCGGAAAATACGACAAGATCAACGCGGAACTGGTGCCAACCTGCGAGAACGGCAACTATACGTTCATCGATCAGGAGGCGCAAGTCGGCCGCAAATACTATTATAAAATCGAGGACATGAACACCAGCGGCGCCACTCAGATGCACGGTCCGGTGTTGGCGGAAGTGGCGACGCCGGAGAATTACGATCTGGCGCAGAACTATCCCAACCCCTTCAACCCGACGACCAACATTCGTTTTCAACTGCCGCAGAACGACCAGGTGAGAATTCAGGTCTTTAATCTCACCGGTCAGTTGGTGTGCACGCTGGTTGACGGCAAGATGCCGGCCGGCTACCATGTCGCGGTCTGGGATGGCCGTGATGAATACGGCGTCCGGGTTGGCTCCGGCATCTATTACTACCGGTTGACCTGTCAGTCCTTCAGTTCGACCAAAAAGATGGCGCTGTTGAAATAGGGCGGTGTGTGGTGGATAGGGGACGTTGGAAGTGTTTTATCCAACGTCCCCTATCAGGGTTGTAGGCACAGCGCGTTGCTGATAAACAGTCAAGGCCGATATTCGAGGATATCGGCTTTTTTATTTATAATCCTGGGGATAAAATTGGATTGTAAATTTGCCGCGAGAGTTGTACTTTAAAGGCTGGAATAAACGAGGCTCCGGTTTTAGATAAAGGTCGAGGCTATGAAGAAGTGTTTCTTGTTTGTTTTTATGCTGTTGTCCATGGTCGCTGCAGCCCATGCGTCGGAAGGAGCGGCTCACGGGGGCGTTCATTTGGGCGAGCTCTTGCCGGTGTGGAGCGGCTTGCCCTTTGTCGGCATTCTATTGTCCATCGCACTGTTCCCCCTGTTCGCCCCTCATTTCTGGCATCACCACTTCGGCAAAGTGTCGGTTTTTTGGGCGTTGCTGTTCGCCGTTCCTTTCGCGATCGCTTATGGCGAACCGGCCTTGCACGAGATTCTGCATATCTATCTCATCGATTATTTGCCCTTTATTATTCTCTTGTGGGCATTGTTCACTGTGGCCGGCGGCCTGCTGGTGGAGGGGGATATCGTCGGCAAGCCGTTCAGCAATTTGCTGATGCTGTTGATCGGCACGGCCATCGCTTCGTGGATCGGCACCACCGGCGCCTCCATGTTGATGATCCGCCCGGTGCTGCGCGCCAACAACAGCCGCAAGAACAAGGTCCATGTGGTGATATTTTTCATCTTTCTGGTCAGCAACGTCGGCGGCGCCTTGACCCCTTTGGGCGATCCGCCTTTGTTCCTTGGATTTCTCCACAGCGTGCCGTTTTTCTGGACCATGCAGCTGTTGCCTGAAACCCTGCTGGTGGCCGGACTGGCGCTGCTGGTTTTCTTTATCATGGATACGGTTTTATACAAACGGGAGGCCCATTCATCGCTGCAAAAAAAACTCGCCGCAGAGGCCAAGACGCCTGTGCGCATCCGCGGTCTGTTTAATTTTGTTCTTTTGGCCGGGGTGGTCGGCTCCGTGCTGATGAGCGGCGTGCTGCATCTGGGCACAGTGACGGTGTGGGGGATCACGCTGGAATTGCAGAACCTGTTGCGCGATTTCCTGCTGATCCTGATCGGTTTGATTTCACTCAAGACGACGCGGGTGGAGATTCGGCAGGGCAACGAGTTCAGCTGGGGGCCGATTCAGGAGGTGGCGATTCTGTTCGCGGGTATTTTCATGACCATCATTCCGGCGTTGGCCATGCTGCGCGCCGGCAGTCAGGGGCACCTGGCGGTCATCGTCAACAGCGTCAAAGAGCCCTGGCACTATTTCTGGATCACCGGCGGCCTGTCCAGCTTTCTCGATAACGCGCCCACGTATCTAACTTTTTTCAATACCGCGCTGGGCAACTTTTATCCGGGAACGCCGGAAGCGCAAGCCGTGGCGCAGTTGCTGGCCGAGCATCCGATCTATTTAAAGGCCATCTCCTGCGGAGCGGTGTTCATGGGCGCCAACACCTACATCGGCAATGCGCCCAACTTTATGGTGCGCTCCATCGCCGAAGAGGCCGGCGTCAAGATGCCCAGCTTTTTCGGATATATGCTCTATTCTCTGCTGATTCTGATTCCCCTGTTTGTGCTCACGACAGTGGTCTTCTTCTAGACGCGAGCTAAAGAGTTCGAACCCGCGGTGGATGCGCTTTTTCGTATGCGTCGATCTGCCGCTGATGTTTGAGCAGATACCCCAGAGCCTCGACCCCTTCCAGAAGACAGAGCTTGTTGAACGGATCGATGGGGAAGGAATGGGACTCGCCGTCAGGCAGGATCAACTGCTGGCCGGCGAGATCGATGGTCAGCTCTACGTCCGGCGGCAGCTGAAAAAGCTTGCTCAGGGTGGCACTGTCGACTGTCACCGGCAGCAGGCCGTTCTTCAGGCTGTTGCTGCAAAAGATGTCGGCAAACCGGCTGCTGATGACGGCGCGAAAACCGAAATCCAGCAGAGCCCAGGGGGCGTGTTCTCGGCTGGAGCCGCAGCCAAAGTTGTCTCCCGCCACCAGGATTTTTGCTTTCTGCGCCCGCGGCTGATTGAGGACAAAATCTGCTTTTATTCGTCCCTGATCGTCATAGCGCCAATCGTAAAACAGATTGGCGCCCAATCCCTTTTTATCGGTTACTTTTAAAAAGCGGGCCGGCATGATCTGGTCAGTGTCGATGTCGTTGACCGGCAGGGCGACCAGGGGGCTGGTCAATCGGGTAAAGGATTGCATGGGTTTCTCCAAAAATTAGGTGCCGCCTTCCAGTCAAGAGCTTCTCAGCGGTGTATGAATAAACAATCGTGAACCGGCGGCGTGTTTACAGCAGCGTGCGCACATCCGTCACCACGCCGGTCACCGCTGCGGCGGCTGCAGTCCATGGACTGGCCAGCAGGGTACGGCCGCCCTTGCCCTGGCGGCCCGCAAAGTTGCGATTGCTGGTGCTGACGCAATATTGCCCGGCCTGCAGTTGATCGCCGTTCATGGCAATGCACATGCTGCAGCCGGATTCCCGCCACTCGGCGCCCGCCTGGAGAAAAATTCGGTCCAGTCCTTCTGCCTCAGCCTGCCGTTTAATCGCCTGGGACCCCGGCACGATCAGCGCCCGCACGCCGGGAGCCACTCGCCGTCCTTTCATCACTTGCGCTGCGCTGCGCAGGTCTGAAAGCCGTCCGTTGGTGCAGCTGCCGATGAACACCACATCGATGGCATGCCCCAGTAATTTCTCCTTTGGCTTCAGCCCCATGTAAGCCAGCGCCTTGGTCAGACTTATCTTTTCATCCGCCAGGCCGCTGTCAGCGGGATCCGGGATCAGGCCGTCGATGGCCATTGCCATGCCGGGATGAGTGCCGAAGGTGATCATGGGCGCCAGGTCTGCGCTACGGAGCATGACCTGCCGGTCGAAAACCGCGTTCGGGTCAGAGGGCAGCCGCTGCCAGTCCAGCAGCGCTTTTTCCCACTCCTTGTCCTTGGGAGCAAAGGGCTTGTCCGCCAGATACTGAAAGGTCGTGTCGTCCGGCGCTATCATGCCGGCGCGGGCGCCCGCCTCTATGCTCATGTTGCAGACCGTCATGCGGCTTTCCATGCTCAGTGCGGATATCGTGTCTCCAGCGTACTCGAGCACATGGCCGGTGGCGCCGCCGACGCCGATGCGGCTGATCAGCGCCAAAATGATATCTTTGGCGCTGACCCCTTTTCCCAAAGAGCCGGTGATCTCCACTTTCATGGTTTTGGCTCTGGTCTGCAGCAACGTCTGGGTGGCGAGGACATGCTCCACTTCACTGGTGCCGATGCCAAAGGCCAGCGCTCCGAACGCGCCGTGCGTGGCGGTATGGCTGTCGCCGCAGACGATGGTCATGCCTGGCTGAGTGAACCCCAGTTCCGGGCCGATGACATGGACAACGCCACGGCGGTCCGCATGCAATGGAATGCCGAACTCTTGACAATTGCGTTCCAGCTGTTTGATCTGTTTGGCCGCTTGAGCATCGGCGATGGGCTGGTCTGGATCCGTCGTAGGAATCGAATGATCGATGGTGGCCAGGGTTTGCGTGGCTCTGCGCACTGTTAAGCCCTTTTCTCGCAAACCCTGAAACGCCTGCGGCGAAGTGACTTCATGGACCAGTTGGAAATCGATATAGAGCATGTCAGGTCCGTCTGGTTCGCTGTGCACGACATGACGGTCCCAGATTTTTTCAAATAGCGTTTGCGGTTTCATGGGTTTGCCTTAAAAGATGATACCTATTTCTTAGATCAGACGCCCCGGCTTGTGCAGATGGAGGCAAAAGCGCGGCTGCTCTCAGGGCTATTGCAGCACCGCACCGCTGCTGGCCGAGGTCACCATGCGTATGTAGCGCCCCAGCCAGCCGGTTTTTATTTTCGCTTCAAAGTCAGGAAGACTCTGCAGCCGTCGTTGGATCTCCTCCTGCGCAAGCCGCACATTCAGCGTGCGCTGGTGCAGATCGATCTCGATGATGTCGCCGTCCTGCAGGGCGGCGATGGGGCCATGCGCCGCGGCCTCTGGGCTGACATGGCCGATGCAGGCGCCGCGCGTGCCGCCGGAGAATCTTCCGTCGGTGATCAGCGCCACTGATTCGCCCAGTCCCATACCCATGATCGCTGAGGTGGGTGAGAGCATCTCGGGCATGCCCGGCCCCCCTTTAGGTCCCTCATAGCGGATCACAACCACCTCTCCGGCTTTGATGGCGTTTTTAGCAATGGCCTCCAGGCACTGATCCTGGCTGTCGAACACATGCGCGGGGCCGGAAAATTTCCACATGTGGGCCGCCACAGCGCCGGTTTTTATGACCGCGCCCTCGGGCGCTAAATTGCCGAACAGCAGCGCCAATCCGCCGGTCTGGGCAAAGGGATGGTCGAGGCTGCGGATCACCTCGTGGTCGCGAATGACCGCCTCCTTGATGGACTCGCCCAGAGTGGCGCCGGTCACGGTCTTTTGTTCCAGATGGAGAAGATCTGGGATTTTGGCCAGTTCGTTGAGTATGGCGGGGATGCCGCCGCTGCGATCCACATCCTCGACGTGCACGGTGCGCAGAGCGGGCGATACTTTGCACAGATACGGCACACGATCCGCCAATCCGTTCAGGCTTTTCAAGTCAATGACAACGCCTGCCTCCTGAGCCACCGCCAGAGTATGCAGGATGGTGTTGGTGGAGCCACCCATGGCCAGGTCGAGAATCAGGGCGTTGGTAAAGCTTTTGCTCGTCATGATGTCGCGCGGCTTGATGTTATTTTGCACCAGGTTCATGATGGTCCGGCCGGCCGCGGCGATCAGCTGGTCGCGTTTTGGATCGATCGCCAGAATGGTGCCGTTGCCTGGCAGAGCCATGCCCAGGGCTTCCAGCAGGCAGTTCATGCTGTTGGCGGTGAACATGCCGGCGCAGCTGCCGCATCCGGGACAGCCGTTTTTTTCCAGTTCCTCCAATTCAGCCTCGCTCATCTTGCCGGACTGGCGGCTGCCCACGGCCTCAAAGATGGTGATCAAATCGATCTTTTCGCCGTTCGCTTTCCGGCCTGCGGCCATGGGGCCTCCGGAGAGAAAGAGGGTGGGGATGTTCAGCCGCGCCGCGGCCATCAGCATGCCGGGTACGATTTTATCGCAGTTGGGGATGCAAACCATTCCGTCGAGACAATGGGCGGCGGCCACGGTTTCGACGGCATCGGCGATCAGTTCGCGGGAGGGCAGGCTGTAGCGCATGCCCATATGGCCCATGGCGATGCCGTCGTCCACACCGATGGTGTTGAATTCAAAAGGCACGCCTCCGGCCTCACGGATCGCCTGTTTCACTTTGCGGCCGAATTCCTGCAGATGGACATGCCCTGGAATCAAATCGATGTAAGAGTTGCAAACGCCGATGAACGGTTTGGTGAAATCCTCTTCCTTCACGCCGGTGGCGCGCAGCAGGCTTCGGTGAGGGGCTCGTTCAATGCCTTTTTTAATAGAGTCTGATAACATGGCTTGATCCTGTAAGAAAATGATGTGTGAATAGTAAGGTGCGATCGGGCGCGTCTAGTAAATAGGGCCGCGCAGACGCAACTGCTGCGGAGAGCAGGGGAGTGGCAGGAGTAAAATGAGTATGGCGCTGATGCTGCGGTTCATGATTTTCCGCCAAAAGTTTTGCTGCCAGAGTGGATATGAATTTAAATATAATGAAAAAAAGATTGAAAACAAGCTTTTTGTACGCTACGCGGCCACATCCTGGGTTGAAAAAAACGCCAAGCGGATTTATTCGATCCGCAGCCGGTAGAACTGCGCCCGATGATCGGAGACCGACAGCGGCAACACCTCGGCGGAGGTCACGTGGATCTCCGGCGAGACAAAGACATGATCGATGCGCAAAAAATCGATGGCGAAACGGGCTAAAAGAGGGGAAAGGCTTCTGACCAGGCTGTAATGTCCGTAGGTGGCGCCCACACCCCAGCCCGCCTCGCGGAAGCCGTTTTTCAGAGTGCTGTCAAAGAGCTCATAGACGCGGCTGCCCGGCGTGTCGTTAAAATCTCCGGCGAGGATGACCCGTCCTTGAATCCGGTGCAGCCGTTCCGCCAGGCGTTCACCTTCCCGGTTGCGGCGCTGATAGGTTATCCTCGTGTCATGAATAAAGCTGGCCAGGGAGCGTTGGCCGGCGATCAATTCGATAAAGGCGTGGCCGCTGGGAAACAGATGGCAGTTGAGCAGGTGTATTTTTTTTCCCTTGATCTCGATCACCGCCTGGTTCAAATTAAAGTGGCCTTTCGAGTATTCAGTGCCGATGTCGATGTTCTGGCGGCTGAGAAAACGGAATTTGGAGAGGATCGCGCCGCCGTTATAATTTTCCCGTGCGTCCGCCCATATCTGATGTGGATAGCTGGCGGAGAAATGGCGGTTGAACAACAGCCGGTCCTGTCCGGATATCTCTTGAATGAACACCAGATCCGGCTGCAGCCGGTCGATGAGATCCAGCACCCGTTGCCGTTCCTCCAATCGGTGGTTGATGCGGATATTGTAATCCAGCACCGACACCGTGTCCGCTTGGTTGCCGCCGAGTCTGGGGAGGAGCTGCTGACGATAGTGCAGGACCAGTCCGGCCAGGGTCAGACTGAAGAAGAGAACGTTTGCCCGCACCCGGGGATTTTTTCGCAGCTGCAGACAGATCACGGCGAAATAGATGGTCAGCAGGATGAACAGGACACGGAAATAGTTCAACAGGTCCAGCGCCGCCCACCCGGTTAGCGTCAGAAGCGCGATCGCCAGCAGCAGCCGACATCCGGTCCGGCCGGTCCAGCGGCGAAGATGAAAGTAGAGGTAGGCGGGCAACGCCAGGGCCGGCGCTATCCACAGGGTGTCCTGAAACAGGCCGGCGATCATCTGGGTGACCTGATGGTCTGGAACGAACAGGTCCTGGACATGTCCCCAAACCCAGGCCTCGATGAAAAGCAGTGCCAGCCAGCTGAAAAACAAAAGAGAAGTGATCGCCTTACGCAAGAAATCGCCCATTCGGAATTATGAGGACCTTTTTTAAAAAAATTTACCATTTTATCGAGAGATAAGAAAGGGATATTTTTCTATTGACATTATGGTTTTTTAGTGTATATTAAGCTATATATTGGCAGATAATTTTTCTTTACAGGACGATGGACGCAAACTCCTACATATCTTCTTCGCCGCACGTTGCCCGGGCTTTCCGGCCGGCCGTGGTCGGTGTCCATCGCCGAAGGGAACTGGTTTCCATTCTAATTCGTGTGCGTCTCCTGTGCCTGCCTCTTATTCTTATTAACCTCTTGCAGCTGATTCTTTTCTGAAAAAAGTGCAAGAGGACGCTCCCACACCCCTTTAAAATTTTCCTAACGTTCCAATCATCGACTTGACGTCTCTCTTGCACCCAAAGGGTTTGCACTTTTTATTATTGGCCGAACAGGCATAGTGTTTCACGTAGCAAAGGAAAAAATCTATGACCGGTGCACAAATGATCCTGCACGCCCTGGAGCGTGAGGGCGTGACCGCCGTTTTCGGTTTTCCCGGCGGCATGATCATCGATGTTTTCGACAAGCTGTATGACTCTCCCGTTCCCTTTTACCTCACTCGTCATGAACAGGGAGCGGTGCATGCGGCGGATGGATTTTCCCGCGCCTCCGGCCAGGTGGGCGTCTGCATGGCAACGTCCGGTCCCGGCGCCACCAACCTGGTGACCGGTCTGGCCACAGCCTACATGGACTCCATCCCCCTGGTGGCCATCACCGGCCAGGTGCCCAGCCACCTGATCGGCAACGACGCATTCCAGGAATCGGATATGCTCGGCATCAGCCGGTCCATCACCAAGCACAACTATCTGGTCAAAGAGGTCGACGAGTTGGCCGCGACCCTGAAAGCTGCATTTTATATCGCCCGAACCGGCCGTCCGGGTCCGGTTTTGGTCGATGTGCCTAAAGACATTCAACAGGCCAACACCGAGGCGTCGTATCCGGAGGAGGTGTCGGTGCGCGGCTATCGGCCCACGGTCAAGGGGCATCCGCAGCAGATTCAAAAGGCCGCCTCGTTGATTTCCAAAGCGAGCCGGCCGGTTATCTTTGCCGGCGGCGGCGTCATTTCCAGCGACGCGGCCGATGCGCTGACTGCTCTGGCGCACAAGATCCAGGCGCCGGTCACCACATCGTTCATGGGATTAGGCGCTTTTCCGGAGACCGATGCGCTGGCTTTGAAAATGCTCGGCATGCACGGCACTGCCTATGCGAACTATGCGATTCAGGAATCGGATCTGCTCATCGCCGTGGGCGTCCGTTTTGATGACCGGGTCACCGGCGATGTACGCAAGTTCGCGCCCAAAGCACGCATCATCCACATCGACATCGATCCCACCACCATCCATAAGAACGTTCAGGTGGAGGTGCCGGTGGTCGGCGATGTGAAATCGGTCTTGCTGGATCTGCTGGATGAATTATCGCCCAAGAACCATGACGCCTGGCTGCGCCAGATCAACGACTGGAAAGCGGCCCACCCGCTCGCCTATCGTCAAAACGGATCAATCCTGCCGCAGGTGGTCATTGAAACCATCGCCGAGGTCACGGATCATGAGGCCATCATCGCCACCGAAGTGGGCCAGCATCAGATGTGGACCGCCCAGTTTTACAATTTTAAAAAACCGCGCCGTTTTATCTCCTCCGGAGGCCTGGGCACCATGGGATTCGGTTTTCCCGCAGCCATCGGCGCACAGATCGCCCATCCGGATGCGATGGTCATCGATATCGCGGGGGACGGCAGCATTCAGATGAACATCCAGGAACTGGCCACTGTGGCCACCTATAACCTGCCGGTGAAGATCGTCATCCTCAACAATCAATCGCTCGGCATGGTGCGCCAGTGGCAGGCTATTTTTTATCACCGGCGTTTTTCCAATATCTGTTTACGCAGAAATGTAAACTGCCCGGCGCACTGCGACGGCCAGGAAAACTGTGACAAAGTCTATGTCCCCAATTACACCAAGCTGGCCGACGCCTACGGCATTCCCGGTTATTTCGCCGATCGGCCTGAACAAGTCCGGCCGACTCTGGAGAAGGCGTTAAAGACGCCGGGGCCCGCGGTGGTGGAATTCCGCATCGACAAGGAAGAAAACGTGTTCCCCATGGTGCCGTCCGGAAAAGCTTTGGATCAAATGCTGCGAGGGATCGCCTAATGCGACATATTATCAGTTTAGAAGTCGAAAATCAGAGCGGCGTGCTGGCGCGGATCGCCGGCTTGTTCAGCGCCCGCGGGTTCAACATCGATAGTTTGACCGCCGCCTGGACCGAGGATGAGGACACCTCCAACATCACCCTGGTGGTCCATGGCGACGACAGCGTTATCGAGCAGATCACCAAACAGCTC
>DAIQOA010000016.1:0-41622 GCA_036788095.1 bacterium | reverse complement strand
TCTTTTAACATCGATAAGCAGGATAATCAGAAAAAAATCTCTTATCCACTAAAAACTTTTTCATTCCCTCCATCTTGCACATTCGTGTTTATCTTTTAACATCGATAAGCAGGATAAACAGGATTAAATCACTTATCCATTAAAAGCTCCTTTATCCTGTCCATCTTGTACATCCCTGTTTATCTTTTTACATCGATGTGCAGGATAATCAGGATTAAATCTCTTATCCACTAAAAAGCTTTTTCATCCTGACACGCCAAATCTAAAGAAACAAACAACTGATAAACAACTTGTTATTCTTGCTTCCATTCTAGTGCACGATATAATCTCTTATATTCAAGCCTGGGATTGCCAAAGTTAATGAGCAAACCCACTTCCACACCCGTCGCTTTCAAATAATTGATGACCTGTGCCTGATGTTCCGGAGCAATCGCCTTGACAGCCTTGAGCTCGACAAGGACCTTGCCTTCCACAAACAGATCCGCATTAAAACAGCCAACGCATTCCCCTCGAAACGCCACTTTAATGGGATGCTCTGCTTTAACGGACAATCCTCTCTGCCGCAACGCCAGCATCAGGGCATTCTGATAAACTGATTCTATAAAACCAGATCCCAGTTCGTTGACCACCTCAAAGGCGCAATGCAAAATAGCTCCGGTCAACTCGGCATGCAGCATAACTCTTTCCTGTCCATCCTGATGTTCCATAGAACGTTTTCCTTTTTGGAAAAATGCTCCATCCCGGTTCGCAGCAAACGCTTGCTCTTCCACGTACACGAGGATGATCGTCAACATCGCACTATTGGTAACAGGATTCGAACGCTTGCCAACCGGCTGAGGTCGTTCTTCAGTTTAAAAAAAGGATTCAAGAAAAACAAGTCCTTTTATCGGTTCGATGCGGTTGCTTCAACCATCCGGATTATCCTCGCACTAAAAACCTGCAACCGTCCAGATTCTCAAACCGATTTGCAAATATACGATTCGTGCGCTTAAAAAAAGCCCGACATCGAACAGAATGCCGGGCTTGGCAAAAAAGAAAAGAATGGCCTGTTATTTGATCTTGTATTGGTTCAGCGCCTTGATGTAATTGGCGCGTTCATAGGCCGCAGGTTCTGCCACGTTCTTCTGGCTCATGCTGCCCTTCATGTTGGCTACAGACTGATAGCCGTTCTTCTCCATCCAGGCCTGCATGTCTTTCAGAACCTTACCGAGATGGGTCGGACCGTTCACCAACAACGCGGCGCACATCTGCGCCACATCGGCGCCGGCCATGATCAGCTTGATGGCGTCTTCGGCGCTGTGCACACCCGTTGTGCCGGCCAGGCTCGCCTTCAGCTTGCCATACAGAATGGCGATCCAGCGCAGCGGCAGCCGCAGATCGTTGGAACTGCTCAGCACCACGCCGGGCTTGACCTCCAGCTTTTCCAGATCGATGTCGGGCTGGTAGAAGCGGTTGAACAGCACCAGAGCGTCGGCCCCGGCAGCATCCAATTTTTTGGTCATGGCCGTGATCGAGCTGAAGAACGGGCTCAATTTGACCGACACGGGAATTTTCACCCCCGCCTTGACCGCCTTGAAAATGTCCACATAGGTCTGCTCGATGGCGGCGCTGTCCTGTGTGGCGTCCGCCGCGAGAAAATAGATATTCAATTCCAGAGCATCAGCGCCGGCTTGTTCCATTTTTTTCGCATAGTCGATCCAACCGCCGGTGGTCATGCCGTTGAGACTGGCGATGATCGGGATTCTGGTCGCCGCTTTGGCCTTGCGGATATGTTCCAGATACTCATCTGGCCCCAGGTTGAACTCGCTGGTTTGCGGGAAATAGCTGAGCGCTTCGGCGAAACTGTCCGTTCCCTGAGTCAGAAAATGATCCAGCTCCTCCGCTTCAAAGGAGATCTGCTCTTCAAAAATAGAGTATAACACAACGGCGCCGGCGCCGGCGTCCTCCAACCGTTTGATGCCGTCCAAATCTTTGGAGAGCGGCGAAGCTGAGGGCACCAGCGGATTCTTGAGGGTTAAACCCATATAGGTGGTTGATAAATCCATATCCAAGTCCTTTCTGAAAATTTTAATTCCGCCGATTATTCCGCTTTCTTATCCTCGCCCTCACCGTACTTCATGGCCGCCCATCCTTCATACATGCTCCAGCGGCTGTGAATCGATGCCTGGGCCTGCTGCAACAAGTTCTTGGCGCGTTCGGGCATGCTCTTGGTCAGCATCTTGAAGCGGGTTTCCCGATAAGCGAAATCCTCGTACTTGATGGCCGGCGCCTTGGAATCCAGCTTGAGCGGATTCTGACCCTGGGCCGCCAGCAGCGGATTATAGCGGAACAAAATATAATGGCCGGATTCAACCGCGGCTTTCTGTTCCTCCATGCCCTTGTGCATGGCGATGCCATGGGCGATGCAATGACTGTAGGCCATGATGATGGAAGGCCCGTCATAGGCGTCGGCTTCGATGAACGCGCGCACCGTCTGCAAATCGTTAAAGCCCATGGCGGTCCGGGCGACATAGATGTTGCCGTAGGTCATGAAAATCATGCCCATGTCTTTTTTCGGCAGCGGCTTTCCGGCGGCCGCGAACTTGGCGACCGCGCCCAACGGCGTGGATTTGGACATCTGACCGCCGGTGTTGGAATACACCTCGGTGTCCAGCACCAGCACATTGATGTTGCGTCCGGAAGCCAGCACATGATCCAGACCGCCGTAGCCGATGTCATAAGCCCAGCCGTCGCCGCCGACAATCCATACGCTCTTTTTCACGAACATGTCCGCCAGCGACAGCAGGTGTTTCGCTTCCTGGGATTTGCCTCCGGCCAATTTCTCCTTCAGCGCCTGCACGCGCTTGCGCTGTTCGGCGATGCCGGCTTCCGAGCTCTGGTCCGCAGTGGTGAGAGCGGTCACCAGATCCTCGCCGATCTCGGCGGCCAGTCGTTTGGCCAACTCATGGGCGAACTCGGTGTGCTTGTCGATAGTCAGCCGATAGCCAAAACCGAATTCCGCATTGTCCTCAAACAGGCTGTTGCTCCACGCCGGGCCGCGGCCGTCCTTGTTGAACGTATAGGGAAAGGTGGGCAGATTACCGCTGTAAATGGACGAGCAGCCGGTGGCGTTGGAGATGATCGCGCGGTCGCCGAACAGCTGAGTAAGCAATTTGACATAGGGCGTCTCGCCGCAGCCGGCGCACGCTCCCGAGTACTCGAACAACGGAGTCAGGAACTGCGACCCCTTGACCGAGGCCACTTTGACCTGACCGCGATCCAGAATGGGCAGCTGGAGGAAAAACTTGTAATTCTCCCGCTCCTGTTCGCGGATAGGCGGTTGAGCCGCCATGTTGATGGCTTTCCTGGCCGGTTCCAGCTTGTTCTTTGCCGGGCAGGCTTCTATGCAAAGAGTACAGCCGGTGCAATCCTCAGGCGCCACCTGGATGGTGTATTTCCATCCGGCGGGAAAATCCTTGCCGCGGGAATCGACGCTCTTAAAGGTCGCAGGCGCATTTTGTAGATGCTTGGGATCGTAAGCCTGCTGCCGAATGGCGGCGTGCGGACAGACCAGGGAACATTTTCCGCATTGAATACACGTCTCAGGATCCCAAACCGGAATTTCCAGTGCGATGTTGCGCTTTTCCCATTGGGTGGTGCCGCTGGCAAAGGTGCCATCCACGGGCATGGCGCTCACCGGCACATCGTCGCCGTGATTGGCCAGCACCTTGGCGACCACGTCTTTGACGAACTCGGGCGCCGCATCCGGAATCAATTTGGGCATCGGCCGGGTGCTGGTCACCTTATCCGGCACCTTGACTTCAAAGAGATGAGCCAGGGTGTGATCCACAGCGGCAAAGTTTTGCTGCACCACCTGTTCGCCCTTTTTGCCATAGGTCTTCTTGATGCTGTTTTTGATCATGTTGATGGCCTGTTCACGCTCCAAAACACCAGAGATGGCGAAGAAACAGGTCTGCATGATGGTGTTGATGCGCACGCCCATGCCGGTGTCCTTGGCCACCTTGTAGGCGTCGATGATGTATAGCTTTATCTTTTTGTCGATCATCTCCTGCTGCAGCTCGCGCGGCAGGGAATCCCAGACTGTGTCCTTGCTCTCCAGAGTGTTCAGCAGGAACGTGGAGCCCGGCGCCGCTTTTTCCACCACATTGAACTTTTCGATAAAGACCTGCTGATGGCAGGCGACGAAATTGGCGCTGTCGACCAGATAGGTGGAATGAATCGGCCGCGGCCCGAAGCGCAGATGGGAGACGGTCACGGTACCCGCTTTTTTGGAATCATAGACGAAATAACCTTGAGTGAAATTATCGGTCTCTTCGCCGATGATCTTGATGGAATTTTTATTGGCGCCCACGGTGCCGTCAGAGCCGAGTCCGTAAAAAATGGCGCGCACCACGTCATCGCCTTCGGTCTTAAAGTTGGAATCATACTCGAGACTGGATCCGCTGACGTCGTCGTTGATGCCGACGGTGAATTTGTTTTTAGGCGCGGTCTTTTTCAGTTCGTCGAACACGGCCTTGACCATAGCCGGGGTGAACTCTTTGGAGGAAAGACCATATCGGCCGCCGATGACGCGAGGCAGGGCAAAAGGCAGCTTGCCGAGGATCATGGCTTCGCCGAGGCCGGTGACCACATCCTGATACAGCGGCTCGCCGACCGCGCCCGGCTCTTTGGTGCGGTCCAGCACCGCGATCGCCTTGACGGTTTTGGGCAGGGCCTGAAGCATGTGTTCGGCGGAGAACGGCCGGAACAAACGCACTTTGAGCACGCCGATCTTTTCACCTTTGGGCTGTAGGTATTCGACGGTCTCTTGAACCGCCTCAGCACCGGAGCCCATAAGAATGATAACCCGCTCGGCATCCGGGGCGCCGACGTAATCGAACAGATGATAGCTGCGGCCCACCTGTTTGGCGAATCGGTCCATCATCTCCTGCACGATGGCCGGACAGGCCGCATAGTACGGATTGATAGCCTCAAGGGCCTGGAAGAAAATATCGGGATTCTGCGCAGAACCGCGCAGTACTGGACGATCAGGCGACAACGCGCGGCTGCGATGGGCAAACACCAGCTCGTCGTCGATCATGTGGCGTAGATCGTCTTCAGACAACTCTTCTATTTTTTGTACTTCATGAGAGGTGCGGAAACCGTCAAAAAAATGGACAAAGGGAACGCGGGCCTTGAGCGCAGCGGCCTGGGCGATGAGGGCGAAATCGTGGACTTCCTGCAACGAGTTGGAGGACAGCAGTCCCCAGCCGGTGGAGCGCACCGCCATCACATCGCTGTGGTCTCCAAAAATGGACAGCGCGTGGGTGGCCACGGTGCGGGCGGTCACATGAAACGTGGTGGCCGTAAGCTCGCCGGCAATTTTAAACATGTTCGGGATCATCAGCAGCAATCCCTGGGAGGCAGTGAAGGTGGTGGTCAACGCACCGGTTTGCAGGGCGCCATGCACTGCGCCAGAGGCGCCGCCTTCGCTCTGCAACGCAGTGACCAGAGGGATCGTCCCCCAAATGTTCTTCATGCCTTTTGCAGAATATTCGTCGGACCATTCTCCCATGGGAGAAGAGGGGGTGATCGGATAGATCGCGATCACCTCATTTATCTTGTGTGCAACCAGGGCCGCCGCTTCATTGCCGTCGACCGAGATCATACGTCGTGCCATTCGTTACCTCCTGGTATCCTTGTTGATTAAGTATTATTAAAGCGTTATTTTGATCTCTATCCAGCCAGGCAGAAAAACCGTTGAATCCCCTCCCGTCGTCGGTCACAGGGCCGGCAGACAGGGGCTTTGCTCAAGCCCGGACTGTAAATTTATTTAAAAATATAATAAAAAACAAGCCTTTTCCCCCGCCTGAATGTTCTTGCTTTTAATCCCGGAAAAGGCGTACTTTTTTCGCTGCCAAGGAGTGTGTATGGATAAAAAGAAAAATGTACAGCTGTTCTCGCAATGCTCAGCCGTCGTCTGCGACCTGGACGGCACCCTGTATCTGGACGGCGTTCCGTTTCCGGACTCCGCCCCATTCCTGAACGCCGTCCTCGCTTCCGGACGCCGTCTGTTCTATTTCACCAACAACACCTCCCGATCGCGGGGCAGCTATCTGGACAAACTGACCCAGTTCGGATTCCCGGCGGAGGAGGAAATGCTGATCACCGCCGCGGATTGCACGTTTCATTATCTGCGGCAACAGCGGCTGGGTCCGGAGATCTATCTGATCGGCAACCGCGATCTGCGCAAGGATTTTCACGACCACGGCTTTCGCTGTCTGGTGCGCCCCGAGTGGGACCAGAGCATTCCGCCGCGAGCGCTGGTGCTGGGATTTGACACAGAGCTCGACTATGAAAAAATAAAAACCGGATACCAGCTGATGATGCAGGACATCCCCTATATCGCCACTCACGCGGATCTCCTCTGTCCCATGAACCACGGTGCCTTTATTCCGGACGCCGGCTGTTTCATCGAGCTGTTCGCCGCAGCCAGCGGCCGGCGGCCTCTGGTCATGGGCAAGCCCAGCCGATTTGCCGCCCAAACGATCAGCGACAGGGCACAGAGTGCATACGAACAGATCGCTTTTATCGGCGACCGGCTGTACACCGATATCCGCATGGCCGAACAATTTAACATGGTGGGCGTGCTGGTGTTGAGCGGAGAGACCAACGAGAAGATGGCGGCCGCTTCGCCGGATCAACCCAAAATCATGGTGAACCGCATCGGGGATCTGATGGAGGCGTTAGGGTAAAAGAAGAAAGCTACTTGTTCCGCATGGCCATGTAGATGGCTTGACGGTTATGACGCCAGTAATCAATCGCAGACCAGAGCGTTACCAGCATGGCCACTCCGATGATCGCCATGGTCATCCGCTTAAAGGCCGCATCAACCGCTAGAGAGAGCGGCAGCAGGTTTGCGCGTTGCAGGATCAGGAGAAAAAGAACCAGAAAGGTGCTCACCGCTTGCACCCAGGCTTTGGTCTTGCCGCTCCTACGGGCAGCCACCACAATGCCCTGACGCATGGAAAACACCCGCACTACAGAAACCAGAACATCACGATAGAAAAAAACAGCGATCATCCACAGTGGCGCCAATCCCGCGCTCAGGAAACAGAGAAAAATGGTAAACCGGGCGATGCTGTCGGCGAACGGATCCATCAATTTGCCGAAATCGGTAATCTGATTGCTCTTGCGTGCGATGATGCCGTCGAAATAATCGCTGAGCTCGATGATGACGGCGAGCAGAAAACAGAGAATATACGCGCCCAGCGTGTGCACGGTAAAACAGAACAGAAAAATCGGCGAAATCAGGACACGAATCAGAGTCAGCATGTTGGGGGCGTTTAGCTCTGTTAAACGCAAGATCTTCTCCATTCCAATGAGATGCGCTGTTTCTTATCGGACAAGGTATTAAAAAAAAGAGCAATCTTCAAGTGATTTAATCAGGCGGACCCCTGGTTCTTCATACCTCCGGCACCCAACCCCGATTGAGCACGAACTCCATCCAATAGGCCAGATAGCGCCATTCTCCGAAACGGCCGTAGTGATCTTGTACCTCCTTTTCCGTCGGCCGGCGACCGCCAAAGTGGGTCTTTGCCATATAGGCGATGACTGCGCTGTCCACCGCCAGCTCGCCGAAATAGCCGTAGAGCGCGGCCAGGTAGCGCGCGGTGATTTTGCCGATCCCCCGGTAACCAACGAAAAAGGTTAAAAGCTCCGCGCCGCGAACCTCCCCGTTCTGCACGCGCTCCGCCTCAGCATCCCCTCTTGCCGCCCTTTCACACAAAGCGATGAGGGAATCCGCGCGATACCCCACACGCCCCTTCTCGACCAGATAGCGCTTGCCAGCCTCAAGTACGGTCTCAGGCGTGGGAAACGTACGAAACGGAACCAGCGGAGCCCGGTCGCCCAGCTCTGCCACAGCGCCTACCATGCGCACCGCCTGCTTCCACAGAGTGTTTGTGCCGCAAATGCTTTTAAAAACATCCTCATAAACCGATTCACTGCGCTGGATGCGGCCCAACCCCTTTCGCCGCAACAGCCGCAGAACCGGGTCAGCAGCACATTGGCGGTAAAACGGCGACAAATCCAATCCCAGGTTGAAAACATGGTGGAACTTGGCGGCCACAATCTTCCATTCCCGCTCCGACAGCCCCGGGCAGGACATTTTCACTGATTTGCGATCAGCCTGCACCAGGCTCACGCAGCGTACTTTATCATCCGGGCGCATCACCCAGTTGAGGGTTTTCTCCCGCTCTTGCCAGTAAAAGGGGGCCAGTTGAAACCAACCATGGGTCTTGACCACGGCTTCCAGGTTAAAAGGAACCGCAGGAGTGCAAAGACGATCGGACATCACCGTGCGCCTTTACTCGAAATGGACTCCAACGTAAAGATCTTGTAGGCCGGAATCCGCAGAACGCGGTTCGCGATCTCTTCCTGCCGTTGTTCCAGCAGGTTGGTGCGAAAAATCTTTGCCGCGTTTTTGACCTCGATCGTGCAGGAGATCGGCTGCCCGGTCACATTGAAACCGCGGATGATCAGTCCATCCCGCTTTTCCGCTTTTTTGACTGCGGTCAAGATCACTGTTTCCGGCCACTCACTTATGAAACGGCCCTGCAACGGCCAGGCGCCGGACTGCTCGCCGACGCCCCGGCAATAAAGCGGCCGGCTGTAAGCATAGGCCTCTCGATAGGGCGTCTCCCGGCCGCCCGGCGCCAGAGCGAACTCCGCCTGCCGGCGGCCTTGACACTGAGCCTCGGGGGTGAGAAACGTTCCCCAGTCGCCCAGCTCACCGACGCAGCGCAACAATGTAACAGCGGCAACGGCGCTGCCGTCTTTAGCCGGCAGCGGTTCGATCTCGGTCAAACCCTTGTTGGCGATCATCAGCGTCCGGCGGTTGTCCTGAAAAAAAGAAAAAACACCCTGAGGCAGTGAATAAGAATGGCGGCGATAACCATCCATCGGCCGCAGCGGCCGGGTGTCCACGGCGAAATCCCCCTCGCTGGAAATCATCTCGGTGGTGATCGACGTGGGTAGCGACACCCGCAGCCGGTAATCGCGGAGATGATTGTCCAACTCAATGCGTACATCGAGCCGGCGCTGGCCGCTGCGCAGGGTTAAAAAGGTTTTCACCTCCAGCACATTCTCACCGATGCGCCTCTCTTTTTTTGCATCGATCCTTTCGGACCAGGCGACGGTTTGCGCAAAACACAGTGTGGCTTCCAGGCCGGTGTCGCTCACTATTTGTGGCGGAGCCGGACAGGGAGGATAGATCCTCGGCGTTTCAGCCGGCAAAGAACAGAAATTGTATTCATCGCCCACATCGCTGCGCACTTCATAATCGCCGAGATCCGGGTAACGCAGGCCGCTGGTTTTGTCCTCCACCGTATAGCGTCCGTCGGTCTGGACGGTCACCTTGATGTACTCATTCTCCAGACCATCAGCGCCGACGCGCACTGGATGGTCAGGCGCCAGCGCCGACTGTGTGAGCGTGAAACGATAAACCGAATAGCCCAGCGATGGCGCCCTGACCGGCAATTGCACCCGCATGCGCGTCACCTGAAAAGGGATGCGAAAATGATCATCCGGCAAGTCATAACTAAACGCGCGCTCGGTGGAAAGCACGCGACAAGGCGTGATCGAGCCATCCGGCGCCAGGGCGGACAACGATGGGATCGTCAGGTGGTCTGGAAAATCCACCTCCGCGGTGACGACCTCGCTGCGGTCAAAGGGCGTGGGATTAAAAATAAACAAAGCGCGATCATCCTGAGAAAGACTGGAAAGGTCCAGTTGTTTGAGCAACGCATCCAGGCTGCGCTGAATGATGGGCTCGCACACGTCCTGCACCTGACGAAAACGGATCATCATATCCTGATGAACCGCGTCGATGCTACAGCCGCAAATGTCGTCATGCACCTGGTTCTGCAGATACAGTTTCCAGGCGTGATCCAGAAAGGCCTGGGGATACGGCGCAGCGGCATAGACATGGGCCAGCGCGGCCAGCGGTTCGGCGTACGTCTCCAGCATCAGGCCGGCGTGATAGTTGGCCTGTTTGAGATAGAGCCTAGCCGACGCCACATCCTCCAAACCCAGACCATTGGTTTTCTGTTTGGATCGCGCTTCGCCGAGAAAGACAGGCCAATCGGTCCGCGAAGCCTGCACGGCGGTGAGAAATTTCAGCGGATCGGAGATCACGCAATGTCCATCGGTCTTCCGCTGATTGATGGAATCGAGCACCGCGCGGAGATTTTTCTGCAACGGCTGATGATCGCAGCCGTTCATCAATAAATAATGATCCCCCGCAGCAAACCGGCGGGCTTGGTTGAAACGAGAGCGGAAATCCTGCGCATCGGCAATCAGATCTTTGCCGTTGCAGTACCAATCCGGGAATTGATGGGTAAAAAGCCGGGAGCCGTCGGGCGATTGCCAATAAAAATGGGAGCCGGTTTTTTCCGGCATAAAGCCGCGGCCGGCAAAGCAATACGTAAATCCTAATTCTGCTAGTATTTGCGGCGTTTGCGCTGTATTGCCGAACGTGTCCGGGAAATAACCCAGGGATAGAAAAAAAGGCGGCAGGGTGAGTTCCTCGGCCGAGGCGGTCGGGGCCCACTGTTCAGCGTCGCGAACCGCGATCACATGATTGCGCACCTGCGACTCTGCATCCGCCAGATAGGTGTCGGGCAAAATATACTGTGGGCCGTAGGAGAGCCGGCCCTCGCGGATGGCGCGGCCGATGCGCTCGCGGTTTTCTGGACGCACGGCGAGATAGTCATCCACCATAATGGTCTGCCCGTCGCAGAGAAAATAAAAATCATCGTCGATTTCACACTGGTGCAGGACCGCATCCAACAGATCCACCAAGCGCAGGCGATGCTGTTCAAAGGGCATGTACCATTCGCGGTCCCAGTGACTGTGGGGAAGGACGTGCACGGTGATGTCTTTCGACTGCACGGGCAGCACCAGCAGCAGAATCGCGCTCAGCAGATGTTTCATTCTATTCTCCTCGTATCTTGAAAAAAAAGTAGCAAAAATTTTTGAGCTATCAAAGCACTATTCTGTTGAATCTTTTTGTCGCGCCGGGCATCCAAAAAGGGATAAAAAACCAGGGAGGTCGTTACATGGACGCAAAAATCTCGTTTCCCGGCGGGCTGCAGGTGAACGCCGAATACGGACCGTTCACCATCGTCACCAATCAGGACGGCACGGCGCCGGCGCCGTTTACCTTGTTTCTCGCTTCGCTCGGCGCCTGTGCCGGCATCTACGCGCTGAGTTTCTGCAAACAGCGAGGGTTGAACCATGAAGGATTGGAGATTCTGCAGCGGACCACATCGGATCCGGAGACGCACATGATCACCGAGGTCGCGCTCGAAATCAAACTGCCCGCAGAGTTTCCGGAAAAATATCGTTCCGCCATCGTGCGCGCGGTGGATCAATGCGCGGTGAAAAAGCATCTGCTGCAACCGCCGACATTTTCCATCACCACGCGCTGAGACCGATCAAGAGCCCGGATCGATAATGAATTATAATTCAATATTGTGCAAAGGCCTCAAAAAGCGCTTCCCGGGCGAAAAAAACGGCTAAAAACGAAAAAAAATTGTCTTTATCGTCTTTTTTTAAAAAAAAGTGTTGACAATTAACGTGTAAAAATTATATTTAACATCAAACAACACAATGTCTATGTCAAAAAAATTCTCAATAGCACCATTAGTAGACTTGTTAAATCGGTGGAGAGGAAAATATCTATTTCATGCGCATTGCCCTCGTACACAGTTCCAAAGACGGCATGGCCGGAATGGTCAGCCGGTTAACGAGTCAGGACGTTGCCATGGAGGGGGACGATGAAGAACCTCCGCCGGATCTGTTGGCGGAATGTGATTCGGACGAAACCATTCTGGCCGTACACAACGCCCTGGCTGAGCGATATGAAGTTATTCCGATCGAGTCGGATGAGTACGCCTACGAACGCCTGCGAAACGTCAAACCCCATCTCGTCTTCAATATAGCCGAACGCGTATTCGGCCCCAATCGAGAATCGCATATTCCCTCTCTGTGCGAAATTTTAAACATCCCCTACACGGGCTCTGATCCGTTGACCCTGTCCTTGTGTCTGGACAAATCGCGCGCCAAAGAAATTTTGTCCTATCACGGCATCGCCAACGCGCGTTTCTGGACCATCGAAACACTCGACGATCTGCCAGCCGACGTCGCGCTGCCGGCGATCGTTAAGCCGATGTATGAAGGTTCCAGCAAAGGCATCAAGAATAATTCGGTCGTCTATCAGCCCGAGACCTTGCGCGAACGCGTGGCCGAGGTGACGGCGCTCTATCAGCAACCGGTCATTGTGGAAGAATTTTTGACCGGGCGCGAATTCACCATCGGCACCCTGGGCAACCTGCCGGATCTGGAGGTGCTGCCCATCGTTGAAATCGATCACAGCCGATTGCCGGACGGAGCCGCGCCCATCTATTCCTATGAGGCCAAGTGGATTTGGGACGTTCCGGAGAAACCCCTGGAGATTTTTCGCTGCCCGGCCGAGCTGACGGATAACCTGAAAAAGGAAATTCACGATCTCGTCGTGCGCGTCTGCAAGGTAATGCGGCTGCGGGATTGGAGCCGCATTGATGTCCGTTTGGACAGCGCCGGCCGACCGCACATCCTCGAGATCAATCCGCTGCCGGGCATTCTGCCGAATCCGGAGGATAATTCCTGTTTGCCTAAAGCAGCGCGCACGGCCGGGTATTCTTATGCGCAAATGATTCATCGCGTTGTCGATGCCGCCAAATTACGTCTGGGGATAGTCTGATGAATCCTGGAGAGATCAACGTCGGCATCGCGTACAATGAATACGTGTCGCCGGTAACGAAAAAAATCGAAACGCTCTCAGAAGAGACGGTCAAAGACATGGCTATGGATGTCTTTAATCAGATCAGCCACTTTGGCTATCGACCGAAGCTTGTGCCTTTAGCAAATGATTTATATGAGTTTATGCACAAGATCACCGACCAGAAACTGGATGTGGTGATCAACCTTTGCGAAGGATATAAAGACCGACCGTTTATGGAATTCTGCGTGGCCAGCCTGCTTGAATTAATGGCAGTCCGTTACACCGGTAATCCGGCGCGTACTTTGGGAATGTGTCAGAATAAATACCAGACCAAACTGATGCTGCACGGGGCAGGCCTGCCGGTGGCTAGAGGCCAGCTGGTCACTACGCCGGACGAGATAACTTTTAATCAGTTCCCGGCCATTGTCAAACCCAACAACGAAGACGCCAGCCTGGGCATCTACCCGCACTCGGTGGTCCACAACCCAGAAGAACTGGAGATTCAGGTCCGACAGGTGCTGGCCACCTACAATCAACCGGCGCTGGTGGAGCAGTTCATCACCGGCCGCGAATTCAACGTCGCGGTCATGGAAGTAGAGGCGCCGATGGCTCTACCGGTGTCCGAGATCGATTTTTCCAAAGTGCCGGAGGGTTATCCGCACATCTGCAGCTATGAGGCCAAATGGTTCGAAGGCCATGTTCTTTTCGACACCACCGTGCCGATCTGCCCGGCCAAGCTCAGCGCTGCCAAGCAGAAACAGCTGCAGACCCTGGCGACCAAAGCGTTTCGGCTGATGGGCTGCCGCGATTACGCGCGCGTCGATTTTCGCATGAATCCACAAGGGCGGCCGTACATTCTCGAAGTGAATCCGAATCCGGATATCAGCCTGAACGCGGGCTATGCCCGGGGCTTGCGCGCGGCGCAGATCGACTATAGCGAATTCTGGGACCGCATCATTCGCAAAACCTATCAACGGAATCGATGAGCGCTATGCGTCCCATGATCGCGGCCGACAAGCCGCCGGTGATGAGCCTGCTTCGGCAGACCCGCTTCTTCACCGAAGAAGAGGTGCACGTCGCCGAAGAGCTGATCGACATTTACTGGTTGGAGAACAAAGTACAGGAGGAGCATGGGCGGTTAGTGTTGATCGAAACCTCTTCTCAGGAGAGATACCAAGCCACTCGAGCGTTCTATCAGAAAACACGGTATCAGGACTGTGCGCGCATCGCTGATTTTTATCAACCCGGTGATGATCGCATGATCTACGTTAAATATCTTGGACAAAATGGGAGCATGAAACCCAATGGATGATTGGCAACAGATGCTGAAGAACAGTTTGACCGACCCCGAAGTCATTGCCAAACGTTTCAATTTAGACAGTAAAGATCTTGAAAAAGTCGCTCAAGAATTTAAAATTCGCGTTACCCCTTATTATGCAAGCCTGATCAAAGAGAAAGGCGATGCCATTTACAAACAAGTGATCCCGGATCCGCGTGAACTGGCCGAGAACAGCGGCGTATCCGATCCGCTCTCTGAGGATCACGACTCCCCGGTGCCCAGCATCGTCCACCGCTATCCCGACCGGGTGTTGTTTCTGGTCTCGCACTCGTGTGCCTCCTATTGCCGCTTTTGCACGCGCAAACGCAAAGTGGGCGACTCGACCAAAATCAATCCCCGCTATATCGAAGACGGCCTGGAGTACATCCGTCAGCATAAGGAGATCCGCGACGTCATCATCTCCGGCGGCGACCCGCTGATGCTCAGCGACAACAAGCTGGAGCATATCCTCAAATCGCTGCGCGCCATTCCGCATCTGGAGATTTTGCGTATCGGCAGCCGCGTGCCCTGTTTTCTGCCCCAGCGCATCACCCCCAAACTCACCGAGATGCTGAAGCGCTACCATCCCTTGTGGATGAACGTGCACTTTAACCACCCGGATGAGCTGACGCCTGAAGCCCAGAAGGCTCTGGCGTTGCTGGCCGACGCCGGCATTCCTCTGGGTTGCCAGACCGTACTGCTCAAAGGCGTCAACGACGATCCGGCGATCATGAAACGGCTGATGCAAAAGCTGGTGGCCAGCCGCGTGCGGCCCTACTACATCTATCAGGCGGATTACGTCACCGGCACCGAATATCTGCGCACCCGCGTGGAGAAAGGCATCGAGATCATGCAAAGCCTGCGCGGCTGGACCTCCGGCCTGGCAGTGCCCTATTTTTGCATCGATGCCCCTGGCGGCGGCGGCAAAATCCCCATCCTGCCGGAATACGTGCAGCAGATCGACGATGAAAAAGTCGTGATGCGCAATTTCGAGGGACAGGTTTTTGTCTATCCGCAGGTGCAAGAAGGCAATGGAAAACGCAAACCGGTCGGCCGCGTTCGTCGCCGACAAAAACAGGCGCCCATGGAACCGGCCTTTGCGGACATCATTGAAGTGGGTTGACAGACTGTTCCCACGTCGTCCCGCCCGTCTCTATGACCTGGTGGTCCTCTGGGATTGGGAGTATGACGACGACCTGGTTCAAGCGTTGCTGGCAGGCGCGGTCCGCCGCCGCCTGTCAGCCGCGGCGTTTCGCTCAGCTGAATTGACCGCCTTTGTCGACCTCTGCCGCAATCCCCTTTATACCTTTCCCTATCTCATCGACCGGGCGTCGGACGTCCACCCCTTTTTGCTGCCGGTGTTGTCAGAGCTGAAACAGGCCGGCACTCGAATCGTCAACGACCCGCAGCAGATGATCTGGTGCCGCGATAAAGCCACTATGCACCTTGAACTGGTGCAGCGCGGCATTCCGGTGCCCTACGGCCTCATTCTCTCCCCTCAGGACCATCTTGAGCAGGCGCTGGAGCAGACCCGCGATAAGCTGGGAACCCCCTTTGTCGTCAAACCAGCAGAGGGCGGCGGCGGCGAGGGCGTCCTCCTGAACGCGCAAACGCCGGAGCACATCCGTCAGGTCATGAGGGAAAGCCGGCTTCACAAAGTGATTCTGCAGAAACGGATCGACCCCGCGCAGATCGACGGCCGGCGCGCCTGGTTCCGCGTCCTCTATGTCATGGGTGAAATCCTGCCCTGCTTTTGGGACGACCGCACCCATCTCTACAGCCTGATCGACGATCTCTCCGCCCCCTGGGTGGCCCCGTTGATCGATCTGGTCCGCCGCATCGCCGCCATCTCCGGCATGCACTTTTTTTCCTCCGAGATCGCGATGACCGCCGCGCAAGAGTATTATGTGATCGACTTTGTCAATGAAATGTGCGACATGCGCTTGCAGTCCCGTCACGCGGACGGCGTGCCGGATACGCTGTTCCATCACATGATCGACCTCCTGGTGTCCCACCATCCGCGCCTGCAAAACGGAATTCAGCGCGTCCCCGCCCTTGCGAAGAAAGGGAATTTTTAGAACAGGATTCATGTTGTAAAGGCCACAAACAGGAGCACCCCAATATGACAACCCGTCGTCATTTTATAAAATCAGTTCCTTTAGCCGTCGGCGCCGCCGCTGCGGTGGAGAGTACGTTTGCTCAAACCGGCCAAGCGGCGGATATGAGCAAGAATGAAAAAGGCGAATATGTCCTGCCGCCTCTGACCTACGCCTACAACGCCCTGGAACCGCACATCGACGAGCAGACCATGCGTTTGCATCACGATAAACACCATCTAGCCTACGTCAATGGTTTGAACAGCGCTCTGGCCAGTTTGGCCCAGGCGCGCGCGACCAACGACTATGGGCTGATTCAGCATTATTCCAACCAGATCGCATTTCACGGCGCCGGCCACATCCTGCATACGGTGTTCTGGACCAATATGAGCCCACAGGGCAGCGGCGATCCCGGCGGCCCTTTGGCAAAGGCGCTGATCAAAGACTTTGGCAGCGTGGCTGGATTCAAAGCCCACATGGCCGCAGCGGCCAACAAGGTGGAGGGTGGCGGCTGGGCCATTCTGGCGTATCAGCCTCTGGGCAAGCAGCTGGTCGTGCTGCAGGCGGAAAAGCACCAGAACCTGACTCAATGGGGCGCCATTCCGCTGCTGGTGTTGGATGTCTGGGAGCATGCCTACTATCTTAAATATCAAAACCGGCGTGCGGAGTATGTAACCGCGTTTTTCAACGTCATTCATTGGGCGGATGTTGAGCAAAGATACCAGCGGGCGATCCGACTGTAACCGCCAGTCGATGGCGCAACCGTCATGCCCGGCAGAGGAGTTCCGCTGCCGGGCTTTTTTATTGCTAGTTAGAAAGGAAAATGGTAAATTCATTGTGAAAGAGTGCGGGCCCGCCGCCGCTCTGCGCTTTAACCATCCGCTGGCTTGAGCCGGCACTCTCCAAACACGTGCAAAGCTCAACCGCCATTCCCAGGAGAGCGTATGATCGTCCATATTGAAAAAATGACTATTCACCATCTGATGCAGCGCAGTTTTGCCCTGTACCCCTCGCTTCCGTGTTTGGCCTTTTTTGATGAAAAGGCCATCACCTATGCTGAGCTGCAAAAAGCGATGACCGACCTCTCTGTCAAACTAGCCTCGCTGGGCGTGGAACCGGGCGATCGCATCGGCCTGCTGGGGGACAACTGTCCCAACTGGACCATCGCCTATCTCGCGGTCACCACCATGGCGGCGGTGGCCGTGCCGATCCTGCCCGGCTTTCCGGAGAACGATATCCGTCACATCATCCGTCATGCCGGCTGCAAGGCCGTCTTTATCGGAGAGAAATACCGGCATAAACTGGAAGAGCTGACATCCGTGCCGCTGCTGGTACTTTCGCTGGAAAACCTGAACGCCGAGGGCGGTGAAAAAAGCCACGGCTCGTTTTACGCCAAACTCCTGCAGAAAAAAAGCGCCAAAGCGTCGGCCGCGGTGCTGCCAAGACCCGAGGAGCGGGATCTCGCCGCCATCATCTACACCTCCGGCACCACCGGCAATTCCAAAGGGGTCATGCTGTCGCAGCGCAATATCGTCTATGATATCGTCTACAGCCTGGAGCGCTTTCCCCTCAGTAGTGCGGATCGCTTTTTATCCATTCTGCCGCTATCGCACGCTTTTGAAACCACCGGCGGCATGCTCACGCCGCTGGCCACCGGCGTTTCCATCTATTACCTCAAGGGCGTACCAACGCCGCAAAAACTGCTCAGCGCCACTGAGATCGTCAAACCCACCGGCATCCTCACCGTTCCCCTGGTGGTGGATAAAATCTATCGCAAGCGCATTCTGCCCAAAATGCAGGGCCGGCTGATCAGCCGGCTGTACGCCAGGCCCTTTTTCCGCAAACGGTTGCATAAAATGGCCGGCAAAAAGCTTATCAAATCTCTGGGCGGATCGCTGCGTTTTTTCATGTTCGGCGGCGCCTCGCTCAACCTCGACGTGGAGACGTTTCTACAGGATGCGGAAATCAGCTACTCTTCCGGCTACGGCATGACCGAAACCTCGCCCATTATGACCATCAATCCCTTTGGCGCCGTCAAGGTCGGTTCGTGCGGCAAACCCATCCCGGGCATCGAATTGGCCATTCACCAACCCAATCCGGAGAACGGCATCGGCGAGATTATTGTGCGGGGTGATATCGTTATGCAAGGCTATTACAAAAATTCCGACGCCACGGCCGCCACGTTCCTGCCCGACGGCTGGCTGCGCACCGGCGATCTGGGATATTTTGATCCTGAGGGCTATCTGTTCATCAAAGGCCGGTCTAAAAACGTCATCGTCGGACCTTCGGGCGAAAACATCTATCCGGAGATCATCGAGCAAGTTCTTCAGCAGTCCCCGTTCATCATGGAGTGCGTGGTCTACAGCCACCACGGCCGGCTGCTGGCCAAGGCTTATTTGGATTCCGATGTTCTGGATCAGGAGATGGCCAAGAGCGGACTGGATAGCAGCCGCTCCGCCGCTTTTATCGCCCAGGTGCTGGAAGAGTGCCGCAAAGCGGCCAATTGCGAATTGCCGGGGTTCGCGCATGTCCAGCAGATCCTGGAGCACCCGGAACCCTTTGAAAAGACCCCGACCAACAAGGTCAAACGCTATTTATATATACCGGAGGAGGGCTAGGGGCCCCGCGTCGGCCGCAGGAAAATCGACGAACATTTCACTTGTTGTAAAATTTAAAAAAAGCTAACTTTTCCGGGCTAGGCGGCGCCAGGGGTGCGCGAGCAACCGACGATCGATGCCGCCCTGTCCGTTCAAACCCTATTGAAAAACGCACCTAGTAAACGTAAAAAGGAGTTCTGCCATGATCATCGCCGTTCCCAAGGAAATCATGCCGGAGGAAAAAAGAGTCGCGGCCATACCGGAGACCGTCGCCAAACTGGTTAAATTAAACTATAAAGTCGCTGTAGAGTCCAAGGCTGGGGAAGGTATCTTTTTCAGTGATGAAGACTATAAAAACGCCGGTGCGGAGATCGTGGACAATGTCGAAGCTCTGTACGCCCAAGCGGACATTGTGCTAAAAGTCAAGGAACCAAAATTTAACGATCAGGTGGGCAAGCACGAGATCGAAATGATGCGCGAACGATGCATCCTGATTACCTTCCTCCATCCCGCCGCTCCTTCCAATCACAAAAACATCGCCATGATCAAAGACAAGGGCATCACCTCCTTCACCATGGACGGCATTCCGCGCACCTCACGGGCGCAAAAGATGGACGCCCTGACCTCCATGAGCACCGTGACCGGGTATAAATCGGTTCTTCTCGCCGCCAACCACCTCGCCAAGTTCATCCCGATGATCGGCACCGGCATCGGCGTGGTCAAGCCGGCCAAGGCGTTGATCGTCGGCGCCGGCGTGGTCGGCCTGCAAGCCATCGCCACGGCCAAACGTCTCGGCGGCGTAGTCTCCGCTGTGGACATCCGGCCCAAGGCGCGGGAGGAGGCCGCCAGCCTGGGCGCCAAGGTCGAAGGGTTCGAAGTGCCTGAAGAACTGGCCACCGGCAAATGGGGTTATGCCAAAGCTCTGCCCACCGAGTGGGTGAACAAAGAGCAAGAGGCCCTGCTGCCGCTGCTGCAGGAGGCGGACATCGTTATCCTCAGCGGCCTGGTTCCCGGAGAGGTGGCGCCGATTCTGCTCACCGACGCAATGGTCGCCAAGATGAAACCCGGCTCGGTCATCGTCGACGTCGCCATTGACCAGGGCGGCAATTGCGCCATCACCGATGCCGGCAAGGTGGTGACCAAACACGGCGTCGTGATCAACGGTCTGCAGAATATCCCCGGCCGCATGGCCGTGCATTCCACCTGGTTGTATGCGAACAACATGTACTATTACGTGGAAAACCTGTTTAAAAAAGGAGTGGGCGTTATCGATTTTGACGATGAGATCGTCCAAAACTCTCTGGTCACCCGCGAAGGCAAGATCGTCCATGAAGGGACGCTTAAAGCGATCGCTGCAGCTCATTAAGCGAGGTCAGATGCGCTATGAATGCTCTACTCATCATGCTGTGTGTCTTTATCGTTTCGATCGTCATCGGCTATCTCTTAATCTCGCGCGTGCCGCCTCTGCTGCACACGCCGCTCATGTCCATGACCAACGCCATCTCGGCGGTGACCATCCTCGGCGCCCTGCTTATCTTTGCGGTTACCACCAACGCCACGGACAAACTGTTGGGCGTCGTGGCGATCGCCCTGGCTGCGTTTAACGTCGTCGGCGGCTTTGTGATCACCGAACGGATGCTCAAGCTGTTCAAGAACAAATAGAGGACCTCATGGACTACAAGTTTGAACTGCTCATCGACCTGGCCATCATTCTCATCTTTCTCGGCGGTTTCCGTTTGTTCAGAACTCCCAGAGGCGCACGCACCGGCAACCTGCTGGCAGCCATTGCCCTGCTTATGGCCGTAGCGGTGGTGCTCTGGCGGCATAAAATCCTACAGCCAGAGCTGGTGCTGATCGCTTTGCTGGCAGGCTCGCTGGTGGGCTGGATGGTGGCCATGCGCGTAAACATGATCCAAATCCCGGCTATGGTGGCGTTCCAGCACGGCGCCGGCGGCGTCGCCGCTTTTCTCGTCTCCTTTGTTGAACTGACTCGAGGGGCGGAGCCTGGTATGGCGAAAATCTCCGGGCTCCTTGGCCTGATCATCGGCGCAGTGACCTTTAGCGGAAGCCTGATTGCTGCCGGAAAGCTCGCCAACCTGATCAAACAACCGCCGGTGGTCCTGCCTAAGCATAGCTGGCTGATTATCGGACTGGTGGTCCTCCTCGCCTTTGGCGGCGTGGCGGCCGGCGGGGCTGAGGGCCAGACGCTGGTGTACTATCTGCTGGTACTGATCGCGCTGTCCGTCGCCCTCGGACTGGTCTTTTCCATCCGCATCGGCGGAGCGGATATGCCGGTACTGATCTCCTTTCTCAACGCCACCGCCGGCTTGGCGGCCGCGTTTTGCGGCGTCATCATTCAGAACCGACTGCTGATCGCCTGCGGCGCCACGGTGGCCGCCTCGGGGTCGATATTGACCCATGTGATGTGCAAGGCGATGAACCGCAATCTGCTCAAGGTTTTCATTGGATTTCAAAGCAAGGCGGCGGCCAAACCCGAAGCGCTGATAAAAGACGCAGAAACGCAGCTGAATGGCGCTTTTGCCGATAAGGGCGAACCGGCACCGGCAGCATCTCCTGCGTCCGGCAATCCACTCAACGCTGCGGTGGAGGCAAGCTCAAACGCCAAATCCATCATCATTATTCCGGGTTACGGCATGGCCCTGGCGCAAGCCCAATTTCTGGTTGTAGAACTGGCCACCCTGATGGAAAAAATGGGCAAACGCGTTCGATTCGCCATCCATCCCGTGGCCGGCAGAATGCCTGGACACATGAATGTGCTGCTGGCTGAAGCAGAGCTCGATTACGACAAACTCTGCGAGATGGACGATATCAATCCCGAGTTCAAAGACACGGACCTAGCCATCGTGGTTGGCGCCAGCGACGTGGTCAATCCGGCGGCCATCACCATAGCCGATACGCCGATCTCTGGAATGCCGATTCTGCTGGCCCACGAAGCCAAGCGAGTGCTGGTGTGCAACCTGGACGCCAGACCGGGCTATTCGGGAATCGAAAATCCTCTGTATCTGCAGAACAAAGCCATACTGCTGTTCGGAGACGCCAAGACCTCGATACAGAACCTGATCAAAGGCCTGTCGCCGGGTACGGAACCGGCACGCTGATTCACAAAAGCACTTAAAAAAAGGGGATGCCTTTATTCAGCCTCCCCTTTTTTATCATCCGCTTATTTAGGCTACCGCAGCTGCGCGTTCACCACATCGTCCAGGATGACTTTTTCCCGCTGATTGACGCTCCGCGGCGTCACCGCGAAATCTTTTACCCTCAAATCCTCCACATGCCGGGCCCAGAGTCCATAGGCAGGCACATCTCCGAACATCCAAAATTCAGGATACTCGGTCTCCTGCTCGGGAATCGGATCGTGAATCTCCAGCCGCTCTTTAGCCTGCCGATAAACGAACTCGATCTCCTGCAGAGTGACCCGTCGGATAGGAAGACCCGCCAATCCGCTCAAAAGGCAGGGGAACTCGGCGCCGGACGCCTGCACCCCGCGAATGTGGATATCCTGCAATCGTCCCTGCCGGTCTTTAACCTTCCGACGATTGCGGTTGCCCAGTCGGATGAAAATCGGCGTCATACAGTTGCGCATGCGGATGTTGGAAATTTGCACACGCTCTACGCGCGCGCCGTCCACGGATTCGATGGAGAGACCGGAGAGCGCCGGCGGCCAGACGCCCTGGGAAAAAAAAGTGCAGTCCGACACATGGACATCAGTGATATCGTTGGCGGTTTCAGTGCCTATTTTAAAACAGTTGGTCGAACTCATGACCGTGCAATCAGACACGCGAATATCGGACATGGGACCGCTCTTTTGCGTGAGCGCTCCATTTTTCAGCACAATGCCGTCATCGCCGGTGGAGACAAAACAGCGGCGGATCTCGACGCTATTGGAGGTGACCACATCGATGCCGTCGGTATTGGGACCGTGATAGTTGTTGTGGATGACCACACCGGTCACGCGGACGCCTTCGCAGCCATCGATGCTCAGCGTCCATCCCGGCGAATTTTCAATGATGAGGTTGCGCACAGTGACCTCAGAGGATTCCTGCAGCCGGATGAAAGGCGAAGGCCGTCTGCCCCGCTTGCCGCGTTTGGCGTCGAAATGCATGTCCATCGCCTCCTGCAGGACAAAGGTCGCCGGCGGTGTTCGCGGCGCCCGCTTTCGCGGCGGTTTCCACCAGGCCTCCCCCTCTCCGAGAATACGGCCAGGCCCTTCGATAACCACCTCCTGCGCTTTCTCGCACCACAGCAAAGCCATAGGATCATAGTCGCTGCTGTCGCGGCTGGCACGCAGCACACCATCCACAGCGATGTGCAGAGTAATCCCGCTTGCCAATTTCACCGTGCCGGAGACAAAATCGCCACCCTGAATCACCACCACGCCATTTTTTTCCTGCGCAGCCTGAACCGCTGCGTTGATCGCGGCCGTGTTCACCGTTCTGCCGTCGCCGACCGCTCCATAGTCGCGAATGTCAAAGAGCGGTTTGTCGGACAGGGGCGCCTGAAAGTCGATATACTCCTCATAAGGCACACAGGACAAGAACTCCCCAGGCAGCGGCGGAAGGATCCCCGGTTTTTCCGCCGCCTGAAATGCAGAACCCATCAGGATCAGGCAACCGAATATCTCGACCACCGCTTTGCGCAGGCTTGATTTTTTTTGCATGCGTGCCTCCTTTGCAGAAAAAGAAAAAGTTGGGGGTTCTGTGATTTCACTGGTTGGGATGACGGCAGGGCCATTTTCAGAAACAAAGCCTACGGCAGCAAGCCGAAGAAAGCCAGATCAGGCTGTCGGTCTCGACGCGTCCCATCCCTTGCTGCAGGATGCCGGGGATCTTGTACCTGAGCGGTTCACTCTGCGGCCGGTTCGCAAAGATGCACGGCGATCACAGTGACCAGGTCTTGACCAGAATCCGTTGTGTAGACCATGCGGTAGGGACCGTCAATGATCTCGCGAAAGCGCTCATCCGCGAACTCGGGCACGATCCTGCCCCTGGCTGGCTCCTCGGCCGGTTGCTGCAGCAGCCTTTTCCACTCCTCAGCCGAGCGGTAGTTGACACTCGACCGGTCGATTGCCGATGCTCTGGCTATGGCGGCTATTTCTTTAGCCGCGCTCTCAGTGAAAACTGTTTTCACCCACGCCTCACTCAGCTCAGAATAAGATCGATATCGTTGGACACCTGCTCCAGGGATACGGCACGATCTTCGCGCTGCTCTTCCAAACCTGTCGCCACCTTGCGCATGAAATCCATTTGATCCTGCATCTGCTGATACCTTTCCGCATCCAGGATCACCGCGGCGCTTTTTCCGTGTTGGGTCAGAACGATCGGCTGTTTATGGACACTGAGCTCCTGCAGGTAATTTTTCACATTATTGCGAAAATCGGTCAGCGGAACGATATTTTTCAAATTAATTATGTACATAATAATTCCTTAATTATTATATTAGAATGTACATAAAAAAGTCATAAAAATCAATACATTTTTCCTTTCCTCGTCTCATGGTTTTTAGCAAACGTTTCACGTCCAAGCGTCGAGGTAAAAATCCGGCGGAGTGTCGGCGCTAGTGCGTTATTTTTCTATTGCATATCAGCGGCTTTCTACTAAATTAAGAAATCTATTTTCATCCATCCCATTCAGGAAACCATTTATGCAGCAGACTTTTGAATTTTACGACGCGCTGTATACCGCCATGCTGGAGCAATATCTGCAGTCCGGCATCAAACAGAAAACCGTCGTTCAGGTCGGCTCCGCCACTTGTGAACTGGCGGCCGGGGCTGCGTCGGTGCGCGACGAGTTCGCCAAGCTCATCGCCGCCTCGGGCCGGGAGGACATTGTGCTCAAGCAGACCGGTTGCACCGGCCGATGCGCCCGTGAGCCGATCGTCGGCGTTTTTCGTCCGGATCAAATTCCCATTAAATACGAACAGGTCACCATCGACAAGGTGCAAAAAATCTTTCAGGAACACGTCGTCGCCGGCAAACCCGTGACCAGCCTGGTGCTGGATAAGAAAACCGACGTCCTTTATTCCTACGTGGCCACGGTCTGCTCCTCGTCGCGTTGTCGTTCGGAGGAGATGGAGGCTTCGGAAGACCTTCTGCGCCGCCGCTTGCAGGCCCTGCACGTGCCGGCAGGGACGGTGCGCATTTTTCCCGGCGGCTGTCTTGGCCTGTGTGAGGATGAGGAGAAAGGCTCGCACCGCACCATGATGGTGTTGCCGGAAAAAGTGATCTATTCGTTTGCCGACGAATCGCAGCTGGATGAGATCATTGATTCGCATTTCATGAAAGGCCGTGTGCTGAAAAAATATCTCACTCACACCAACTTTATCACTGAGCAGTTTTTTTCCCTGTACGGCGATGTCGCCTTTTTCAACAAGCAAACCCGCCTGACCCTGCGCAACAGCGGCTTGATCGATCCGGAAAGCCTGGGAGATTATGTGCGCAACAAGGGGTATGAAGCGCTGGCGAAAATTCTGCAGCGCCATGAACCCTCTTATGTCCTTGAACAGCTCACCCGGTCCGGCCTACGCGGCCGCGGCGGCGGCGGGTTTCCAACAGGATTGAAATGGCAATCGGCGGCGCAAAATCCCGATCCAATCAAATATGTGATCTGCAATGCGGATGAAGGCGATCCCGGCGCGTTTATGGATCGCAGCGCGCTGGAGGGTGATCCGTTCATCATCCTCGAAGGCATGACCCTCGGCGCCTATGCCATCGGCGCGCAACAGGGCTACATCTATGTGCGCGCTGAATATCCGTTGGCCATCGAACGGTTGGAAAAAGCCATTGCCGTCGCCCGGGAGCACCAGTTGCTGGGCGCCAACATCATGAATTCGGATTTCAGCTTTGACCTCGAGATCCGTCTCGGCGCCGGCGCGTTTGTCTGCGGCGAGGAGACGGCGCTGATGTATTCGATCGAAGGCCGGCGGGGACAGCCGCGCATCCGGCCGCCCTTTCCCACGGAATCGGGGCTGTGGGGCCACCCGACGGTGATCAATAACGTTGAAACCTGGGCCAATGTGCCCACCATCCTTCTTTACGGCGCCGACTGGTTCGCCAATATCGGCACGGTGAAGAGCAAAGGCACCAAGGTCTTTGCTCTGGCCGGCAAGGTCACGAACACCGGCCTGGTGGAAGTGCCGATGGGCACCACCCTGCATGACATCATCTATGACATCGGCGGCGGGCTGGCGCCGGGACGAACGCTCAAGGCGGTGCAGACCGGCGGACCTTCCGGAGGATGCATTCCGGCGTCCGCCATCAACACCCAGGTGGATTACGACACCCTGGCTGCCGTGGGCTCAATCATGGGCTCCGGCGGCATGATCATCCTGGACGACAACGACTGCATGGTGGCCACGGCAAAATTTTTCCTCGAGTTCACCCAGAGCGAATCCTGCGGCAAATGCGTGCCCTGTCGCGAGGGCACCCTGCGCATGCTGGAAATTCTCGAACGCATCACCACCGGCCATGGCGCCGAAGAGGATTTGACCAAACTGGAGCGGCTGGGCGACCTGGTGAAGAAAACCTCTTTGTGCGGATTGGGACAAACAGCGCCCAATCCGGTCCTCAGCGCACTGAAGAATTTCCGTGAAGAATTTGAAATCCATGTGCGCGAAAAACGCTGTCCGGCGCACAAATGCAGTCAATTGATCCGCTATGAAGTGCGGACGGACAAATGCGTCGGCTGCACGCTCTGCGCACGGCGCTGTCCGGTCGGCTGCATCAGCGGCAGTCCGAAAAAACCACACTCGATCAATCAGGCCGATTGCATCAAATGCGGCGAATGCTGGAACGCGTGCAAATTCGACGCCATCAGCAGAGACTGACCCCTTCCACTCTAACATAGGCAAGGTATGGAAAAAATTCATATGGTCATCAATGACACGCCGCTGGAGGTCGACAGCCAGAGCACCATTATGGAAGCGGCGGAGCAACTGGGCATTAAAATCCCGAGACTGTGTTACCACCCACAGCTTTCCATCGAGGGCGCTTGCCGCATCTGCATCGTGGAGGTGGATGGCAGTAAAAACTATCTCCCCTCCTGCGCCACCAAGGTGCGCGAGGGCATGGTGGTGGCCACCAATTCGCCGGAGATCCGTCAGGCGCGCCGGGATCTGCTGGAACTGATTCTGGACAACCACCCGCGGGAGTGTCAGACGTGCGAGCGCGACGCCAACTGCGAGCTGCAGAATCTGGCCTACAGCCTGGGGGTGCGCGAACGGCTGTTCGAAGGCCGGCGCAAACAACATCCCGTCGAATCCTCCTCGGCCTCGGTGATTCGCAACGCGGAAAAATGCATCCTCTGCCGCCGCTGCGTGCGCGTCTGCGCCGAGGTCCAGGCGGTGCATAATCTCAGCCAGCTGTTCCGTGGATTCGACACCGTGGTGGCGCCGGCGTTCTCCGCGCCCATGGCCGAATCGGTGTGCATCAACTGCGGCCAGTGCATCAACGTCTGCCCGGTGGCCGCGTTTCTGGAGAAAAATTCCACCGAAGCCGTCTGGCAGGCGCTGGCGGATCCGCGCAAGCATGTGGTGGTCCAGATCGCGCCCTCGATCCGCGCCGCCATCGGCGAAGGCTTTGACCTGGAGCCGGGCGCCGACATGACCGGCCCCACGATCACGGCGCTGCGGCGCCTCGGATTCGACGCGGTCTTTGACACCAACTTTGGCGCGGATCTGACCATCGTAGAAGAGGCGACCGAGTTGGTCAAAAGGCTGCAGAGCGGAGAGCGCTTGCCGTTGCTGACCTCCTGCTCATCCGGTTGGGTCAAATTTATGGAGCATTTTTATCCGGATCTCATGCCCCTGGCGTCCTCCTGCAAATCGCCCATGTCCATGCTCTCCACGCTGCTCAAGACCTATTACAGCCGGATTATGGGCATTCCGGCCCAGGATATCTTTGTCGTCGGCGTCATGCCGTGCACGGCGAAAAAATACGAGGCCGAACGGCCGGAGCTGTTCACCGATGAGGGTCTGCCGTCCACGGATGTGGTGCTGACCACGCGGGAGCTGGTGTGGATGATCAAAGCCTACGGCATCGACATCGTCCATCTGCCGTCCGGAACGTTCGACACGCCATTGGGATTTTCCTCCGGCGCAGCGGACATTTTTGGCGCCACCGGCGGCGTCATGGAGGCCGCGCTGCGAACAGCGGCGGAAAAACTCACCGGCGAACCGCTGACCGAGCTCAACTTTTCTTCCGTGCGCAGCGTCGAAGGACTGCGCGAGGCGAGTATCGAGATCGGCGGCCAGACGCTCCAGGTGGCGGTGGCCAACGGGCTCGGCAACGCGCGCGTCCTTCTCGATAAAGTGCGCCGCCGCGAAAAGCCCTATCATCTGGTAGAGATCATGGCCTGTCCCGGCGGCTGCATCGGCGGCGGCGGTCAGCCCTATCCCACCGGCGGCCGCTATGTGCTGGACCGTGAGGTGAACCGCCTGCGCGCCGCCGCGCTCTATCGCATCGATGAGGCGAAGACGATCCGTAAATCGCATGAAAATCCCTATATTCAGAAACTGTACGCCGAATACCTCGGCGAGCCGGGCGCTGAATTGGCCCACACCCTTTTGCACACCCATTATAGCCAACGCGAGCCGAGAGGAATCTGATGGAAACCAAAACGCAATCACTGGATCAGGCGATCCTCGATTTCATCGATCTCTGCAAAACCAAACCGCATTCAGACAGCTATCTGATCGCCGTGCTCCATAAAGTACAGCAGACCTACGGCTATCTGTCCGAAGAACACATGTATGAAGTGGCGCAGCGTCTGCAGGTTCCCACCTCGGTTGTCAGTGGGGTGGCCACCTTTTATCATTTCTTTCGTCTGCAGCCGCGCGGCAAATACGCCATCTCGGTGTGCCTTGGCACCGCCTGTTTTGTCAAAGGCGCCGACAAGATACTGGATGCCTTCCGGACAGAGCTCGGCATTGAATTGGGTGAAACCTCCAGCGACGGATTGTTCTCTCTGGAGGTGAGCCGCTGCCTCGGCGTGTGTGCGCTGGCGCCCGTGGTCACGATCAATGACACGGTATACAGCAACGTTACGGTCAAACAGGTGCCGCAACTGATCGATCAGGTTCGCCATGCGGAGGAATGAGCGGGTAGGATCGCCGTTTTGCCGACGGCCCTTGCGGCCGGCAAAAAGACTGCGGGCGCCCGCGCGCCTTTTCTTTCACCAGGCCTAACGTAAAAATCGAACACAGAATATCGGAGCGAGAATCTGATGCCGAGTCCCATCGGCTTTGACAACGATCAATATCTTGCGGAACAGTCCGCCGCCATTCTCCACCGCATCGAGCAGTTCGGCGACAAACTGTATCTTGAATTCGGCGGCAAATTGCTCTACGACTACCATGCCGCCCGGGTGCTGCCCGGCTATGATCCGAATGTAAAAATGCGGCTGCTGCAAAAGCTGGGGGATCAGGTGGATGTCATCCTGTGCATCTACGCCGGCGACATCGAGCACAAAAAAATGCGCGCCGATTTCGGCATCTCCTATGACGCCGATGCGCTGAAACTGATCGATGATCTGCGCGAGTGGGGCATCGATGTGCAGGCGGTGGTGATCACTCGATTTGAGGAGCAGCCTGCCGCCATCCAGTTCAAAAACAAACTGGAACGGCGAGGTCTTACGGTCTATACGCACAAGTTCACCAAAGGGTATCCCACCCATGTGGAGATGATCGTCAGCGAGGACGGCTATGGCGCCAATTCCTATATTACGACCCACAAACCGATCGTCGTCATCACCGGTCCGGGCCCCGGAAGCGGCAAACTCGCCACTGCGCTGTCGCAGCTCTACCACGAACGTAAACGCGGAATCCGCGCCGGTTATGCCAAGTTCGAAACCTTTCCGATCTGGAACCTGGCGCTCAAACATCCGGTAAATGTCGCGTATGAAGCAGCCACCGCGGACCTGCGCGACTTTAACATGATCGACTCTCATCACCTGGAGGCCTACAACCTCAAGACGGTGAACTATAATCGCGATGTGGAGGCGTTCCCGCTGCTGCGCCGGATCATTGAAAAGATCACCGGGGAACCCTGTCCCTACAAGTCGCCCACTGATATGGGCGTCAACCGGGTCAGCTCCGGCATCCTCGATGATCAGGCGGTCCGCGAAGCGTCGGTGCAGGAGATCATCCGCAGACATTTCCGCTACGCCTGCGAATACGCCATGGGGCTGATCGACAAAGGCACCGTGGAGCGGGCAACGCTGATCATGGATGAAATCGGCGCCAAACCCGAAGACCGTCCGGTGGTCCTGCCCGCGCGCAAAGCGGCTGACCAGGCCCGCGACCGCGGCAAAGGCAATGAGGGAATCTACTGCGGCGCTGCCCTGGCTTTGGCCGACGGAACGATCATCACCGGCATGAACTCGCCGACCATGCATGCCTCAGCCTGCCTGATTCTTAACGCGGCCAAGCATCTGGCTGGCATACCGTCCTCCATCGATCTGTTACCGAAAAACATCATTGAATCGCTTACGCATTTCAAGCGGGATGTGCTCGACGGCAAGCGCCTGAGCCTTGACCTCGAGGAAACCCTGATCGCGCTCAGTATCAGCGGCGCGGCCAATCCAGCCGCCCAGATCGCGGTGGAGAAGCTCAAGTTGATCCGTGGCTGCGACGTGCACATCACCCACATCCCCACTCCCGGAGATGAGGCCGGTCTGCGTAAGCTCGGCCTGAATCTTACCTGCGATCCGGACTTTTCCACACGATCGCTCTTTTTAAATTAACCGCCGCGTCCCGATGGTTCAAAAACGGGGCAGCGCGATCAGCCCGTCATAACAAACCAGGAGCAACTCATGAGCAAATTGTTGCGGACCCTCGTTGCCGGTTGGGGCGCCCACAAATGGGGCAAAGGGTGTTTTTCAACCGTGTTGATTTTCCTGATTCTGTGGTGGCTGCTGAGCCATTTTGACATTTTCAGATAGATGCGGGAACCCGCGCAGCGTTGGGCGATACGCACAAAAAACAGACAACCTCCAGAGCGCAACAGAGTAAAAGACCATCCGCCAACGCCGACAGGCTCATCCCGCACGCCGACCTTTATTCCAACCCGTCTTTACCGTAAGCCAAAAGAGGAAGCATGAAAAAATGCTTTGCGCTGTTCCTGGTTTGCTGGAGCAGCATGGTTCCGGCAAGCGCCAAAGTGGATATGCTCAAACAAATACCTCTGATCCCTGCCCCGCAGAGGGTGCAGGACGACGGCGACCGTTTTCCATTTCCTGGCCGCATTTCGATCCAGGGATGGCCCATGCAGGATGCGGAACAGCGGCGCGCGATCAGTGGTTTGATCGACCTGCTCTCCACCATGCCGAGCGTCGAAACCGTAATCGACCGGCCGGCAGATTTCGCCATCGTCTTTTCCCATGATCCGGCTGTCGTCCATCCCGAAGGATATGTCCTGCGCATCACCCGTTCCGGCGCCGCCATTCATGCGCGAACCGCTGCCGGCAGATTTTATGCGCTGCAGACGCTGGATCAGATCCTGGGATTCAGCTATTACGGCTCTGGATTTCTTTATGAGGGAGAGGAAACCGAGCTGCCGGACGCCGGAGAAAAAAAATATATCCCCGCCTGGACCATTCACGATCATCCACGCTATTCCATGCGATCCCTGATGCTGGACTTGGGAAGGGCGGTCTTTAGCAAAGCCTATCTCCAGCGCATCATTCGCATCATGGCGCACCTCAAGCTGAACACCCTGCACCTGCATCTCTATGACGATGAGATCGGCGGCTATCGCTTCGACAGTCTGCCCCTGGGCAAAGAAAACCCCCTGGCGCTGACGAAAACCGACTTACAGGAGTTGGTCCGTTATGCCCGCGACTATCACATCGCCATTCTTCCGGAGATCGAATCCTGGGGCCATGTCAAGAGCGTGGTCTACCATTATCCAGAGCTGCATGGCGGTCCCGGCATGTATGGCGGCGCTTCTTTTGCTGTGGGAGAAAAAACCTTTGCCGTGCTCGAAAAAATGTATGGGGAGATCGCCGACTGTCTTCCGGACACCGCTGCGATTCATGTGGGACTGGATGAGGCACGATGGTTTGTGGCTCCGGGCGAAGCGCACAAAGGCTATACGCCGGAAAAACTGGTGACGCTCATCTACGATCTGGTGCAAAAAGTTGCCCGCGAGCGCGGCAAGCACCTCACCATGCATATGTGGGCTGATCACAAGGGCCGGCCGATCCCTGCGCAGGTCGGCCCCAACCTGGTGCTGCAGCCGTGGAAATACCGCCACGCTGATCAGGAACGCATCGTCCAGGCCATGAGCCAGTATGGCGGCAAGGACAAGCGGCCGGTGATGATGGGCGCCGGCATCACCTCCGCCTGCCGCAGCGGCGATTTCGCGGCCACCCGCCTCTGGTGCCTGGCAGGCGACCCCTACCCCAATGTGCTCGGCGCCACCCTCTGTCTATGGGGCACCAACAACCTGGCCGACCGTTTGATCATGCTCTATGCGGGCGCGTCCTATCTCTGGTCGCCGCAGAACCTGCAGCCCGCGGAAGGAGATCCATACAGCGAGGATTTACGTTTTCGCTTTGAGAGAAACATGCAGAATTGGCAGCTCATTTTTCCCGACGCCGCCGAGGCTGCGCTGGATTTCGATCGCGGCCCAGAAGTTTTTCTCGGCCGCTATCTTCAGCCGCCGTTCAACGGCAAAGCGGTGGCGCCGACGTTGGAGTACAAACCCTGATTCTTCGCAACCATGTCCACGCAAGAGAAACCACTTCTTCGGCAAAAGGAGTAGGCCCTTTCGCATGCTTTTTATTCAGCAGTCCTATAATCGGATTTAAGAGCCGCCCATGTTTGGCCCAGCGTCCAGGCGCTGTTGCAAACAAGCAGCCAGGGCCATGTTTTAGCGAACAGATCGGCTGTTCGGGTCCGCAGGGATTGCAAGCCCTGCCAGTAGAGCGTACGCAGCGCGAAGAACGGCCATCCGGCCAAAAAAAGCAGCCGCACGGCCGAAGGCCACTTTCTAAAGGCACGGCGCATGCGAAAATAATCCTGCCCCCGCTGCCATCGCTCGCGCAGAAGCGCAGTCAATGTGATGTTGACATGAATGTGCTGGACAATGGCTGTGGATTGAAAATAAGGCTTCACCCCCTGGCTGCTGCTATGAAAGCACAGCAGGGTGTCGGCAGCGACGAACGTTTGATCGAATCCGCCCAAAGTTTTGTACCAGTCGCGGTCGATCGCGAAATTGGCAGTAGCCAGTGTGTCGAACGGGGGCTGATCATAGACCAAAGGCGGACGGCCCGGCAACCACAGCCAAAATTTTGCCTGATGGGCCACGTCCGTCCAGTAGCCGCCCGGAAAACAGGCGATGGCGCCGCCGATCAATCGCTGTCCGCGCCGGGCCGCCTCATCAATCTGTTCAAGCCAATCAGGCGCGGGAACACAGTCGGGATCGGTGAAGACAATGATCTCTCCCTGGCTGGCGGCAATCCCGGCCTCACGAGCCTGGTGCATCCACAAACGCTTCTCAGAACGAATCAGATGCACGCCGAATCTTTCCGCAATGATTCGACATTGGTCGTTCGGTGAACTGTCCACCAGGATGAGTTCATAATCGGCATACCGCTGCAAGCGGAACCCATCCAGACAGGCGGCCAGAGTTTCTTCAGAACGATAAACGGGTATGATGACTGAAAAACGCATTATTAATTCACTCTTCGGTTTGTCCCCAGTTCATACTCTTCCAGCTTTTTGGTGGCCCCTGCCGTGCCGAAAAGATGCCCCAGACATTCTCCCAAGGTGGAGATATAGAACGTAATGGAGATGGGCAAGGCGCAACGCCAGAGAATGCCGCGGGGATAAAACGCATGATGCCTTGGAATCCTGAGCAACTCCCGCCAACGTACCAAAGGCTTTAGCCAAATAGCGGCGGCATAAAGCAGCCGCTTGCCATATCCCCATCGGGCAAAGGTTTGCCGGGTATCGGCAAAATTCCAGCCATACCAAAAATCCGCCAGCCATAACTCGCGCAGGGTATAGGGTTCAAAATGCACCGAATGTATGTCTGTGGTGAAATAAAGAAGGTCTCCTTGTCTCGCCAGATCCCAATGAAGAAACGCTTCCGCCAGCATCAATCGGTTCAGATCAGCGCCATAGGACAAAAGCCGACTGCGACGATAGGAGGAATTATGGCCTGGCAGATGTGTGACCGGTGCGCCGGAAGCCACTCCAGGACCCCACCATCCATACTCAACCAGAAAACCGCTCCAGCTGGTGATGGTCTTTAAATGGCCGGGCTGGATGGTCCAGCCGATGGCGGAGATCCGGCTGTCCGCGTATAGGCGAAGCAGCGTTTCGACCCAGGGCCCACTGAGCTGCGTGTGATCCTCGGCAAAAACGACCATGTCGCCTTGAGCTGCAACCACAGCGCCGGCGCGTGCATCGTTGAGAGACTCGCCCTCTTCAATGATCACCTGATGGATCTGCCAAAAGTTGCCTGTCACCAGAGAACGGTACGCATACCCTTTTCTGACGATGAGAAACAGTTCAACCTGCTCAACTGGTGCGGATTGCTCCACGCTGTGCAGGAAGGATAAAAATTGTTCTTTAAAAACACTGCAGGAGACCAGCAGCGAGACCGACGGTTTTTTGCATGTTTTGCTTTCCACAACGTACCCTCCTGTTGCAGCATTCAGTTCCCCCTACTTGATCCCATAGTCGTCTTTTTGAGATGAGGCCTCAATTGGTCGCGACGGGCTGCTGCCGCAACTGCCACCGGTACAGCCCAAAAGTCAGGAACGAAGACACGGCCATGGCGATCAGCTGCGCGCCGGCCATGCCCGCGGCGCCCCAGCGGGGGATCATCCACGAGGCGAGGATGAGCAGAAACATCAGGCGAGAGAACAGGTCCAGGGTGATCAGGTGCGGCTTGTAGAGATAATGAAAAATATTGTACAAAGGTTTGAACAGCGCGTTGATGAGATGGGACAGGCAGAGCAGTGCAAAAATCGGATAGGCAAGCGCTCCTTTGTCGCCCAACCACAACGGAAAGATGAAATACGCGGCTGCAACGGCAACCACGGTGATCAGAAAAATGGGGCCCATCAACTGAACCGAGGAACGGTAAAACCGCTGAATGCTGGTGCGATCCTGAAGCCGGCAGGCAAAGGGCAGAAAATAGTGCAGGATCACATTGATGAGCGTCACCGCAAAACTGCTGGCGATCAGAGCCAGGCCAAAGATGCCGGCGTCTCGGCCCAGGCCGTAGCGCAGCAATAAGATGGCGCCGAGGTTCTGATTGGCTGAGAGAAGAAAGCCGGACAGGCTGCCCCAGCTGCCGTAGCGAAGCAGCTTTTGGCTCACCTTCCAGGAATAAAGGCTACGCCGTTTTTTTCCATGGCGCTCTGTACGAAAAACCTGCTGCAAAGACGACCGGACAAAAAGCAGAGGGAACCAATAACTGGCCATGTAAATGGCCAGGATCACCAGGAGGTACGACCGGGATAAGAAAAAAAAGCAGCCCAACAGCGCGAGGATGCGTACAAACGCAAGGGTGGTCTGCAACAGTGCCATGGCGCGAAATTGCATACGGGCGGTGGCCACATAAAAAGCAAATTGATAGCAGGTCAATCCGGCGAGACCCACGGCAAGAGCCCCCCTCATCGGCGCCGCGAGAGGTTTGTTGAAAAACCAATTCAGCCAGGTCCCTGGTAAAACCAACAAAACAATGCACAGCAACGCGGTCAACAAAAGCTGGGTCAGCAGTGCGGAACGAAATATCAAGTTCGTCCTTTTGGCATCGGGCAGGGCTGAATGGCGGCCGGCCAGGCGGACCATGCCGGCGCTGGTGCAGAGCTCCATGACCGGCCAAAAGATCAGATGCAGAGACAGCAGACTGGTCAACACTCCCAGCTGTTCCTGATCGAGCATACGGCTGACCAACGCCCAGTTAACTGCGCCGAAACCGACCAACAGCGCAGCGCTGAAAAAAAAGGGCGCCAGCTCATGGGCGAGCACAGAGGCAGAGGTCGGGTTGCCACGTGTTGGATTGCCATCGCCCGTTCCGCTTTTTTTACCCGCCTCGACGATGAAGCCAGTGGCCACACACAGTTGGGCCAGGGCTACGGCTGAGACCCGCTTCAGCCTGGTGCAGGGCGACCCCGGCTTCCAGGCCTGGCGAAACAGGCCGGCTAGCAGCGACCAGGGAAGTTTGGCCGCGGCCGACGATGCCCGCTCATAGAGAATAAATGACCCGCGGCCGTAATGGAACTGTTGGCGGATAAAGCGTTTTAGGGTGAGCTCGTGATGGTGGTGAATGACAGAATCGGCGAGGAAATCGACGCGCCCACCGTTGTCGCGGATAGCCCGCACCAAGCGGCGGTCTTCGGCGCCGGCGCGAAGAATATTTTCGTCAAAGCCATGCACCTGCTCGAAAGCCGACCGGCGCACCGCCAGATTATTGCTGGTGAGAAAAAGATCCTCTCCCTGGCCGCGATTGACCGCCGCTTGCCAGTAATCGATGATGAATTGATGAACGCCGCTCAAATAGCGGTTCGCTGCCGCATTGATGGTTTTGCCTCCGCAAACGGCACCGTCTATTGTCCGGCTGAAATAGTCGCGCACCCGCTGCAGCCAATCCACTGGCGCCGTACAATCATCATCGATAAACACCAGTATCTCGCCGGCAGCGGCGCAAGCTCCGCGGTTGCGGGCAGCGGCCGGCCCGCGATGGTCCTGCAGAATAAACTTGACCTGAGGATAGCGCGCCACGCAGTCGCGAGTGTCGTCTGTGCTGCCGTCATCCACCACAATGATCTCATAGCCATCGCTCGGCAACGTCTGCGCAAACAGACTGGTCAACGTCCGCTGCAGGGACGAACAGCGATTATAGGTCGGCAAGATGATGGACAGCGTGGGTGCATGCGCGTTCAACCGCTACTCCTGATTACATACCATAAACCGGCCCCGCAGCCGAGCTGAACAGGCAAAAGTTCATCGAGGCTGAAAGGAAGAAAGCGTGGAATGGCGCTGGGCCTGTTCGTTCATCGTCGTACCGGCCGGCCGGAAAGGCGGGCCATCAGCCCATCGACCATGCCGGCAGACGCACCCAAGGCGCAGGCCCAATGATCGAGGTAGAGCACAGGGATGACCAGCACTGCGGCGCCCCACCCTCGTTCGCGTTTGAAATACCGCAGAAACGGAAAATTTAAAAACAGATAAACCGCCAAGGAGATCAAGACAGCCCAGAGCAGAGGTCTCCACAGGAAGGACAGACAGACCAGCAAGGACAGAACCGGGGCTAGAGCGGTGGCCAGGATAAAACCGGGATATACGTTAAAAACGCCCTTTTTCCAGGAACTGGATAATTCCTGAAAAAAATCAGCGAGAAAAACAAACCAACGGCTGCGGACGAAATCGTTGCGCAGCAGGGATGTCAACGTGTGCCGCTTGAGGTGTTCGACGCTCAAGTTCGGATCCAGCACAATAGAAAACGAGGACTCGACGAGCCGCTTGCCGAGATCCAGATCGTCGGCGTTGTGCGGCTGATAGGCTTCATTGAAACCATTAACTTTTAAAAAGGCATCCCGCCGTATCGCGGAAACCGCGCCGAAAATCCAGTCGGCGCGGGATTGACTTTTTATAAACGAATAGCGGATCCATAAATTTTTGTACTGGCTCACCAGATTACCATGGGAGTGATGGGCGGAATACACGCCGACCACACCGTCCACGGCCGGATTCTTAAAACAAGATTGTAGATAGGGCAGACTGGCCGGCGTTAACACCACATCGCTGTCGAGAAAGAGCAGGATATCGCCGGTGGCGGCGCGGGCGCCCTGATTGCGGCAGAGATTGGCATTCTGGTTTCTTTGCAGCGGAAGGACGCGCGCCCCCAGGGCGCCGGCGATTTCAACCGTTCGGTCGGTCGAACCATCGTCGGCGATGATGATCTCCAAAATATGCTCCCGATCTTCCAGCAACGGCCGCATAATCTGGGGCAGGATATCAGCGCGATTAAAAGTTGGGATAATAACGGATAGATTCTTCACCGCAACACTTCCACCGGCACCAACGGATCATCCGGTTGATTAGAGGTCAGGTGTATGAATGCAATATACGCAAAAAAAGGTAAAACACAAAGGATTAACGTCTGATGCGCTGCCAGAGGCCAGGCAAGCCGAAGAGCGGGCTGCGCGCCGCTTAAACTCTGACCGTCCGGGTCCTGGTCGTTCCCAGACGGTCAAAGGACCGGCAGAATCTCAACGTCTGCCAAAAGCGCCCGGTCAGTCGCCCGCCGCCTTGATCTCATCCCAGATTTTAGTGTACTTGGCGTTGGATTCGCCCAGATCCTGGATCACTTCACCCTTGCTGCGAGTGGCCGCGTCCGGAAAAATGCCCGGATTCGATTTGGTCTCTTCACTGAGCAGATCATAGCTCGCCCGGTTGGGGCAAAGATAGGTGATGTACTCCGTGTTGGCGGCCGCCACGCTGGGTGTATGAATAAAGTTGATGAACTTCAAGGCCAGATCCACCTGACCGGCGGTCTTGGGGATGACCAGATCGTCACAGGCCAGGGAGAAACCCTCTTCGGGGATCAGAAAGGCCACCTGCTCGTTGTCCTCCTGAACCTTGAGAATATCGCCGCTGTAGCCATGAACCAGAAGAAATTCACTGGACGCCAGTCCGGTCTTGTACTGTTCGTTTTCAAATTTGGCCAGGTTCTTTTTCCAGCCGATGACCACCGCTTTGGCCGCTAAAAGTTCGTCGTCGTTCACGGTGTTGAGGCTGTAGCCGAGAGATTTGAGCGCAGCGCCGATGGTCTCGCGCATGTCGTTGAGCATGGTCATACGGCCTTTCAGCTCCGGCCGCTCGAGCATTTTCCAGCTGGGTGTGGCATCCGCAACCGCATCCTGAAGATAGCCGAACCCGGTATAGCTGACCATGTAGGGAACGCTGTATTTCATTTCTGGATCTATGGCGATCTGAAGGTATTCTGCATCGATATGAAGAAGGTTGGGGAGTTTGGCGTGTTCCAAAGGGAGCAGCATGCCCTGATCGTTCATGATCTTGGCCATATAAGAGCTGGGGGTGATGAGGTCATATCCGGTGGCGCCGGCCTTGAGCTTGGCGTACATCGCCTCATTGCTGTCAAAGGTGTCGATGATGATCTTGCATTTATTCTCCTGCTCAAACTGCTGCATCAGCTCCGGCTTGATATAATCCGCCCAGGTGTAGATATGCAGGTCGGCGCTTTTCGAATGACAGCCTGACAGCATTGCCAGGCAGGCCATCAGAAGCGCCGCAGTGAAAAGAATAATCCTTTTTTTCATTTTGCCTCTTCCTTTTTGGTTGTGAGTCTCTGACTCGTCCAAACCAGAATAAATGTGACAGCGAGCAGAATGGTTGAGAGCGCATTGAGCACCGCCGGTGAGCCGAATTTGATCATGCTGTAGATGCGGATCGGCAGAGTCGTTGATCCCGGTCCGGCGACAAAAAATGAGATGACAAAATCATCGACGGAAAGCGTCAGCGCCAGCAAGGCGCCGGAGGCAATGCCCGGCGCCAGCATCGGCGCCAGCACGCGCCAGGTGGTCACCCACCAGTTGGCGCCCAGATCCTGAGCCGCTTCAATGACCGCCATGTCAAAGTCCTGCAGCCTGGCCAGCACCACCATGGCGACATAGCTGACGCAAAAGGTGACATGGGCGAGAAAAATAGTGAACAGCCCGAGGGGCACGCCGACCGCAACAAAGGCGAGCAGCAGACTCATGCCCATCAGAATCTCCGGCACCACCAGCGGCGTATAAATCAGGATGAAATGATAGCGCTGCAACGCGGATTTGTAATAGTGCAGAGCAAAGGCCGCCGTGGTCCCGAGCACGCAGGAGGCCAACGTCGCGGTTATCGCGATGATGACGGTATTCTCCAACGCCAGCAGGATGTCACGCTGCCCCATCAGTTTCAAGTACCAGCGAAAGGAAAAGCCCCCCCAATGACCGCCATAGGTCGAGGCGTTGAATGAATTAACCACCAGAACCATGATCGGCAGGTAGAAAAAGATCAATACGCCGATGGTAACGACGAAGGGCAACCGGCTCCTTTTCATGCCTTCTCCTGAAGGATGGGCGCCTGCTTTTGATCCTCCCGGGTCTGCAGGAACAAAGAGACGATCATGGGGATCAACACAGTGATGGTTAAAATCGCCGCCAGGCCGCTGGCATGGGGCAGATTGCGGTCAGAAAAAGCGCGCTGGGCGATCTTGTTGCCGATCATCTCGCTGTTAGGACCACCGACCACATCCGGGATCACATAGGAGCCCAGAGCGGGAATCAGCACCACCAAAACCGCTGTGGCGATGGCGCGGCTGATGCCGGGCACAAAGACCTTGAAAAAGGCGGTCAGCGGTCCGGCGCCAAGGTCGCGCGCCGCTTCCACCAGATGAAAATCAAATTTTTCCGCAGCCGTAAAGATCGGCAAAATGGCAAAGGGCAGCTCGGTGTAGACCATCACCAGCAGCACCGACTCGGGGGTATAAAGCAGCGTGGCCTCCGGCGAGATCAAACCCAAGAAAACCAATCCCTGCTTGATCAGGCCCTCGGGATGGAGCAATGTTTTCCAGGCGAAAATGCGCACCAGAAAACTGGTCATAAAGGGCGTGATGATCATGAGCAAAAGCATGTTGTGCCATTTTTTATCGACCCGGGCCATGTAATAGCCGGTCGGCAAGGCCAGCAGCAGGCACAGAACCGTGGTGAGCACGCTGAGCCAGAGCGTGCGCCAGATGATCGCCGGATAGTTGGGATTGCCCAGACTGCGAAGCGTCTCCAGCGTCCACCCCGACCCGATGCCGCCGTAGGGATCAGCGGGCTTGAACAGGATGGCAAAAACCACCAGGGTCGGGATGACAAAAAGCACAGACAGCCAGACAAAGCTCGGCGCAGTGACAAACCATTCATAGATGCGGCGCCGCCTGGTCATGCCTCTGCTCCTTCTTCTCCCAGGCTCTCCGGAGGAAGGCTCATCAGATTCTCATCCGCCTCGCTGTAACGCTCGAGCATAAAGCCGTCATCCGCGTGCCACCAGATCCAGACGTCGTCGTTCCAACGAATCGGCTCTTCATCCAAATAAAAACGGTTATGCTGCTGATTGATGGCGATCTTGTATTCGTCGACGCGCACCCAGTATTTGGTCATGCCGCCAAGATAGATAACGTCCTCCACTCTTCCAGGCACGATGTTGTGTCTAGCGCCCAGGGTCGGTTTGGCGCGGCCGATGCCGAACTTTTCCGGCCGAATGCTCAGATAGACCGGATTGCCGGCCGAGATGTTCTTGTCATTGAAACAAACCAGATCAGGAAATCCCTCGATCTTGAGGCGGCTGTACTCTTTATCCACCAGTTCCCTGGCCTCGCCCTCAAAAAAGTTGGTGTCGCCGATGAACGCGGCGACAAAGCTGCTGCGCGGCGCTTCATAGATCTCGGTGGGCGTGCCCACCTGTTCGGTCTTGCCGCGGTTCATCACCGCGATGCGGTCGCTCAGGCTCATGGCCTCACCCTGATCGTGCGTAACGTAGACAAAGGTGATGCCGACTTCGTCGTGGATGATGTCGAGTTCCAGCAGCATCTTTTGCCGCAGCTTGAGGTCCAGGGCGGCCAGGGGCTCATCCAACAACAGCACCTGGGGTTTCATGATCAACGCGCGCGCTACCGCCACACGCTGTTTCTGGCCGCCGCTGATCAAGGCCGGCTTCTTGTCCGCCTCCGCCTCCAACTGAACCAGCCCAAGCATCTTGTCCACCTGCGCGTCGATCTCGGCCTTGGGC
>DAIQOA010000015.1:0-42953 GCA_036788095.1 bacterium | reverse complement strand
CATACACTTGGGAGTGCAAGTCTCCCATGAGCCCGGTAAGGGGAATCATTAGCTGGACGGCAAGGGTGACCGGGGCGACCCGGCGCTTGAAGGAAGCTGCAGGCAAAGCACTGGCCCGACGAACAGGAATCACATAGAGGCATGCAAGCCGGACGAGGAGGCCAATATCTCCAAAGTCCGAAACTTACCCGGAAGGTTTGCATGTAGATGTGGCGGGCATAAGTGTGAAGGTGTAAGGAACTTACCCGAGGAGACCTGATGATTTGCTGAGAAGCTAAATTGATCGAGAGGTCAATAGACGGATCATCAGGAGTCAGCAGAGGCCATAGTAGGCGCTGGACCGGCGCTGAAGGGCCGAACCGGAAGTGAAAGGAGTGCGTGCGTTACTGTGGAACGGGAAGGAGCAGCAGAAGAGAGGGTCGAGAAGCCCGAAGCGGTAAATGGAGGTACCGGACGGAATCCGGGAGAGGCCGTTTACAGCGCAGCAAGCCCGACATTGGTAGCGAAGACGGACTCGCCGGGAGAAGTAGAGATGATGAAGCAAGTGGTCGAACGCGGGAACATGAAGCGAGCCTATGAACGAGTAGTCAGTAACAAAGGAGCAGCTGGGGTGGATGGGATGAGGGTGGAGGAACTGTTGCCTTATCTTCAGCGTAACTGGGCTCGAATCAAGGAAGAGCTGGTCAGCGGGCGCTACCAACCACAAGGAGTGCGGTTGGTAGAGATTCCGAAGGCGAGCGGCGGGAAGCGGCAGTTGGGGATACCGACGGTAGTAGACCGGATGATCCAACAGGCAGTGCAACAGGTTCTGAGTCCTATCTATGAGCCGACATTTTCGGAACAGAGCTATGGATTTCGGCCGGGCCGGAGTACCCACGGGGCCATACAGAAAGCCCGGGAATACCAGCGCGAAGGCCGGAGGTGGGTAGTAGATATGGACTTGGCGAAATTCTTCGACGAGGTAAGCCATGATCGTCTGCTGAGCCGGTTGGCGATACGGATAAAGGACAAGAGGGTATTAAGCTTGATCCGCAAGTATCTGCAAGCCGGAATGATGACAGACGGGATAACGGCGCAACGGGAGAAGGGAACGCCGCAAGGCAGCCCTTTATCGCCATTGCTATCCAACATTGTATTAGACGAGTTGGATAAGGAACTGGAGCGTCGTGGTCACCGGTTTGGGCGATACGCAGATGACTGCAATATCTACGTAAAGAGCCGGAGAGCCGGTGAACGGGTAATGGCTTCGATCACGATATTTGTGGAGCAGAAGCTAAAGCTCAAGGTAAACCGGGAGAAGAGCGCAGTGGCAAGGCCGTGGCAATGCAAATTTCTTGGTTACAGTTTCACGCAGCATAAAGAGGCCAGGATACGCGTATCGGAAATCAGCATCGAGAGATTCCGCGAGAAAGCGAAAGAGGCCTTTCGCCGAGGCCGGGGAAGGAATATGGAGCGATTCATCAAAAAGGATTTAAACCCGTTAATCCGAGGATGGATTACCTATTTCAATCTGGCAGAAACGAAGGGATTTGCGGAGGATTTGGACGGCTGGATACGCCGGCGGCTTCGGGCAATAGTATGGCGGCAGTGCAAGAAGCCACGAACGCGACTAAGACGCTTGATACAACGGGGCATTAGTCCAGAAAGAGCGGCTATGTCCGCATCTAATGGCAGAGGCGCCTGGTGGAATTCTGGCGCCTCGCACATGAACCAAGCTTTCCCGAAGAAATACTTTGCCAGCTTGGGCCTATTTTCAATGCTTGATTATCTCACTTTGAACGGTAACCACTAACCACTGGAACCGCCGTATACGGAACCGTACGTACGGTGGTGTGAGAGGCGTCAGGGGTAACCCTGACGCCTACTCGATTAGAGATATGAAAAACAAAACGATGGCATGGTTCTCTATTCTTTTGTTGGGCGTCGCCGTGGGCTGGTCGCAGACTCCGGTTGATGCCGAGGCGTTTACGGTCGCGCGCGTCAAGTATGGCGGCGGCGGCGACTGGTACAACGACGCCTCGATGATCCCCAATCTCCTTAACTATTTCCAGCGTGCGACCGGCTTGCGCTGCGCAGAGCAGGAAGCGCGCGTTTCGTTGCTGGATGAGAATTTATTTGTGCATCCGGTGCTGTTCATGACCGGCCATGGGCGGATCTTTTTTACCGACCGGGAGGCCGCCCGTTTGCGGCAGTATCTGGAGGGCGGCGGCTTTTTGTTTGCGGACGATGATTATGGGATGGACGAACATTTTCGTCGCGAAATGAAAAAGGTGTTTCCGGAAAAGGCGTTGCTTGCCATTCCATTCTCTCATCCGGTTTTTCACACCTTTTATTCTTTTGCCAAAGGATTGCCAAAGACCCACGAACACGACGGCGGCTCGCCCGAGGCCTGGGGGTATTTTCATTCCGGAAGATTGGTGGTTTTTTACTCTTATAATGCCAACATCTCCGACGGATGGGCGGACCCGGAGGTGCACAAGGATCCGCCCGAGGTGCGCGAGCAGGCCCTGCAAATGGGCGTAAACATTTTGTACTATGCCTTGACCCGATAGCGTGAACAACGAGAGCGAAAAAATATTTGTCGCCCGGCTAAAGGCCTACCGCCGGCGGCAAAAGCAGCGGCGTCTGGGCGCTGCGCTGGCGCAGGGGTTGATCCCGTTAGCGCCGGTCTGGCTGGCGCTGTTGGCCATCAATGGCAGCTTGCTGCTGCCCTCCTGGCTCCGCTGGGCGTTTCTGCTCAGCGCGACCCTGGGGTCCCTGGCCTGGCTGCTGGTCAAGGCCGGCGGTGCATTTTACCAGACAGTTTTTAAGCCCAACACCCCTTCGCTCAACCAGGTGGCTCTGGAAGTGGGTTCTCACTATGTGCCGGTGCACGATCGTCTGGCTAATGCCCTGCAGCTGCTTGCCAAACTGGACCATAATCAGGAGGCCTATTCTCTGGATTTGATCCAGGCCGCGTTTAACGAAGTGGCGGCGCAACTCAAGGGTTATGATTTCTCCACCGGCGGCCGCAATCCTCAAGACCGGCGCATCTATCTGCGGTTGGGGCAGAGCGTGGGCCTCTCGCTGCTGCTTGCCCTGCTGCTGGGACAAAGCCTGACGCGCGGCGCGATCCGGCTGTTTTCGCCGCAGCGTGATTTTTATCAGACAACATCTCTGCCCTATTCTGTGATGCCCGGAGATGCCACAGTGATTAAGGGTCAGGACTTAGTCGTGCGCGTTGTCTCCTCTACGCCCTGGCTCAGCAAGCCGCAATTGCAGGTTCGCAGGGATGGCCGCCAGGAGAACGCCGAGCTGCAAAAGGGCGTGCTCGACACGCTGCAGCATCGATTCACTGCGGTACACGATTCGTTTGCTTACCGCATTCACAGCGGCAGAATAAAAAGCCGATGGTTTCGAGTGTCTGTGGCCGAGTTGGTGATGATCCGCTCCCTTCAGGTCAAGCTGATCCCGCCGGCCTACTCCCGGCAGGAACCGGTGCTGCTGCCGGAGAACAGCGGCGATGTTTCCGCCCTGGCGGGAACACGCGTACAGATTCAGGCCGAGACCAACGGTCTGCTGGACACCGCCCGGGTGGAGTTCGAGTTTGCCCGCCCAGTACCGATGGAGATCTCCGGCAGGCAGCTGCGGGCCTCCTTTGTGCTGCAGGCTGATGATCGATACCGGTTTTATCTTTCCGACCATCGTGGATGGCCGGCTGCGCCGCAGATCGAGTATCATCTGCGCGTGGCGCCGGATCAGCCTCCTTTTGTCCGCTTGCTGGCGCCTGGCCGCGATGTGGACCTGGGGGATGATATGCAGTTGCCGCTGGCGATCGAGGCCCAGGACGACTATGGATTGTCTGCCATGTATCTGCTCTATCAGGTTTTGGCGGCCGGGGAGGTGGAGATCGACAGCTCGCGGTTTGTCCGTGAACGGCTGCCGTTGACCGCCGCGGACCACAGCCATCTGGCCTTTTCCTGGGATCTTTCTTCGTCGCCGCTGCTGCCCAACGAGAGCGTGCTTTACGCGGTTCAAGTTTTTGACAACGATCAGATCAACGGCCCAAAGTCCGCCATCACACCCTATTATCGCGCACGGTTTCCATCGTTGTACGAGATGTATGAAGATCTGGCCTCCAGTCAGACGGATGCGATTGCGCAGATGGAGTCGATCTATGAGCGAAGTCAGGAGCTGAAAAGGGATGTGGAGGAGATGCAGCGGGAGCTGCAGCGTGATCCGCAGATCGATTGGCGTCGCAAGCAGCAGCTGGATGACGCCGGCAACCAGCAGGAACAGATCAAACAGGATTTGCAGCATCTGTCCGAGTCCTTGGACCAGATGCTTGAAAAGATGGAAAAAAATTCTCTAGCCTCCATGGAGACGCTGAAAAAATATGAGGATCTGCAGCAACTGTTCCGTGAGATCATGACGCCGGATCTGCAAAAGGCAATGCAAGAGCTGGCGGAGGCGATGCAAAAGCTGGATCCGCAGCTGGTCAACACCGCGCTGGAACAATATCATCAGTCGGCTGAGAACATGAACCAAAATCTCGACCGCGCCATCTCCTTGCTTAAGCGATTCAAAATGGAACAGCAGCTGGATCAGGCGGTGCGCACAGCACAAAAGCTGGCGGAAGAACAGAAGCAGATCAGCGACAATCCGGAGCAGTCCGGCGTTCAGCAGCGGCAGAAGGATTTGAATGACCATGTGGCGGATTTGGAAAAGACACTCGATGCCGTCCATCAGGAGATGGCGAACGAACCGGGCATGCCACAGCAGGAGGTGCAGCAGGCGCAGGACCGGATCGGATCCAAGCAGATGCAGAAGCGGATGCAGGAGATGCAGGAGCGGTTGCAGCGCGGCGCCTCTGAGGGTTTGGCGGCTTTGTCCGAGCCCATTCAGAACGAGTTGAACGCAGCCGCCCAAGAGCTGCGGCAGGCGAAGGACAAACTATCCGGCGCGCAGCAGCAGCGCGCCATGCAGGCGTTGCAGCGCGGCATGAAGGATCTGTTGTCGCTGTCGCAAAAGCAGGAGGACCTGCTCAATCGCAGCGAAACCACACAAGCTTCGACTCAAGATATTCGCGATATCGCCGAGGAGCAACAGAATCTCTCTTCCGCACTGAACCGGGTGATGGATCAGATCTTTGAGGCCTCCAAAGAAAGCCTGCAGATCGATCCGCAGGTCGGCGGGGCTTTGGGTCAGGCGGCGCAGAGCATGGCTCAGTCGCTGGAGGCATTGGAATCGCGCAATCATGCCGCGGCCGCCGGACGGCAGGGCCAGGCCATGTCTCAGCTCAATCGCGCGGCCAAGCAGATGCATTCCGCCATGCAATCCATGATGCAGGGCGGCAGCGGCGGCATGAGCATGGAGCAGTTCATTCAGCGAATGCAATCCTTGTCCAAAGGGCAGCAGGGCATCAATCAGCAGACCCTGGCTCTGGGTATGGACGGCGCTATGGGCAGCGGGCAGCAGGAGGCGATGGCCAGGCTGGCGGCTGAACAGGCGCAGATGCGCAAGTCGCTTGAGCAATTGGCTCAGGAGTCTGGAAATCTTGCCGGCTCCGGCGGTCGGCTGGAGAAAATGATAGAAGATATGAAACAGGTGGAAAAGGATCTCGGCCGTCAGGTTACGCGCAACACCATTCAGCGGCAGGAACAGATTTTATCCCGTATGCTGGATTCGCAAAAATCCCTGCGTGAACGGGAGTACAGCAAAGACCGCCGTGCAGAGACCGGTCGATCCTATTCGACGATCAGCCCAGGTGAGCTGCCAGCGGATCTGGGTGACCGAAAGCAAAAGTGGCAACAGGATTTTCTCCGGGCGAAAAAGGAGGGATACAGCCGCGATTATCTGGAGCTCATCAAGCAGTATTATGAGGCTTTGTTTGAAAAAGAGCAACCCACTCGTTAAAGGGTTGCTGGTGCTGGCGCTGGCAGCCGTTCTGCCGGCGCAGGCGCCCAGCCCTCAGCAGACGCGGCAGATGTTGGCGCGGGCGGCGGAGTACGAATCTTTGCGCCGCTTTGATCTGGCGGCCGAGATCTATGTCCGTTTGACCGAAGCGACGCCGGCAGATCTGGTCGCTTATAGCGGCGCCAAGCGTTGTTTGCTGCAGGTGCAGCAATACGCCCGGCTGGAACAGCTCATTCTGCAGCTGCAGACCCACTTTCGCCGGATGGAACTCGAAGCGGACTTGGCAGAGATCGCCTTTTTGCAGGGTCAGCGCAAGGAGGCGATACAGCGCTGGATGAATCTGGTGGAGAGCAATCCCCAGAGCGAGCAGGTTTATCCCTTGATCGGCGCAACCCTGGAGCGCTACGATTTATTGGATGAAGCGATGCAAGTATACGAGCTGGCACGCAAAAGATTTAAATCGCCGTTCCGCCATGCTGCGGAGATCAGCCGTATTGCACACCGGCAGGGAGAGTATGAACTCAGCGCCCGCGAACTTGGCGCGTACCTGATGGCGTTCCCCGAGCAGGCCGGCCGCATTCAGAGTCAGTTTTTAAATCAGGCAGCAGAGGAGCCGGCCGCGCTGCCGCCCATGGTGCGTGTGCTGACCGATCAGATCAAGCGCACGCCTGAAGGAGCGGCCTTCGCCCGGCAAATCCTCGGTGCGCTTCAAATGCAGGCCGGCAAGTATGACGAAGCGCTGAAGCAGTATTCGGCGCTAGAGACCGGCCGTCAGGACTCGAGCCGAAGCCATCCGCCCGGCTTTTATCTGCATCTTTTGGGTGCCACGGCCATGCAAGACAGTGCCTTTGCAGCGGCCAAACAGGCCTTCAACCTGTTGCTGCAGCGCTACAGCGACAGCCCCTACAGCCGGGATGCGGAACTGGCGCTTGGTGAGATTTATGAAAGGCAAAAAGAGTATACCGCTGCCATTGCCGTCTATGAAAAATTCACCGGCCGGCATGAGAAATCACAGCACATGATCACCGCGTTGCTGCGCATCGCAGACATTCAGTTCCGCCAGCTGCACGACCTGCCGGCTGCACGGGCGGGCTATGAGCGGGCGTTGTTGCAGGCGGGCGCACATCGCGCGCTTTGCTATTACCGGTTGGGTGAGGTTGCCATGGCAGCGGACAGCCTGACCTCTGCTGCGGCCTGTTTTTCCAGAATCGTCCGTGAAGTTCCGGCGGCCGCGGAACCGCACCGCCAGGCGCGGCTGGCTCTGGCTGTGCTTGATTTTTATACCGGCAAGTTGAGCTTCGCCGAACAGCGGCTGAAGGAGCTTTTAGCATTCAAGTCCGGCTCTGCGCCCAGCCGGGTGGAAAACGATGCGTTGGAATTGTACTGGTTGCTGACGGAGAATCGCGCGGATTCCATCGGCCTGCAAAAGCTGGGCGCCGCTCGTCTGGACCTGGTGCAACGGCGGTACGATCGTGCGGTGGAGCGTCTGCTTTCGGTGGAGGGCAGCACGGCGATGGAGGCCCGGTTCACCCTGATTGAAGCCTATCGTCTTTCCGGTCGTGCGAACGCGGCGGTGCCGGTCTGTGAGGCGCTGTTGCAGGACGATCGTTGCCGAACGCCGGATCGCGTGTTGATGGCGCTGGCCGGATTGTACGAATCCGAGCTTCGCCACCCCGAGGAGGCGAGGAAAAAATATGAAACTTTATTGGAAAAATATCCTCAGAGTATTTATATTGAAGAGGCACGCCTTCGTGTTCGCCAGTTGGACCAGCAGTTGAACCAAAGGAGCGTTTTTTGAAAGTACGATGGTTGGCCGCCTGGCTGCTGCTCAGCAGCGTTGCGTTCGGCCAGAAATTGCTCATTCCCATGGATCTACGCCAGACCGATCATCTGAAAGCCTACGGCGTGGCCTACTGGGTGTTGAAAAACGGCATCAACGTTGAATGGCTGTTGAATTACAGCGGCGGCGCCTTCATGACCGATTATTCTCCGGCGCTGGAGCGCGAGTTGCGCGTGCGCGGCGTCTCCTATGTTCCGGTCAACGGCGCAGAGGCGGCGCAGATATACAGCGTCGTTGAGCGGGAGAACATGGATGTGATGCTGCTTGAAAAAGCGCCGGACATCGCCATCTATGCGCCGCCGAACAAACAGGCCTGGGACGACGCGGTGCTGCTGGCGCTGGATTACGCCGAGATCCCATATGAAACGGTTTGGGACGAAGAGGTGTTGAACCATTCCTTGGAGCGGTTCGACTGGTTGCATCTGCATCATGAAGATTTTACCGGTCAGTACGGCAAATTTTACGCCAATTATCGCAACGCCGAATGGTATCAGGATGAAGTGCGCAAGAACGAAGCGGCGGCGAAACGGTTGGGCTATAGCAAGGTGTCGCTGCTCAAGCGGGCGGTGGCGCAGACGATCAAAGAGTATGTCGCCGCCGGCGGATTTCTCTTTGCCATGTGTTCAGCCACGGACACGTACGACATCGCCCTGGCGGCCGGTCCGGTGGATATCGTGGACGCGGTTTTCGACGGGGACGGAGTGGATCCAGCGGCACAAGCAAAACTCGATTTCAGCCAGACCTTTGCGTTTACCGATTTCCGTTTGGAATTCAATCCCCTGGTGTACGAGTATTCTGATATCGACATTCCTCCGAGCCATGCGCCGGTTTTGCGCGGCGCTGAGGCGGACTATTTTACGCTGTTCGAGTTTTCCGCCAAGTACGATCCGATTCCGACCATGCTGACGCAGAATCATGTGTCTGCGATCAAGGGCTTTATGGGACAGACGACGGGCTATCATCGCTCCCGGATTAAAAAATCGGTCGTGCTGCTGGGCGAAGCGGTGGGCACGGATCAGGTCAAATATCTACACGGCAACTGGGGGCGGGGGACCTTTACTTTTTACGGCGGCCACGACCCGGAGGATTACCAGCATTTTGTCAACGACCCGCCCACGCAACTGGCGCTGCACAAAAACTCTCCCGGGTATCGGCTGATTCTGAACAACATTTTGTTTCCTGCGGCGAAGAAAAAGGAGCAGAAGACCTGAGCGAAAAAAAAGCGAAAAGCGTCGGAGGGGGAAAATGAAAAACGTTCGCATCGCCCTGTCCACGCGCGACCGGGTGCAATTGATCGACATCACCCATCGGGTAGAGGAGGCGGTGAAGGCGAGCGGGATCGACGAAGGGGTGTGTGTGGTCTTTGTTCCGCACACCACCGCCGGCGTGACCATCAACGAAAATGCCGATCCCGATGTGGTAGCGGACATGATTCAGGCGGTCAACAAGACAGTGCCTTTTCAGGATCACTACCGTCACGGGGAGGGCAACTCGGCGGCGCACATCAAATCGTCCCTGTTCGGGCCGTCCCTGACGGTGCTGGTGGCTTCCGGCGGGCTGGTGCTGGGAACCTGGCAGGGGATCTATTTCGCCGAGTTCGATGGTCCGCGCAGCCGGACTTTTTTTGTCAAGGTGATCGCCGGATGAGCGCCCTTCTGCCGGGTAAGAAAAAAATCGGCCGCGCCGTTCGCTTAACCGCGCCGTACAGCGCTCTGGCGCCGATATATGATTATGTGATGGATCATGTTGATTACGCCCTCTGGGCGCGGTATCTTTCAAGTTTGTTTAAACGGCACGGAGACAAGGTTCAGCAGGTTTTGGATGTCTCCTGCGGGACCGGCTCTCTCTGCCGCCATCTGGCCGACGCCGGACTTACGGTCTACGGCTGTGACGCCGCCTGGCCCATGCTGCGAGTGGCGCGGAAAAAAGTCGGCGCGCAGCGACTCTGGTGCGGCGACCTTCGCTCCCTCGGAGCGACCTGGGCGCCGCAGGCGGTTCTGTCCACCTACGACAGCATGAACTATTTGATGACGCAGGCGGATTGGATGGCCGCCTTGCAGTCCATTCACCGGCTGTTGCCGATAGGGGGAATTTTTATTTTCGACATCAGCACGCTGTACAACTCGACCACGGTGTTTCAACGCTATATTCAAAAGGACGCCACTCCGGGCGGCAATTATCTGCGGACCAGCTATTTTCAGTCCCGCGGCAGCATTCAGGTCAATGAGTTCAAAATCCGGCTGTCCGAAGCACCCAACGTCCTATTTAAAGAAGTGCATCGGCAAAAAATTTTATCTCTGGAGACCGTGCGCGGCTATATTGCGGAGACCCCTTTTCAGCTGCAGGCCTGTTATTCGGATTTTACGTTTCTGCCGGCCAATGAGAAAGCGGAGCGTGTGCATTTTGTGCTTAAAAAAACCGCAGCCGGCGGCCCTGACAGCCACGGTGCTTCGGCCGGGATGAGGAGGTGACGATGAAAGAGGACTCGAACACGCCTTATGCTGAGTTGCACAAGGTGCGGGTGACCTATGCCAATGGCGACGGCGTGGAGCAGGCAACGCTGTCCATCGCGCCGGGAGAGTTTGTTTTTCTCGTCGGACCCAGCGGCGCCGGCAAGACCACGGTTCTTAAAACCCTGTATCTGGACCTGCGGCCCAGCGAGGGGCATGTGCGGGTGGGAGGGTATCACTCTCTGTTCAGCAAAGCGCGGGATATCCCCTATGTGCGCCGTTCCATCGGCATCGTGTTTCAAGATTTTCGTTTGTTCACCGACCGGGATGTGTTCGATAACCTCGCTTTTGTGTTGGAGGTGATCGGGAAAAACCGCAAGGAGATCAAACGGCGGGTGCTGCGGGTTCTCGCCGAGGTGGGGTTGAGCCACAAGGCGCGCAAACGACCGCAGGAGCTCTCCGGCGGCGAACAGCAGCGGGTGGCGCTGGCGCGCGCGATTGTCAACGAGCCACGGCTGTTGCTGGCGGACGAACCCACGGGCAACCTCGACCCCGAGACCGCGCAACACATCATGCGGCTGCTGCAGCGCATCAACGAACGCGGCGCTTCGGTGCTGATGGCCACGCACAACTATGAGATGGTCAAACGCTATCAGGGCCGTGTAGTCTTTATCAGAAACGGCCAGATCAGCGGATGACAGGAGAAGAACGGCGATGCGTTTATCCTATTTGGTGAAAACCTGCGCGATGCACTTTAAGCGGGCCTGGATGTCCTCTCTACTCTCGGTGTTCACCATCATGTTTCTGTTGGTGCTGCTCGGCTTTTTCGGCTTGCTCTGGATCAACCTTCAGCAGCTGGTGCATTCGTTGAGCAGCCAGGTGCAGATTCATGCCTATCTCTCCGACGGCCTGGTGGAGAGTCAGATAGAGCCGCTGCGAGCCCGGCTGCAGCAGGTGGCCGGCGTGGCACGGATCACCTATGTTTCCAAGGCCGATGCGGCGGCGGCGTTTCAGCTCGAGTTCGGTAAAGAGCTGTTCTCTCTTATGGATGAAAATCCGCTGCCCGCCTCTTTTGTCATCGACGTGCTGGAATCCTATCGTAGCGAAACCGGCATTCGCGGCGTGGCCGAGCGAATCCAGGCGGAACCGGGAGTGGAGGAGACGGTCAGCCATTACAAAACACTTCAGCTGTTGAACCGGTATGCGGATGCCGCTTCGCGTATCAACCTTTTTCTGCTGTTGTTCGTCGCCGTTGGTTCTCTGCTGTTGGTGGCCAACAACATCCGGCTGGTCATCGGATCGCAAAAGGAGCGTATCGACACCATGCGGCTGGTCGGCGCCACCGCCTCGTTTATCCGTGTGCCGTTGATCGTCGAAGGCGTGGTGCAGGGATTGCTCGGCGGTGTGCTGGCCTTGCTGGTCTTGCACTGGATTTATTCGATGATCGGCGGACTGCTCAGCGGTTTTCATCTGCAGGGCCTGGAAAAGGGCGGCCTGTTGATCGCGGCCGGCGGCGGGTTGGGCCTGTTGGGCGGTTGCATCGGCATTAAACGCTATCTCTAGCGCCTCGCGGTCCTTGCCGGCGATTTTTTCCGCCCCCAGGCCGGCAGATTTCTCTTGACTGTACTCATTTGAATCACTAATTTAATTAAATTAGAAATTGTGTGTTTTGACTTTATGGCGTTCGAACAACTTAGCGAAAGAGAGCGGCAGGTTTTTTTGTCCATCGTTCAGACGTTTATTGAATCGGCTGAACCGGTGGGTTCCCGCTACCTGTCCAAATATACGGACCTGAACCTGAGCCCCGCCACCATCCGCAACGTGATGATGGATCTGGAGGAGAAGGGATTTCTCGCCCAGCCGCACACGTCCGCCGGCCGCGTGCCGACGGATTCCGGCTATCGTTTGTATGTGGATGGGATGATGGAGGGCGCGCACCTCACCAGTGCGGAAAAAAAACAGGTCTATGAACAGCTGGCTCTGTTCACCCGCGATCTGGACGATATCGTCGAACACGCCTCTCTGGTGTTGAGCGATATCTCGCAGCAGTTGGGGGTGGTGCTGGCCCCGCGTTTTCAAAAAGGCAAAATCGAAAAAATCGAACTGGTTCCTCTGGCCGACGACAAGGTGCTGTTCGTTCTCAGCATTACCGCCGGACTGGTCAAAACGGTGATCGTGGAGATCAACCCCGATATACCGGCGAACGTGATCGGAGCGGTCAGTCAACTGCTGAACGAGCGGTTGTACGGATTGTCGGTGGGCGAGTTGTTTGCCGATTTTGACGAGCGCTTTCGCGATTTGGACGAAAAGATCAAATCCGTTTTGCAGACCTTGAAAGGAAAAACGGAAAAGCTGGTTACCTGCGAGACTTCGGCGGATATCTATATGGCCGGCACCCGCACCATGTTGAAGCATCCCGAATACGCTTCGCGGGAAAAGGTGGGCGCGATTCTGGACCTTATCGACCGTCGCGACATCCTCATGCGGGTGCTCAGCGAGAATGCGCAGGACGGCGTCTCCATCGTCATCGGGGAGGAGAACAAAGAAGAGCTGATGAAGCACTGCAGCATCATCACCACCACGTATCATGTGCAGGACACCGTGGGCACCATCGGAATCATCGGGCCCACACGTATGCCGTATGAAAAGATCATCGGCCTGGTTAAATTCATGTCGGAAACCCTGGGATATTTAATCGGCAGATAAGGGAGTAAACGAACCACCATCATGGAAGAGAAAAAACCCGATCAAGAGATCGAATCCGTAGAAGCTCCTGAACGAGACGTCATTGATACCCCGGCGCCGGAGCAAGGTTTGCAGGAGCGGCTGCGGATGTTGGAGGAGGAAAATCTCCAGACCAAGGAACAGCTGTTGCGGCTGGCCGCGGAATTTGATAATTATCGCAAGCGCACGGAACGCGATCTGGGCGTCACCATCGTGAACGCCAACGCGGATCTGGTGTTGTCTTTGCTGCCGGTCGTGGATGATTTGGAGCGCATTCTTACAGCGGGAAAAGCGGCCGCCGACGCCGAGGCGATGGGCGAGGCGGTTCGGCTGGTGCATAAAAACTTTATGCGGATTCTTCAGGACGCCGGGCTGGCGGCGATGAACGCGGTGGACCAGCCGTTTGATCCAGAAAAGCACGACGCCTTGTTGCACGTGCCGGTGGAGGGCAAAGCTCCGGACCTGGTGGTCGAGGAGCATAAAAAAGGCTATACATTTCGTGACCGGGTGCTTCGGCACGCGCAGGTGATCGTCAGCAAATAGAAAGGAGCGGTTCCGGCGCGGAGCGAAACGGTGAGCGCCGGATAGAATAAGATGGGCATGGACGAAAAAGAGTATTATGAAATATTGGGTGTCAGTCGTTCGGCAGATCCCGAGGAAATAAAAAAAGCCTATCGCAAGCTGGCCATGCAATACCACCCGGATAAAAATCCGAGCGATAAAACAGCGGAAGAAAAGTTCAAAGAGATCGGCGAAGCCTATGCAGTTCTCTCTGATCCGCAGAAGCGGCGTCAATACGACCAATTCGGCCGCTCGGGCATGCGCGGTAACGGCGGGTACGGCGGCGGCTTTAGCGGCTTTGATCCATTCGATATTTTCCGTGAAGTGTTTGGCGGCGGCGGTTTTGGCGATCTATTCAACATGGCCGGCGCTGGCCGGCGCACGGTGCAGCGCGGCGCCGACCTGCAGATCCGTCTCAAGCTGACGTTGGAGGAGATTGCCTCCGGCGTATCCAAAAAGCTGAAAATCAAAAAAATGGTTCGCTGCGAACGCTGTGATGGCAGCGGCGCCAAACCCGGCACAACGCCCGCCACCTGTCCGCAATGTCAGGGGCGCGGTGAAGTGGCCTACCGCCAGGGGTTCTTTACCGTCAGCCGCACCTGCGATCGCTGTCACGGCGAAGGCAAAATCAACAGCCAGCCCTGCAGCGAGTGCCGGGGAGACGGCCGTGTGCGCGGCGAAACCACGATGGAAGTGGAAATTCCCGCCGGTGTGGCAGAGGGACAGTTCATCACCCTGCGCAACGCCGGGAACGCCGGGCCGCGTAAAGGTCCTCCGGGCGACGCGCTTGTCATCATCGAGGAGGAGCCACACGCGCAGTTTGACCGGCACGGCAATGATCTGGTGTGCCATCTGGTGTTGAGCTTCAGCCAAGCGGCCCTGGGCGATGAGGTGGAGGTGCCGACGATCACCGGCAAGGCGAAAATTCAGATCGCCCCGGGCACGCAGAGCGGAAAAATTTTGCGCATGCGCGGCAAGGGGCTGCCGCTTTTGCAGGGTAACGGCAAAGGGGATCAGTTGATCCGGGTTCAGGTGTTCACACCGACGAAACTGACCGAAAAAGAGAAGCAGCTCTTTAAAGAGCTGGCCCAGCAGGAAAACACCAAGCCGAACAAAGAGGATCGTTCGTTTTTCGAGAAAATGAAGGAAGCGATTCTGTAGTCGGCCGGAATCACCATCGTCGGGTTTGCTTCCGTTTGCGGGATCTTGATTTTTTGAATGCCCGGATTTACCGTCATGCTTTCGCTCAGTAAAAAAGAAGAAAAGTTTTTACTGATTTTTCTACCCATGTTTCTGCTCGGCTGTCTGCTGCAGCTCTATCGCAAAACCGCCGCTGAAACGGTGCGCATGGATTGGCGCGCGGAGCAGAGCACGGCTTACGGCGCGTTGCAGGCGCCGCGGTCGACCCCGGCGACAACGCCCCTGGGGCGGCAAAAGCAGCGCCTGTTGTCCGGTAAGATCAACATCAATCAAGCCACGGAGAGCGAGATAGCCCGGCTGCCGCGGATCGGTCCGGTTCTGGCGCAGCGCATCGTCGCCTACCGGCTGCAGCACGGATCGTTTCAGTCGACGGCTGATCTGCTGAAGGTGAAGGGCATCGGCAAAAAAACTTTGACAAAGATCGAGGCCTATCTGGCGATCGAATAGAAAAACTCCTTGGAAGGGGTGGCGCAAAAGCTATGGAAAAATCAAGCACACAAATCGGCATGACCTTTTATCAAGACCGTATTCATTACGTCGTAGTGACTTTTGATCCGGCGCCGCTGTTATCGGCGGCCGGTGAGATCCCGCTGAACGGACGCTTTGATTACAGCGCCTGCCAGGATGAGGAACAAACCCTTCGCCAATCCGCGGCCATCTCGTCGATGCTGGAGGCCCGCGGGATCGTCGGGGGCCAGGCGGCGCTGGCCGTTGATCAGGGCTATCTGCTGTTGAAACGGCTGCGCGTGGATCGGGGTTTGAGCGAAAACGATCTCCGTCAGCACATCGAATGGGAGATGGAGCAGTTTCTCGCAGCCCCGCGCGATGAATACAACGTCAGCTTTGAACGCGCGCCGGTGGAGACCGAAACGATGGAGGGATACATCGTGGCCGCGATGCGCAAGGTCATCCTTCAGCATCTGCAGGCGATCTTTGCCGGGACGCGACTGTCGCTGCGACAGGTGGATGTGGATGTGTTGAGCGCCGCCCGGGCATTGGCCGTGGTGAACGACCCATTGGCCGAAGGCCTTTCCATCTTTATGCGCCCCCGCGACGCCAAGCTGTATCTGTCCCTGATGCGGAACGGCGCTCTGTTATCGTCGCAGATTTCCACCTTGCGCACCGAGTTGCAGCCCAGAACCTCGAACCCGTCTCGGGCTGAAGAGACCGCCGGCTTTATCAACGACGAGATCCTGCGCCTGCTGGACACGCTCGGCGATGAGGTGCTGTTGAAAAATATCGACCAAGCGTACTTTGCGGAAACGGATTTCAGCCGCGAAGTGCTGGGCGCGCTGCAACCGCTGATGCGGACGACTGAATTCGTCATGATCGATCCGTTGCGGAAACTGCACCACACGCTGAGTCCCGCGGAGCAGCAGCTTGTGCGCGGACAGGCGAGCTCCTTCTTGTCGATGATCGGTATGTATTTTTCATGATGGTGTATGGACGTATCAACTGGATGGGGATCGTATGAATTTACTGATAGATCAACGGGAGCTGACGGAGGCTGAAGCGGCGCCGGAACCGCAGCCGTTTGAGTATGAACCCGCGCCGACGATGGAGGAGCCGATATTCGAGCAGCCTCCGCGCGGAGCCTCTTTGGATTATCTGGAGTATGAACGGCCGCAAAAAAGCAAGAGCTACTTTTTTCCCGTTTTTATGATCCTCCTCCTGCTCGCCGCCATTGCCGCAGCCACCTATTTTGGCTTTTTCTACAAGCCAGGAGATCTGGATTTTATCAAACGGTTCGGCAAACGCAGTGAGCGCCCGGTAAGCATGGCGCCGCCGCAGGAAAAACCGGCGCCAGTGGTTCCGGCAACGAGCGACACAGCTCTGACCGCGACTCCGGCTGAGACGCCCGGCGGCTCGGTCCCGCCACCCGTGGCCGCGCCGGCGGTTACAGCGCCGGTGCAAACGGACGGCGATGCGCTGACGACTGTTATAACGGTTTTCTCCAAAATCATCGCCGCTACTCCGTCGGCGGTTAAGCTGGGCACGCTGGTGATGGATGAGAGTTCTTTTTCGCTGGAGGTGTCCAACCCAGACCGGCCGACGCTGGAAAAGTTGTACACGGATCTGCGGCAGCAGATCCCCTGCGAGTTCACCGCCTCCCCGACCGCCGGCAAGGCCGGCGGCATGCGCACCCTGATGACCGCTACGTTCGCCTCGCCGGCATCTTCCGGCTGGTCTCAGGCCGGCTTGAACGCGGAAACGGTCAGTGCGGAAATCCGCAAGCTTGCCCAGGCCGCCGGACTATCGGTGGTGGAGATCACGCCGCAAAAGCCCATCGCCAAGAACAACAGCAGCCGCACGCCGATCTTTATCAAAGTTCGCGGCGATCAGTCCGAGTTCGAGGCGTTCGGCCGACAGCTGGCTGCCAAGGGCTGGAACCTGCAGGTCGCCAAACTGATTTTGCTGGATTCCCGGGAGGCGGCCTCGACCTTTGTGCTGCGCCTGGAAATGGCCCAGCCGGCCTAGTTTAAAGATCCATGCGCATCATTGCCGGACAATACAGGGGACGGAAGCTGGTCACGGCAAAGGGGGAATGGCTGCGGCCCACCTCTGATCGCAATCGCGAATTCATCTTTTCCTATCTGGGTGCGCTGGTTCATGAGGCCACAGTCCTGGATCTGTTTGCCGGGACCGGCGGCCTGGGGATCGAGGCGTTGAGCCGGGGCGCACGTTCCGCCGTTTTTGTCGACCAGTCGATTCACGCCGTAGAGTTGATCAGAAAAAACCTTGTCTGGGTGGCGCAGCCGACCGAGGTGTTTCGCATGGAGGCGCGCAGTTTTTTGCACAAGACAGCAACGCCGGTGGACCTCCTCTTTGCCGATCCGCCCTACCGATTTGACGCTTTCGATGAAATCATGCGGCTCATTTTCGACCGGCGGCTCCTGAACGAACAGGGACTGCTGATCTATGAATCCGGCTCTCGCAATCCGCTGCCTGCGGTTCCGGGCTTTTATGAGAAGAAGCAAAAGGGGTTGGGAGACACCAGGGTACTTTTTTACGGGATCCGCTATGAAGACTGAACGAACCGCCATCTATCCGGGCTCTTTTGATCCGATCACCTATGGGCATATCGACATCATCAAAAGGGCGGTCACCCTGTTCGACCGGGTGATCGTTGCGGTGGCGCGCAATATGAACAAATCGCCGATGTTCACCGAGGCAGAACGTCGCGAGCTGATCCTGGAAGCGGTGCGCGACATTCCCCGGGTGGAGGTGGACAGTTTTTCCGGACTGCTGGTGGACTATGCGCAATCCGTGTCCGCTCAGGCGGTGATTCGCGGCCTGCGCGCCATCTCTGATTTCGAGTACGAGCTGCAGATGGCCCTGGTCAACCGAAAATTGGACGAGAGTTTGGTGACGGTGTTTTTAATGCCCCATGAGAAATACACCTATTTGAATTCCAGCATTGTCAAAGAACTGGCTAGATTCGGCGGCGAGGTGAGCTGCTTCGTTCCGCCATTTGTCAAAGAACGACTATTGAACAAACTGAGGGATGCATGAAAATTCTTGAGCAGATACAGCAAAAAGCGGCCGCCTCGGTCAAAAAGATCGTATTCCCAGAGGGAGAGGATGAGCGCACTATTGTTGCCGCCGGCCAATGTTCGGCGAAAAAACTGGTCATTCCTATTTTGCTGGGCAACCGGGAAAAGATCCTGGCAAGCGCGCGAACGCTGAACGTCGATCTCAGCCAGATTCAGATTTTGGATCCAGCGGTTGATCCGGCCGGCGACGAGTTCGCGCAGACCCTGTACGAGCTGCGTAAACATAAAGGGCTTGACCTGGGCACCGCGGCCAAGACGGTCAAAACGCCTTTGTTTTTCGGCGCGCTGATGGTGCGCAAAGGGCTGGTCTCCGCCAGCGTGGCCGGCGCCGTACACACCACCGGCGACGTCATGCGTGCAGCCATTCAGGCCATCGGCGTAGCGCCCGGTTTTTCCGTAGTATCGAGTACTTTTCTCATGGTGCTTCCGGATGAAAGGGCACTGACCTATGCGGATTGCGCGGTTGTGCCCAACCCGACCGCTGAACAGCTGGCGGACATCGCCTTGGCTTCGGCTGACACTCACCGGAGCTTGACCGGCGAGGAGCCGTTGGTGGCCATGCTCTCGTTTTCCACCAAAGGCAGCGCCAGCCACGAACTTGTGGATAAAGTGGTAAAAGCGACACAGATTGCACAGGAGAAAAGCCCCAACCTGCGCATTGACGGAGAGTTGCAGGCCGACGCCGCTTTGGTTGAGGGTGTGGGCAAACGCAAGGCGCCCGGCAGCCCGGTGGCAGGCAAGGCGAATGTGCTGATTTTTCCGGATCTGCAAGCGGGCAACATCGCCTACAAGCTTACGGAGCGGTTGGCAGGCGCTCAGGCCATCGGACCTATTATTCAGGGTCTGGCAAAACCGGCCAACGACCTGTCGCGCGGCTGCAAAGCCGAGGATATCGTCAACGTGGCGTGTATCTGCAGTCTTAAAGCGTAATTCAGTCTATGACCGATAGAATTTAACCGCGGTTTGAACAGCAAGGAGAGCGGTGCATGCCCACCCTATCAAAGCGTTTTGCGGAAATCTGTGAATCCCCGACCATGGCGCTGAACAGCACCCTGGCGCGGCTCAAACGGGAAGGCAAGGATGTGGTGGCCCTGGGCGCGGGCGAGCCGGATTTCGACACGCCGGCGCACATCAAGGCGGCGGCGGTGGCGGCCATTGAAGCCGGATTCACCAAATACACGCCGGCCGAGGGCGCCATGGAGCTGCGCGAGGCGGTCTGCCGCTGGATGGCGGAAGAGCTCAAGGTGCAGTACAAACCGCGGCAGGTCATCATCACCTGCGGCGCAAAACACGCGGTGTATCAGGGCGTGCTGGCTGTCTGCGATCCGGGCGATGAGGTGATTTTGCCGACGCCCTATTGGGTCAGTTATCCGGAGATGATCAAACTGGCGGGCGCGAAAATGGTAACGGTGAATCCGCAACCCGACCAAGAGCTCAAGATCACCGCTGAACAGCTGGCTGCAGCCATCACCCCGCGCACCCGGCTGCTGATTCTCAATAGCCCGAGCAATCCCTCGGGCGCCGTGTATAGCCGCAGCGAATTGGACCAGCTGGTGAAGGTCATCCACCGGGCGGGTATTTATGTGCTCTCCGACGAGATCTATGACAAAATCGTCTTTGACGACGCCGAGTTCGTCAGCCTGGCCGCATACCCGGAGATCAGGGATCAGCTTTTGTTGGTCAACGGCGTTTCCAAAAGCTTTGCCATGACCGGCTGGCGTATCGGCTGGATCGTCGGGCCCGAGAAAGTGGCGGACGCCATCAAGAGCTATATGAGCCACAGCACCTCCAACCCCACGTCGATTTCGCAAAAGGCGGCGCTTCAGGCTTTGAACGGCGACAAAGCGTTCATCGCGGAAATGCACCAGGCGTTCAGCGAGCGGCGGGACTATGTACAGAAGCGATTGACCGCCATTCCCGGTGTGCGCTGTTTTTCGCCGCAGGGAGCTTTTTATGCCTTTCCGGACATTTCGTTCTGTTTCGGCAAGCAGTACAAAGGCCAGGCGATCAACACCTCCATGGAGCTGTGCGCTTTTCTGCTCGAGCATTTTGGCGTGGCCGTGGTGCCGGGCAGTGCGTTCGGCATGGAGGGCCATGTGCGACTTTCGTTTGCCACCTCACTGGCGGTTCTGGAAAAAGCGCTGGACCGCATCGAGGCGGGACTCTTAGCACTCGAGTAAAATCTTGATGGAAGAAAAAAACAGCTTTAGCAGCCACGTCAAGTTCGGCAAGCGTAAACTGCTGGTGCAGACCGAATATGATCCGGCGCATCAGGTGGTGGGAGTCACGGTCGCCGATTCCGGCCAGGTGATCGACAGCCGCGAGTATACGGTGGACCTGTCCGCGGACCAGGACCCTAAAGACCCGCAGGTGCGGCAGTGTCACGATCTGGTGCTGGCGGATTTGGAGTTGCTCTATTCTACGATTAAAAACGTTCAGGTCACGCCGGACGCCGATGCCCATGCCCGGCTCGGCACCCTGCTGCTGGAAAAGGGGTTGATTGAAGAGGCGGTTGAGATCTTTGCGGCATTGCTTGGCCTGGACGCGGAATATGAGAACGGCCACTATTTGCTGGGCAAGGCGCTTTTCAAAAAGGGCGACTATGACGGGGCGTTGAACCACCTCGAGACCGCGGTGGAAAAAACGCCGGATTACCCGGATGTTCTGTTGTGGATCAGCCGGGTCCACCGGCAGCGCGGGGATTTCACCCAGGCGATCCAGCGGGCGCGCACCAGTCTGGAGATCAATCCGGAATACCACGAGGCCCTGTACGATCTCGGCCTGTTTCTGATTGAAAGCGTGCAAAGCGATCCCAAGAACACCGAGCTGCCGCCGCCCATCGAGCGGGTGAAAGAGGCGCGCGCCTGTCTGTTGCAGGCGGCCAAGAGCTCCGAGGCCTATGATCGCGAAGGGCTCGATGCGGCGATGGACCTGTTGGAAAACCGCGATCAGTGGGAATTGGCGATCGCGGAGATCAAGAAGGCGAACCGGATCAAGGCGGTCGACACCCGCAGCCTGGTGCTGGACGGTGAGTTTTATCTGCGCTTCATGTTTGCCGATCTGCACAAAGAGCATCGCTCGCTGGACAACTATATACGGATTCTGGAAAAATCGATCAGCCAGCACCCGAATTATCCGGATGTGCGCCTCAGTCTGGGAACCGCGTTTCTGATCCGCTGTTGGCATTATTACGGCAAGGCGTTGGAGGAATACCGCGAAGCGGTCAAGATCAATCCCAATTTTCACAAAGCGAAAAAGAATCTGAAACTGCTGGAAAACGACGGTCGCGGTTTTTTGCTCCTGCTGCGCGCCATTCTGAAATAGGGTTAGCCAAGAATCCGCCCTTGAGATGTGTCCGGCTAGCGCGTTTTTGCCGGCCAGGGATAAAAGACCGGTTTGTGATTTAGATTACATCGATTGGCGCCGGTGAAGAGTAGAATAGGTGGCGAGAACACCTTTCAATTCAGGCCGGCGCGCAATACCATATCCTCAGCTCCTCAGCAACGCAATGTGAAAGCGTTGCACAACCCGATAGGATGGTCATTCAAGCATCGATAGATGGCGACATCTATCCCAGGCAGACAACAGGGAAAGGTGACTCCCCCCAAAGCAGAGATAAAAGCACTCTCAGTCCAAGATTGGTATAAAATTTGCACAGTAAGGATTCGGCGTGTAAATGGCCGGTTTTTATTCTATTTATGGCCGGAAAATGTATCGCATGCGGACAAAACGCACATCAAAGTGAAACAAAAAGCATCATGATGAGTTGCAGACGTTTATATGGCTCTTTTTCGCTCCTTTTGCTCCTCGCCGGCCTGGGCCTGGCGCAGAGCGGTCTCACGGTGACCGCCACCAGCACGGCGGCGGGAACCCCGGCGGTCTATGTCTTCTCTTTTACCGCGGATCAGGAGCTCAGCCCCAGGGCCGGATTGGCCGTGGTTTTTCCCTCTGGATTTGACCTGAGCAAGGTGCTGATGGCGGATTCGCGCAGCATGGACGGCGGCTGGCTGGTCCGGGTTCAGGGGGACACGGTGTGGGCGCAGCGCAGCGGCCTGGGCAAAGCGATGGCAGCGGGAACCGAGGTCGATCTGATTCTCGCCGCAGTGGTCGCCGAAACCAGCGCCACGGCGACGGAGTGGCTGCTGCTGCATCGGGAGGAGAACGGTTTGCAGACCAGCCGGCAACGGGCTGACATCACTCTACGGAAAGCGGACAGGTTATAACTTGCTACCACGTTTCAAGATAAAAACGGTATTCCTTCTTTTTGTTCTGGCGGTTTCCTTGCCGGCTGCTCCCGGCATCCTGAGCGGAGTCGAAGACAGCCTGACCTCCTATGCCAGCAATACGCCCGCTTTGCACAAATTCACCTTTACACTCTCCACCACCGGCGCCGGTCTGCCTGCTGATGGAAAAATTCGTCTGGTTTTTCCCAGCGCCGGGGATTTTGACCTCTCCTCCGTGATCGCGGTCATGTCCGCCGACACGGCGTTGCTGGATGGAGGATTTCTGGCGCCGGCAGTGAGCGGCGATTCAGTCTTGTGCACGCGGGATGGAAGCGGAACGTCCGTGGGCGCCGGCAGCACGGTCTCCATCTGGCTGGCCCTGGTGGGCAATCCGCCTGGCAGAAAGCTGGATAATATTATCACAGTGCGGACGCTGGATAACGCCGATACCATTATTGATTCCAGCAACCAGAGCACTTTTTTGAAATTTAATATCGATGGGCCTATCCATAACTATAATTTTGGAATAGGAAGCACTCCGTCTATAAAAACCGCGGGCGTCCCTTTTGAGCTGTTCGTCACCAATGCCTTGGACGTGTACGGAAATCCAGCCGTCGATACGGTCTCCGTTTCCGCTGTTGTCGGCGCCAGTCCAGCGCCGGATGGCACCGCTGCGCAACTGAATCCCATCATGGTTCGAAATGGCGCCGGTTCAGCGCCGCAGATATTATTCAAACAAGAATCAGTAAAACTGCGCGGAACAAGCAAGTCAAGCGTTGTTAAGGATGCTGATGTTTCTGTATGGCATACGGATGTATCGCGTCTCGTAATCAGCGGTGAACCAACTACCGTTCAATCCGGCGTCAGCTTTAGCAATGACATCAAAGTGACAGCGTATGATCCTTATGGGAATCTAGCTCAAACTTATAACAAATACGTTAACTTTAAGCTTGTCGTTCCCGATGCGGGCAAATTACTTCCTTCCCCTTATAAATTTGAGACTATTGACTCTGATAATGGACAGCATATTTTTCCCGGCAGTGAATTCAAACTGTCCAAGGCCGGCCAGCAGCGGATAATTGTTTATGATAGTTTAACAGTAACATTGCGCGACACCACGGATGTCATCACCGTTACCCCCGGCCCTGTCGCCAATTTCTCCCTATCGGTCAACAGCGGAAGCCCCATCACCGCAGGCGTCGAGTTTCCGATCACGATCTCCGATGCAAAGGACGCTGCCGGTAATTTGCTCACTGGCACGGCCACGGTGTCTTTCACTGATGCGGCCGCCAACCATTATGCGCCCAACGGCGTCACGCCGCTGCTGGCCGCGGTTCCGGTGGTGAACGGCGCCGGCACTGCCAACTCAAAGCTGTATAGAAGAGAAGCGAGTCTTCCGCTAAAAATCACTATGGGCGCCATCGAGCAGACGCCGACGGTGGTTGTCAATGCCGGCGCTCCGGCTGACCTGCAGATCAGCGGCGCACCAGCCACCGTGTCCACCGGCGTTCCTTTTGCCAACCCCGTTGTGGTACAAATGCTCGATGCCTTTGGCAATGCGGTGAACACCTATGTCAATCCGGTGAACCTGGGTCTGACCGTGGCAGATGGCGGCGCTACTTATCCTTCTACCTATACCTTTGTGCCTGCCGACGCCGGCCGGCACAGTTTTCCCGGCAGCGCCTTTGAGCTGGCCAAGGCAGGATCCCAACGCATCTGGGTGAGAGACGCGGCTTTGTCCCTGGCTGACACCACCCAGACCATCACCGTCACCTCCGGCGCCTTGGCAGGCTTTACCCTGCAAGTGAATAACGGCGCGGCCATCACCGCAGGCGTTGATTTTCCCATTGCCATCTCAGCTGCCGTAGACAACTCGGGCAATCCATTGACCGGAACCGTGCAGATCGTTTTTGCGGATGGCGCGGCGCACATCTCTCCCAGTGGATTGGCGCCGCAGCTAAACCCGGTTCAGGTTGTCAATGGATCCGGCAGCTCGACCAGTCGATTGTACCTCAGTGAGAGCGGCAAAACGCTAAAGGCTACCATGGCGGGGATAGAAAAAACCGCCGCTATCACCGTTTTACCTGGCCCGGCCGCAGATCTGCAGGTGGCTGGCGAACCGAACCTTCCCACCGCACTTGTCGCGGGAGATAATTTTGGCGTCAACGGGCTGCGCGTCCGCGTGCTCGATGCTTACGGCAACATTAAAACCAATTACAACGGCAGTCTGTACTTTACCAGCAGCGATGACCAGGCGGTTTTAACCTACACAAATGCTACTCCGCTTGCCATCACCTCAGGCGATGTGTTTGTCCCTGGCACCAACTTTCAGTTGCGAACCAGCGGCCAGCATACCATTACGGCGCGCACCGTCAGTCCAAGTTTGAATAAAACCACTGCGCCGGTTCTGGTGCAGGCCGCTGCTATTAATAGCTTTACCTTCAGTGTGGCCACGCCGCAGATCGCTGGGCAGCAATTTCCCCTCAGCGTCACCAACGCAAGGGACGCTTATAACAATGCAGCCGGCGGTACGATTCTGATCAACGCAACCGTGGGCGCCAACGAAGCGCCCAATAAAAACGCCGCGGCCACTTTGACCAACATTCCGGTGGTCAACGGCAGCGGCAGCTCGCCGCAGGTGCTGGTGTGCGCTGAATCGGTGACCCTGCGCGGCGTGGTCTCAGGCAACACCGGCGTCATTCGCACCACCGATATCATCGTCAACCCCGGCGCACTGAGTTATTTCGCCCTCAGCGGCGCGCCATCCGCCATTGCCGCGGGCGCCAACTTTCCCGGCGGAGTGACGGTCAAAGCCTATGATGCGTTTGCTAACCTGAAAACCAATTACACCGGCAAGGTCTATTTCACCTCCACGGATGTGAACGCCTATCTCTATCACAACAGCAGCAACCCTTACACCTTCACAACCGGCGACGCCGGTTCGCACACCTTCTCCGGCAGCTATTTTAAATTGCAGACTGCGGGTCGGCAATATCTTCTGGTGCGCGACAACAGCACGCCGACGCTGCAGGGCCAAACGTCCATCGATGTCAGCTCTCTGACCATTAATCGCATTTACAGCAGCAATCTCAAAGTAAGCCGCGGACAGACCAACGCGGTGGTAATGATGGAAGTGGCCAACAGCAGCGACCGGGCATTGACCAATGTTCAGGCGACTTTGCAATTTTACAGTGGAGGCACTTCTTACACCGACGATTATCAGGTCACGCGGGCGGATGGACTGACCACGCTCCCGGCTGCCGGACAGGCAACCCTTCAGTTTCAGGTTCGGGTGGAAGAGGATGCGGCGTTGACCGCCATAACCGTCAACGGCTTTGTCTCCGGCAAGCTGGACACGCTGACCATGACCGACAGCAACGGCGCCACCACCACCCACAGCTGGCAGGTGCAGAGCAAGGCGGCCCTGCAAGTGACAGCCGTGCGCGTGTCCGCTGATACGCTCAATCAGGGCCAGGGGGGCGTTACGGTGGAGTGCGATATCAGGAACAACGGCACAGCCGGCGCTGCTCTGACCTCTTCGACCATGCAGTTCCTCAAGGATGACATCACCGACGTTTCCGCCTCGTTTTCCACGGTCCCCTACAGCGACAATGCGACCGCAGTGGCCGGCGGAGGGACCGTCACATTGCGCTACTTTCTTGCCAGCGGCAACCAGTCTCAACTGGGCCGCATTTATGTGTACCAGAATGTATCCTACAGCGATGTGAATTCCAGCCAGACCTATTCGGTGCGCGGCGGGGTGGATACGTTTATCAACCGCGAGGCATCGGTTCTGCAGATAACAGGCATCACGCCGTCGCAGACCACGGTGACGCAGGGTCAGACCGCTGCGTGGACCGTTTCAGTGAGCGTTCAGAACAGTGGCAGTTCGACGGTCACCCTCTCCTTCAACGGTGTGAAAACTTTTCTGCGCATTCGCAAAGCGCAAACAGATTTGACCAGCACCTATACGATCGTGCAGCCCAGTGCGTTCACCGACGGCACGCTGACGCTGGCTGCGGGCCAGAGCAAGAGCTTGCGCTACACCATCACCAAGACCGGCACTGAATCGGGCGTCATGACTTTGCTGGCGCGCGCCGAGACCACCACCGGCGTTTATGTCAGTGATGCCTCCGGCAGCGTGGAGGTGCAGCCGGCTGAAGTGGTGCGGGTGAGCAGAATTGTCCCTTCCCAGCCGGCGGTGACGGTGAACGACAACAGCTATGAGTGGAAAATTTTCGTGTTGGTGGAGAACAGCGGCGGCAGCGAGGTTGCGGTTCAATTCGATTCGACTTTAACCGATTTGATTCAAACCCCGGCGATTCTGACGTTGACGCGGCCCACGGCACTGGCCCGCTACGGCGCCGTTCTCAAAGCCGGTCAATCCGATACGCTGACTTATACCGTACGCAGAACCGGCGCAGCGGCCGCGAGCGTGTTGACGCTGGACGCCAAGGTCGGTTATCGCGTGGTCAACACCAATGAGATCAAATCGGTCACCTCGGGCAGCGACGCGCGCGGTACGGTGCAGCTGCAGACCCCTTCCAATTTCGTCATCGACCGCGTCCGTGTATCGCGCAAGCCGGTCACGCAGGGAAGCACGAATTGGTGGGTGACGGTGCAGGTCAGCAATCAGGCCGGCGGTTCGGACGTTCAGCTCAGCCTGGCGGACAGCAGCAAGACCTGGGTCAAGCTCTATGACTCCGGTGGTCAGCCGGTGGATTACTATTTCCGTTTGCCCGGCGGCCTGGCCGGCAGCGGCGGCCGCATTCTGGCTGCGGGCAAAAGGGACAGTCTGATCTTTCAGCTCAAATCTTCGGGCAGCCGCATCGGCCCCATGAGCGTGGCAGCGCAGGTCACCGCGGTTGAGACCAACCGCAACAAGAGCATCACCGCCCTGGCCAGCGGCGTTCTCGGCGACAACCTGACCATTCAGAGCAAGGCGCAAATTCTGTTTGTGGCCAAGAGCCTGCAACCGGCCTATGTCTCGCCCGGCGACGTGGTGCGCTATCAAATCTCCGCCTCCAACGCCGGCGGTTCTACGCTGGTGCTGGATCCCGCCGGCACCAAGCTGGAGTTCAGCGACGGATTGAATAATTATTCAGCCAGCCTGGACCCGGCCCTGGGCGTCACCCTCGTCGGTCAGGCGAACACAGTGTTGTATTTCAACCTCAATCCTATTGCCGGCGGTTTTCTCGCCGGGGTCTATTTTCCGACCGTAACCCTCAAGGGCATGGAGAACGGCAATTCCTTCAGCAGCGTCGGCCTGCTGAGCAACAACAGCACTAACGTCGGCACCGCCAAGACGTTGACCATTCAATCGCTGAGCAGCAGCGTGCCGACCGTGACCTCGGGCCAGACCAAACCGTGGAAGATCTCCATGGTGCTGGTCAACAACGGCGACAACACGCTGCGGCTGAACAACAGCCAGCTCTCTTTCTTCCGCAACGATGTGAATATTTCCACCAATTTTTCATTGACCAAGCCGGCGCTTTTCAACAACGGCAGCCTGTTTCTGCGCGGCAAATCGTCCCAAACCCTTTCGTTCACCATCAACGAAGTGGCCTCGACCACGGCCGCCGGCGTGGTGATGATCTCGGGCGCCGTGTCGCTCACCGACTCGGCCCGCAGTACCCAGACTTACAGCGACGAGACCAAGCAGGGCAATTCGGCCTATGTCACGGTGCAGACGCAGGCGGTTCTAGAGATCACCAAGATGAGCGTAAGCCAGCCCGCTGTCACCCGCGGCCAAAAGACGCCCTGGAAGATCGGCGTGGGGGTGAGAAACAACGGCGGCAGCCGGGTAGAAGTGCGTCCCGGGAGCGGATCTTCGCGCATCATGTTCAGCAAAGGGGACGTTTATTTTACCGTACAGCCGCCGACGTCGTTCTTATCCGGCGCAGGCCTGCAGCTGGCGTCCGGCGCTGAAGACAGCCTGGTTTACACCGTGTCTGAGGTGAGCGCCGCACCGGCGGTGTTGGGCCAGTGCCGGTTGAGCGCCGCCCTGGAGGCCCTCGAGTTGAACAGCGATCGCATCGTCTATGGTCTGAATTCGCCGCAGGTGACCGTGGTCATCCAGGATTCGGCCCGAGTGCGCATCGACACGCTGATGGTCACCCTGCCCGCCGACTCGACGGCCAATGCCGGACAGCGTTTTTACTTTCGCGCCAAGGTGACCAACGTCGGCAACGGCGAGACCGTTCGATCGGCGCAGGTGCGGGTGTTGTCCAGGGAAAATCTGTCTGTTTTTCCCGATCCATCCGGAGCAACGGTCACGGTCGACACCTTGACCGCGGGCCAGTCCAAATGGACCTCCCGCGGCATTCTGGTGCAGGCGGCCAACCTGGAGCTGGGTTCCGTGGTTGAGCACTTTAGCAGTCGCGTGGTTCAAGCGGTCAGCGAAAACACCGGAGAGCCGGTGGCTGTTCTTCCTGCCCTGCAGGCGGCGGATACCAGCAAGACCATTCGCATTCAAAAGCCCGGTGCTCTGGTCATCGAACGCGTGATCACCACGGCGGACACTATTTCAGCAGGAAGCGGCATCCCCTGGGGCATCCAGGTGTTGGTGTATAATTCCGGCCAAGGGTCGTTGGATCTGGTCACCCCGGCTGCCGGCGATATTTTGTTCTCGCTGCCTGGTTTCTCTGTTCAGGCGCCGGTGTTGACGCCGGCCAAACAGCGACTGGCCGGCGGTGAGCGGGACACGCTCGAGTATCAGGTGCTGACCACCGGACCCAACAGCGGCACCGCGACCATCACCGCCGTGCTGAACGCCCGGGATGTGAACGACAGCGCCCGGGAACCGCTGCAGGCCATGGCGCAGCAGTCGGTTCAAATCGCCTCCACCTCGCGGGCGCGCATTACCAAAACTTTTGTGGTGGCTGATGCCAATCGCATCGACGAGGCCGGCATCGTCCATGTCAACACCGGGCAGAATTTCCGCATCGGCGTGGAGGTCAAAAACGAAGGCGGCCAGAATTTAAAAGAGATTGTTGTCGGCCTGCAGGCGGCCGAGTCGATTCTGTTCAACGGCGCCGAGCGGCTGGTCAAGAATCTGGGCATCGGCGAGCCGAGCGTCGTCTATTTCGATGTGCGCGCCGACAGCATGGAAAATCTGAGCGGTGAGACCTTTCTGGCGATGATCAACCAGGCGGTCGGCATCGACGGATCTCAGGCACGTCTTCTCGCGGCTTATGATTCCATCGCCGTCGCCCAGATCTATACGCCGGCGTCGCTGCAGATCACAGCCACGGTCAATCAGGCGCCCCATCCGGCTAAAAACGTCAGCATAGGCCAAAGTTTTCCCATCAAGGTGACGGTCAAAAACTGGGGATCAGAGCCGGTGAGCAATGTGCTGGTTCATCTGGATGCAGACAGCCTGGATAAAGTTTCTTTCGCGCAAACCACGCTGGCCATTCCCGGCACGATCACCGGTCAGGATACCGGTGCGGTGGTATTCACCGCAACGGCGTTGTCTCGTCCCGGCCCTGTCGCCTTTACCTCCTCGATCGTTCAGTCCCTGGGCTTGAATAGCAACGCGATCGCTGCTGTTCAGCATGGAGGAGAGAGCAACCAGACCTCGGCCAACATAGAGCCCGGCGCCAAGCTGCAGATTTTGCGCGTGTTCTCTTCCACCGAAGAGATCAACGCCGGCGACAGCAACAGCAACTGGCGCATCAATGTAGAGCTGGTCAACAGCGGTCAATCGGCGCTGCATCTGACCGACGTCAACCGCTCCAACATCACGATTCAAACCGAAGGCAAGATAGATCCGGATTACATCATCACGCCGGTGAGCCTGATCCGCTCCGGCAATTTTCAGCTGGCCGGTGGAGGCGTTCCGGATACTTTGTACTATGTGGTCACCAAGAACGGCGATATTGCCGGAAACGCCGAGATCACGGTGCGGCTGCAGGGATATGACGTCAACCTCGGTCAACCCAATCCCTCCACCATTCAAACCGCTCAGGGCAAAGACACGGTCTCGGTAAGCAGCGTGTCCTGGGTGCGCATCGATCTGGCGCAACCCAAGGGACGGGTGAGCGATGACCGCGGCAACTGGCTGGTCAACCGCGGACAGGTGTTTCAGACCAATGTCTCGGTGGAGACCGGTGAGCTGGGCGGCGTGGATTCGGTTCAGGTGCAGTTGACGAGCGACGGGCTTTCGACCATCACGCCTTCCGTGATGACTGTTGCGCGGCTCAACCGGGCCAGTAAGGACACCGTTCGTTTTACGGTTACGGCCGATGCCGGCTGGAACGCCAAGCTGTCCGAAAAGCACGAGCTGTTCACCGCCAAGATTCTGTCGGCGAAAACGCTCGGCACCCCCTTGCCCGCCCAGATTCGCAATCCGCGCAGGGACATCGACGCCCAGGTGGCTATGCGCATTCAAAATCCTGCGCAGATCCGGTTGGACCTGCAGCTCAGAGCGGACAAGGATTCGATCTTGACCGCGGGCCAGGCCTTTACCGTGGTGGCGCGCATGACCAACCTGGGCAGTGCGCCGTTGGACACCGGCCGGATAAAGCTTGAATTGCCCGAGTATTTCACCCTCACCGATGAAGCCGGCGGCGAGCGGGATTTTTACATCGTCAACGACACCCAGGTGGTGGAGGATTCCTTCCATGTGACGGCGCCGAACTTTGAATCGTTGAACGATATCCTGCGCTGTCGGATTATCGCCGCGCCTGAAGATTTGAACAGCCGGGAGCCGGCGCCGCTCTCTGCCGGCGGCAGGGATTCCATTCGCGTCTCCACCTCGCGGTCCGGATTGTTTCTGTCCAACAGCAGAATTTTCTCCCCCAACGGCGCGTTGGCCGGTGAAATATCCACTCTGCAGTACATCGGCCTGCAGACGGAAATTCAGGCCACGCCCAACCTCAGCCATGTCAAGGTGACGCTGGAGCTGCCCTCGGGTATGGGCTACTCACCCAACCTGGAAACGCCGCTGCAGCGGGAGATCAGCTCTTTTCCTGCGCTGATCCAATGGACCGTGCGGGCGCCTGATAAGGCGGTGGGCAACCGCCATCATTTTTATATCCGCGCCGAGGGCAAAACGGATCTGAGCACCAAGAGCACGCTGGATTCTATCCGCATCACCCGGGTCGTCACCCGCGCTCAGCTCTCCATGCAGCCATTGATGGTGTCTTCGCCGTTGGAGGCGATACAATCCCCGGGCGGCGTTTTTTCCGCCGGCCAGTCCGCCACTTTATCCACGCTGGTGACCAACAGCGGCACCGCCAAGGTCAGCCAGGGGAAAATAAGGATAGATTTTCTCGAGAGCGGCTTTACCCTGGCGGCCGGGGAGACGGCGGAAAAAATATTTACCATCTCCAACAGCGTGACCTGGAATGTGATCGCTCCTTTAAAGCCGAGTGTGGAGACCAAGCAGATCGAGATCCGCATGACCGCGGTTCCGGTGGATGAACACACCGGTCAGGAGGCGGATATCATCGGCTTCCCCAACAGCACGCTCTCGGTGTTGACGATCGAAGCGGGCGCCATCTCCTCCGGCGTTCCCGGCATCACCGCTCCGGCCGGCGCCACCGACAAACGGATTTCCACGGATCAAAGTTTTGAGGTGACTCTGTCGGTCACCACCCGCCGGGTGGTGCAGGACAAAATCACCGCCCAACTGGTGTTCTCCAACCCGGAATACAAGATCGATCAGGAGACCAGAAGCGTCACCTATGGTGAGAATCAAAAGGTGCAGTGGACCGTGACCGCACCGTCCACGGTGAGTAAAACCACGTCTGATTCGTTTTATGTCGTGGTCAGAGGATATGATGAACGTTCGCCGTCGACCACGCGCAGCTTGACTTCGTCCAAGGCCACCGTTCAGCTGGAGAACAAAACGGTGTTCTCCATGCGTCCGACCATCACGCAGCCGGATTCGCTCAATCAATACGTCGTCTCCACGGATGAGGATTTTGTCTTGACCTCCCGGCTGATCGCCGCGGGCGCTCCGCACGAAACCGCGGATCCCTTTGTGGTGCAGATGACCAAGCCGGTGGAGTTTACCACCACGGACACGCTGGAGCAGAGCAAAGTCCGGGCGCATCCCTACTGGCGCTTGCGCGCGCCTAGCAAAAAGCCGGAGGGGTTGTCCATCTTTCGTTTCCGGTTGAAACGGGTGCCGCGGGATTTGAATTCGAACCAGTACGCCGCCATCGAAAACGCCGAAGAGTCCTATTCCATTCAGGTGGTGCGGCGGGCTGAGGTGAGCGTGGCCGCCACATTGAGCGATACCGCCATGGTCAGCTATGCGCCGGTGCGCATCGGCAGCGTGTTCAACATTTACGGTTATCTGGGCAATTCCGGTGAAGCGGGCTTTATCGGCGCGCCGGCTTTAAGTTTTAAATTGCCATCCGGTTATACGCTTCTCAGCAAGACCGGCGGCGACACGGTGATCTGGCGGGTGCGCGCGCCGGAAACCATTTCAGATGTGCCGGACACTTTTACAGTCAAATTGTTCGCGCCGTTGCCGGTGGATCAGTATTCGCGCAAAACCGTGATGGTAAAACAGGACAGCGCACGGGTGATCATCAAACGCGAGGCCGGCATGCTGGTGATCAAACCGAACTCGGTCAAGTCCGGAGCCACCACGGTCAAGGGCGCCCGCGATCTGGCGATGATGGGTTTTTCACTGCGCAACAAGGACATCTCGTTGAACAGCCGGTCGGTGCTGGATACGCTGCGTCTCGATTTCCGGGATAAAAAAGGCAATGAGATCAAGGCCAGTGAGGTGGTGTCGCGCATTGTGGCGGTGAACGCGGAGGACCGCCAGGTGTTGGCTGAGCTGTCGCCGCCGCCGGCCTCGTCGAAAGTGTTGCTGGATTTCACCCTGTTGCACGCGGACACCATTCGCGACAGCGATGAATTCCGCGTCGCGCTGCTGGTGGATGTGCTCGACGAACCGGTCAATGCGGATTTTCAGTTGACCATCGATTCGGCCAGCGCGGTCATCGCCCGCGACGCCCTTTCCCGATATCGGTTGCTGTTGGCCGATTCGACGGAAAAACGGGTCAGCGTGCTCGCTTACAGCTCCGGCGCGGTGGTGTTGATCGATCAAAAGCTGGAGGCCTCTTTTTGCAATTATCCCAATCCCTTCGGCACCTCCGCCCGACCGGAGACGCGGTTTGTGTATTATCTGCAGCAGTCCAGCGACCTGGAATTGAAAATTTTCACCCTGACAGGAGACTTGGTCTTCAGCTGGGATCTTAAAAAAGCGGAGCACCCGGCGGAGACCTCAGCCGGATTGCATGACGGCGATATCTATTGGGACGGCCGCAATGGACGCGGCCAGCGTGTGATGAGCGGCGTGTATCTCGCTTATCTTTCGGTGGAAGGCGGTCAAGTGGCCATCAGCAAGATAGCGGTTATTCGTTGATGAAACCTTTAGGAACTCTAGTAAGGCAAGAGTAGCGGGTGGCACGTCGAATGGTAAAAATGGCGCTGCTGATCTGGATGACCTTCGTCTCCATGTCGGCTGCGCAATACTCCTATCAGGCCAACGCCTGGGGCGGCGCAACGGATATCTTTGATTATCCGGTGGGCGCGCGGGCTATGGCGCTGGGCGGCGCTTATGTCTCCGTGGCGGACGATCCCTTTGCCCTGTATTGGAATCCCGGCGCCCTGCAGAGAGTGCCCAATATGGGCCTGGGAGTGTACTATACCAATTTGGCGGCCGGCACTTCGTACAACTATCTGGCCTATACGCACCCTACGCTTTTCGCCGGCACGTTTTCCGTCGGCCTGCTCAACATCTCCACCGGCGACATTAAACTGCGCGATTTTGATCCCGCCGTCGTGGGCACCACCAGTTACGGCCGAACCCTGTTTCTGTTCGGCTATGGATTCAACGCGCATCCCTGGCTGTCGCTGGGCGCCACTTTCAAAGTTGAGCGCGCCAACCTGGTCGGCTATAACGACGATCCCACCGCCGGTCCGCCGAACTTTGCCGAATCCTCCTACGGCGCGGATGGCGGACTGGTGTTCACGCCGCAGCTGGCCGGCCCTTATTTGAACAATTTCACCGTGGGCGTGACCGTGCAGAATCTGCTGCAGCGCACCATCCGCGCGATCGAAACGCGCGAAACGACGCCGCGCAATGTGCGCGCTGGCTTGAGCAAAAGGATCGATCTCACCAGCCTTAACCATCTGCTGGTGGCCGCCGAGATCGACAAGAACGAAAAAACCTCCGCCACCCTTCATATGGGGCTGGAGTATCGCTATCACGAGACGGTCTCCGTGCGTATGGGCTTGTACAACGACCATCTCACCTATGGCGTCGGCGCCAAACTGGTCGGCATGCAGTTTGATTATTCCTACTGGAACGGCAACGATGCGTTGCTGGGCACCAGCCATCGTCTCTCGCTAGTTCTCAACGTCGGCAAAAACCGGCAACAGCGGATGGAGGAGCATCAGCAGCAGGAGCTTCAGCGGCTTGAAAAAATAGAGACCCAGCGGCTGGAGAACGAGCGCAAAAACGCCATCTCCTCCGGTATGGCGGAAGGGGAAAAGCTGCTGGCCAAGAACGATCTGGAGCAGGCCTATGTGGCCATCAACCGCATTCTGATCAAATACGACCGCACCGGCAGCGATCCAGATCTCGACGTCACCCGCGAGTTGTACGCGCGCATCAGCCAGGCGCTGGAGGAAAAACGCTCCAAGGAAGAGGAAGCGCTTCGCCGGTTGCAGGAGGAGGAGGCGCAGATCCGGCGCAACGCCAAGGCGGCGGACGATCATTACAAGCGGTATCTGGCCTATTTCACCGCTGAAGAATATCATGACGCCCTGATAGAGATCGACAAGGCGCTCGAATACTCGCCCAACAGCGATCAGTTCAACAAATTGAAAAGTGATGCGGAAAAGGCGCTCGCGACCAAAATCGCCAGTCTGCTGGAGCGGGCCAAAACGCTGCAGGCCGCCGGACGGCCCAACGAGGCCATCACCATGCTCAACGAGGCCCGGCGATTATCGCGTGACAATGAACGTTACAAGTCGTATATTATCGGGCAAATCGACCAGATCAGCGCCGGGCTGTCGCGCGACAGCATGCTGCGTCAGGCCATGGAGTATGAGAACAATAAAAACTGGGCCAAGGCGGCGGACCTGTACCGCGAGCTGTCCAACAGCGAGCCGGGCAACGTGGCATTGCGCAAGAAATACGACGACGCCTTTGCCCGCGCCAACGCCAAAGATCTGGATATGCCTGAAAACGTCAAGGCCATCTACAACCGGGGCGTCCAGGCGGCCATTGCCGGCAACTATCAGGAGGCGCTGCGTCATCTGGAGGAGGCACGTAAACTGCAGCCGTTAAACCGCAACATCCTGCGGGCGATTGATTCGGCGAACGACAAATTGAAAAAGACCAGCGGATCTGCAGGCCGATAGAACTAGAGGGAAACCGTTTCGTTGTTTCGCAACGTACAAAAAGAACAGCTCAAAGTTCCTGCAAAAATCGAGTATCTGGGCGAATTGCGGGATTTTGTCACCAAGGTCGGCCGACGCCACGGTTTCTCCGAGCGGGTGATCAATGCCTTCAAGCTCTCCATCGATGAAGCCGCCACCAACATCATCAAACACGCCTACCGCGATTGGCCGGGCAACATCACCATCCGCGCCATCGTCAAGGCCAACAGCCTTACCATCGTTTTAATCGACCAGGGGAAATATTTTGATCCGCGTCAGGTCAGCGACCCGGACCTGAAGCGCTATGTCGAGATCGGCAAAAAGGGCGGATTGGGCATTTTCATCATGCGCCGCCTGCTCGATCAGATCGATTATCGCAAGACCGAAGAGGGCAACGAGCTCTGGATGATCAAACATCGCGATGTGGCGCGGCATCCCAAGATCGCCGTGCCGGCCATCCCGATGACCCTCAAGGTGCGCTACTGGCTGGTTTCCATGCTGGCGTTCTCGCTGATTTTGGCCACCATCTATTTTCTTAATTTCTTCCGCCGGGATGACCAGGTGATGCAGGATTACCTCGGCCGCGCCAAGGCCGCGTGTTCCGGCCTGGCCTCCGATGTGCTGCTGACGCTGCAGCAGCCGGAACTGAGCGAGGACCTGCAGCTGTTGCTCAACCGCGATGACGCCTCGCAGCTGTTCAACATTGTCGAGAGCCTGGGCCGCACGGTCAACAAGCTGCCGGCGGAATATCGCGGTTTTCTTCACCATGCCCTGGTGGTGGACCGCAACAACAACATCATTGCATCCACCGATCCAAACAGGCGGCTGCAGGTGTATGAACGGCCGGCGGATGCGGAGCAGGAGGCGCCGGATATTTACAGTTATTCCGTCTCTCCAGCGGAGCGCGTGGTCGATATCCATCAGATCGTTCAGGACGACAAGGGCCGGCGGCTGTGCCAGGTCCATTTCGTGATGAACTATCGGGTGATCAGCGAGGAGATTCAGCAGGCGCGGCTGAAAGATCTGAACATGCTGGGCTTTGTCTGGGTGCTGGGCGCAGCGGGTCTGTTTCTGCTGATCTATATCGTCATGAATCCGTTCCGCCGGCTTTCGGAATGGGTCAAGGCCCTCGGCCAACCCGGCGCGGCCCAGGAGATGGACATCGACGCCTCAACGGAGATCGGTGAAATCGCCCAGGCTTTCAGCGATATCACCATGAAGCTGCGCGAGTCTCAGGTCAACCTGGCTGAACAGGAACGCCTGCAGAAAGAGATGCAGGTGGCGCAGGAGATCCAGCAGACGCTGTTGCCTTCGGATTTCCCCGAGATCGAGGGATATGAGATTTCCTCCTACTATGCGGCGGCCAAGGAGGTGGGCGGCGATTATTACGACTTTGTCGAAGTGGACAAGGACACACTGGGAATCGTGGTGGCCGATGTTTCCGGCAAGGGCGTGCCCGGCTCTTTGGTCATGACCATGATCCGGACGGCGCTGCGCACCGAAGCGCGCGGCGTCAAAGACGCCGCTGAGGTGCTGTCGCGCGTCAACGATTTTGTGGTCAACGATATGAAGAAGGGCATGTTCGTCACCCTGTTCTACGTCATCATCGATTCCAAACGGCGCAAACTCAACTATGCCAGCGCCGGCCACAACCCCATGATCCTCTATCGGGCCAGCAAGAATAAAACCTTTTACCTGAATCCCCACGGATTTCCCATCGGCATCTCGCTGCCGGATAAAAATCTTTTCCGCAACACCATTACCTCGGACACCATCTCGCTGGCCGAGGATGATATCCTGCTCATCTATACCGACGGCATCACCGAGGCCATGAACCGCAAACGCGCCCTTTTCGGCGAAGAACGGTTTCTCGACGTCATCCGCCAACATGGCACTTTGCCGCCGAATGTGTTTGTCAACCGGCTGCATGAGGAGATCCTTTCTTTCACCGAAGGCAGCGCGCAAAACGACGACATCACCCTGGTGGCGATCAAGGAAAAGACCACCGCGGAAAAGATCGAGCTGGATCGGGCGAAAAAAGTGTTCAGCCTGATCGAGCAGGGCAAAACCATCAAAGAGGCGTGCGATCTGGTGGGGCTGTCCACTTATGCTTACTATAATAAATACCGGGACAAGTTTGAATTGACCGGCGTCGACAGCTATGAGCTGCTCGGAGAGTCGGACGCGCTGGAGGCCAAGCACCTCAGCATTGAAGAAAAGACTAAAATTTATGACATCATCAGCCGGTTTCCTGAATACGGCGCAAAAAAGATAAGTGAAGAGCTGTTCTGCGAGCGCTACGGCTTTCTTCAGATCGGCAGTTCAAAGATCTATGAAGAGCTGGTGCGCGCGCATCTGAACACGCGTGAACTGCGTGAGGCGTTCATCAATCGCGGCGGCCGGCGACGCCGGATCAAACCGCCGGGCACGCCGCTGCTGACGCTGGACGGCCGCGTGATCATACAGCGAGGCGGGCTGTCTGACGCCCAGGGGCCGGAGATCGACGAGCCGGTTTTGTCCACGCCCCGGCCTGCAGCCAAACGGCGGCCGATGAAACAAACCGCTGAACCTTCTAGGACCGAGCCGGCCGAAGAAACGTCCGCTGTGCCGGCGCCCGCAGACAAGGTTCCGGCCGTTCCATCGCGGCGTGAGGAGAATTATACTTACCAGGGACGGGATATTCTGAGCATTCAAGCGGCCGAGCTGTTTAATCAGGCGCTGGAGGATCTGTTCGACAAACGTGCCGGCAGTCAGCCGGAGGGCGCCACAGCCGCAGAGGCTGAGGAGATGTCCCTGGACCTGCCCGACTATGCCCAATCAGAGGACGAGGCACCGACCACAGAGGTTCTTTCCCCCGGTCTGGATGAACAGGAACCCGTTGCATTGCAGGAGATTTCAGCCGCCGCCGTCGCTCTGGAACCAGATGCAGAGGAGCGAAGCCAGGCGGCTGATCTGGGTCTGCCGCCGGATCATCGTCTGTATGAAAAAGCGGGCAGCGATGAATTGGACTTTGCCGAGCTGCTGCAATCCGGCGGGGGCATGACCCTGGAGGATGACGACGCGCTGCTTCCCGTGCAGGAGGTGACCGATGCGACGGTTTTGTATGAAATCAGTCCCGACTCTGAACCGTCGATCCTGTCGTTGGAACCTCGTCTCGAGCAGCCCATCGATGAACTGCTGGAGATGGAGGAAACGCAGTCCCTGGTCAACCCTCAGGGCGAGTTGGATTACGACATTTCGGAACAGATCGTCCGGCAGGAGCTGAAGGAGCGGTTGGATGCCGATCAGTTTTTTGAATTCTTAGAGTCCGTGAGCCAATGGCATAACCACAACGCTGAAAGCTCGAACGCTGAAGGCGACGGCCAGGTGGAAACCGCCGCGGCGCCAACGGCCGCCGAGGCCATCGAGTTTGACGATTTGTTGGCACTGCTGCAAAAGCAACGGCAGTCGGATTCGACCGCCGAAATGCTGGCCCCGGATCCGCAAAACTCAAAATTCAAGGGATCGACTCGCGTGGCGGCAAACGACCCGCGCCTGCAACATGCGGTGGGCGCCTATGAGGCGGAAAATTATTCGGAGTCGATCCGTTTGTTTGAAGAGTATCTGAGTTTTTTCCCTGAGGATCACCAGGCGCACATGTTGTTGGGAAACGCCTATTTTCGCTGTCGTAAATTGCGCGAGGCCGCCCGGGTTTACACGGAGGTGATCAACCAGGACCCAAAGAATCCGGACGCGTATGAGAATCTGGGCGTGGTGCACGCCAACCAGGGCAATTTCCGCCATGCGATAGAGGTGTGGGAAAAATTGCTCGAGATAGCGCCGGGCCGCAGCGACATCCGTGCGGGGATTGAACGGACCAAACGTTTTTTGACCGAAAGCTTGTAAATCGTCGCCCTGAAGCAATGTTTTTTATTGACATTTAGGGGATTATCCGCTATATTTTGCATCGTAGCGCAGGCCATTTCCCATTTGGAGACCGACATGGAAGGTATTCAACTTTCTGTTGAAAAGGCAGGGTTTCGTAACAGCATCTCGATTATCAAGGTGGGGGGGTATATCGACACCACCACCTCGTCCGAGTTGGAGCATGCGTTGAATACATTGCTCAAGGCCGGTTCCTACAACATCATCATTGATCTGGGAAATGTGGACTATGTCAGTTCCGCCGGGTGGGGAATTTTTATCAGCGAGATCAAAGGCATTCGGGAAAAGGGCGGCGATTTAAAGCTGGTGCGCATGATTCCCGAAGTGTACGAAGTGTTTGAGCTGTTGGAATTTCATTTCATTCTCAAGGCGTTCGAGACGATTGACGAGGCGGTCAAGGATTTTGAGAAAACCCTGGCTGCTAAAGGCTATGAAATCGCCGCACCGGTCACAGAGGGCGAATTCAAGTCCACACCCGCCGCACCGGCGCCTGAGACGGTCCACAAAAAAGCAGCGGCGGTGAAAGCCGCTGAAACCCTTCAGGACAAGGTGCAAAAGATCATTCGGGACGATCCCGAGGCCGGCACTATTCAGATACTCAAAACATTGAACTCTTCCACCTATGGCTATGAAAAGCCGGGGTGGTTTGCGCTGCGAAAACTACTCAAGCAATTGGATCTGGATTCAAAACGGAAACGGCTGCGATTCTCGACAAAAGGATAACCGATTCCTTGGTGAAAACACGGGCCATGGTAGATCCCATCAAATTGCCATGGCCTTTTTTTATTGAATAGAGAAATAATGAATATGTTCATCGATCGTGCAGAGATTTATATCAAAGCGGGCAACGGCGGTTCGGGCTGCATCGCCTTTCGCAGGGAGAAATATGTTCCCAAAGGTGGGCCGGCCGGCGGCGACGGCGGACACGGCGGCGATGTGGTGGTGGTGGCCGACGAGCACGTGCGCACCCTGCTGGATTTCAGACACAAAAATAAATACAGCGCCCAGAACGGCCGCCACGGACAGGGCGACCTGAAAACCGGAAAAAGCGGACAAGCCCTCACCCTGCGGCTGCCGGTCGGCACATTGATTCTAGATAAAGAGACTGAAGAAATTTTGGTGGATCTGACCCGCGCCGGCCAAACGGCGGTGGTGGCCAAAGGCGGCCGCGGCGGCCGGGGGAACGCCCGTTTTACCTCCTCCACCAATCGCACGCCGCGCCAGTACGAAGATGGGCAGGAGGGCGAGGAGCGGACACTGACGCTGGAGCTCAAGCTGCTGGCGGATGTAGGTTTGGTCGGTCTGCCGAATGCCGGCAAATCAACGCTGTTGTCCCGCATCTCCGCCGCCCGGCCCAAGATCGCCGACTATGCCTTTACCACGTTGCAACCGAACCTGGGCATCGTTCAATATCAAAACGGCCGATCTTTTGTGGTGGCCGATATCCCCGGATTGATCGAAGGCGCTCATACCGGCCGGGGGCTGGGCATCCAGTTTCTTCGTCATATCGAACGGACACGCGTGCTGGCCATTCTGATCGACGCGTCTTCGGAAAATCCTCGAGCCGATTTCAAGGTGCTGATGAATGAGCTGGCCTCCTATAAAAAAGAGTTGCAGAAAAAGCCGAAAGTGATCGTGTTCACCAAAAAAGACCTGCTGACCAAAGGGTTCCGCGCACCACGTTTATCCCGCGGAGATCCCCATGTGGTCATCTCTGCCGTGGCTGGTCTTCATTTGGATGAACTAGTGCGGGTTTTATGGGAGAGGCTGCAAACGACATCTTAAACGGGGAAGAGTATGTCACCTGCCGAGCTTCAAGCGCTATTGCAGCTGTGGCACGTTCCCGGCATCGGCTCCTGGCGCATGCGCAAGCTGTTGGCCCGCTTTCAAACCGCCGACCGGGTTCTTAAGGCGTCTGTTCGCGAGCTGTCTCAGGTCGACGGCATCGATCAGGTTTTAGCCGGCCACATCAAACAGAGCGCGGCTGAGGGGTTTGCCCAAGACCAACTGCAGAGAGTGCAAGCGAATCACACTCATTTGCTCACCTTTTGGGATGAGGATTATCCCGAATGGCTCAAGACTATCAACGACCCGCCGGTGGTATTGTTCGTTCAAGGTTCCCTGCCCTGTTTGTCCCAAAAGCAGTTGGCGGTGGTGGGAACGCGCAACCCTTCGGTCTATGGCCGGTTAATGGCTGAGCAGTTCGGCCGGGATTTAACCGTGGCCGGGTTTTGTGTTGTCAGCGGACTGGCGCGGGGAGTGGACACTTGCGCGCACCGAGCCGCTTTGGCCACCGGCGGCAGCACCATCGCTGTTCTGGCCAGCGGTGTGGACGTCATCTATCCGGAGGAGAACCTCGGGCTGGCGCAGGAGATTGCGGAGCGCGGCGCCCTGGTCTCGGAATATCCCATGGCCACCAAGCCCGAGGCCTCGTATTTTCCCCGCCGCAATCGGATCATCGCCGGCCTGTCGCTGGCCACGCTGGTGATCGAAGCGGGTCAGGGCAGCGGCGCGCTCATCACCGCGGACTATGCTCTGGAATCCAACCGCGAAGTCCTTGCGCTGCCCGGCAACATCAACAACGCTAAAAGCCTCGGCTGCAACCGCCTGATCCAGCAGGGCGCCAAGCTGGTGACCTGCGTGGAGGATATTTTGGAAGAGTTGCCTGGATGCGGTGCGGTCTCTGAGGTCAAAACCGTCTCTCTGCTGCTTTCGCCGGAGGAGGAGCGGCTGCTCGCTTTGCTGACCGCTGAACCGCAGCACATCGATGCGCTGGCGTCCAGCGCGGCAATGCCCACGGCTAAAGTGCTGTCCGTTCTTTTGCAGCTGGAGCTGCGCGGCCTGGTACTGCAACTGGCGGGCAAGCAGTTCTTGCGCAAGGGTTGAGCCGGGGTCAGACCGCGGAAGCGGATTAAAAAACGTTTGACTGTTCTAAAAATAATCAGTAAATTACAGTTCCAGGGAGGGATAGACCTAACAGGCAAGGCAGCGGTCTTGAAAACCGCCGGGTGCAAACCCATGGGGGTTCGAATCCCCCTCCCTCCGCCAGGGAGTTGGCTGGCGGGAAAAAAGTTTTTCTGGAGAGGTGCCGGAGTGGCTGAACGGGGCGGCCTGCTAAGCCGTTGTAGGGGGTAACCCCTACCCAGGGTTCGAATCCCTGCCTCTCCGC
>DAIQOA010000014.1:0-43108 GCA_036788095.1 bacterium | reverse complement strand
CCCTGGGCTTTGATATGAAAGTCCGAGGCTTCGAGCCATTTGATATTCACCGAACTGCGCAGTGTGGCAGGAGGGCGGCTGGCAAGGTCGTACACCGGGACGCCGTCCCGGGCAACCAACCGGCCGTTCTTGTACACCCGGCGAATGGCCAAGTCGGTGAAATCATCGAACAGCACCAAATCCGCCAGTCTTCCCGGTCCGATGGCGCCCAGCTTGTGCAAACCAAAGTACTCGGCGGTATTGAGCGTGGCCAGACGAATGGCGGTGATGGGCGCCAGGCCTGCGCGAATGGCCGATTTGACCATGAAATTGATGTGCCCTTCGCCAAGGATGTCGTTGGGATGGCGGTCGTCGGTGCAAAAAAAGCAGCGCCGTTCATTTTCCGGCTTGATCAGCGGCAGCAGATCGAGCAGGTTCCTGGTCCCCGAACCCTCGCGGATCATGACAAACATGCCGCGAGCCAGTTTTTCCCGCGCCTCTTCCACCGTGGTGCACTCGTGGTCCGATTGCACGCCCGCGGCGATGTAGCCGTTCAGATCCCTGCCGGACAGCGCCGGCGCATGGCCGTCCACCCGTTTGTCAGGTACGATTTTGATCTTATCCAACACATCCGGTTCCGCATTGAGCACACCGGGATAATTCATGACCTCAGCGAGGCCCAGCACCCACTTTTCCCGCAGGAACGGGAAGAGGTCGAAGGCACGGAGCTCGGAACCTGCGGTCTCCAGGGGAGATGCGGGCACGCACGAAGAAAGCATAAAAAACACGTTGAGGGGATTGTACTTGCTGGCCTCCATCATGTAGCGGATACCCTCGTAGCCAAAGATATTGGCGATCTCGTGAGGATCAGCGATCACCGATGTCGTGCCCAGGGGCACCACCGCTCTGGCGAATTCCGGCACCTCCACCATCGAGCTTTCGATGTGCACATGGCCGTCGATAAAGCCCGGCGACAGATACAAGCCTGCGAGGTCCGTCTCCTCCTCTCCGGCATAGCCCTTGCCGATGCCGACGATCGTGTCGCGATAGATGGCGACATCGGCCTCTTCGATCTCGCCGGAGAAGACATTGATCACCCGGCCGTTCTTGAGCACCAGAGTGGATTTGATCTGGCCGCGTGCAGCTTGGATGATCTCCTTGAGCATGAAAGGATCCTCTCGGTCCGGCGGATGAAAAAGGGGACGGGTCTGCATGAAAAATAGCAAATATCGGTCAACAAGTCAAGGCCTACCCTTCAAGGCCGGATATTTACAGCGCAAGAAAAAAAGTGCTTGCGTCTTAGCCCGCTTTTTAATATAATGAATCTGACCACCAGTTGATTCATTTTTAGAATCACCCTCCTACGCGCTGAAGGGCTTTGACCGACCAGACAGTGCATCCGCCCTATCGTTGTTTTTTGCACACCGGGACTTGTTTAGCCAAGCAGAAGCAGTATTCTCTCGAACGAATCAGACCGCATTCTCAGGAGGAGCCGATCCGGTGAATGTACCAACCGTTTGTCCGTTTTGTGGCTGTGGTTGCGGCTTGATATTAGAGGTTGAGCAGAATCGCGTATGCGCCGCCTTTCCTCAACGTTCCCACCCCGTGAGTCGCGGTACGCTCTGCATCAAAGGCTGGAACAGCCACGAGTTCATCCATCATCCGCAGAGATTGACCCATCCCCTGATCAAAAAGGACGGAGCCCTCAAGCAAGCCTCCTGGTCGCAGGCGATCGCCTTTGCCGCCCAAGGCCTGCAACACGTGCAGGAGCGTTACGGCGCTGATGCGGTGGGCGTCGTGGGCTCGGTGAAAAGCACCAATGAGGAACAGTATCAGCTGGCCCGGTTCAGCCGTTCGGTCTTGCGGACCGCGAATCTGGACACCGCGATGCGTCTGCACGCCGGCCCCACGGTTCGCGGCCTGTTGCCGCACTGGGGCTATGGCGCCGCGGGCGCCGCATTGACCGATGTGGAAAAAGCCGCGGCCATTCTCATTGTGGGCGCCAATCCCAAGACTCAAGCAGCCAACCTTGGCTCATTCATTCTGCAAGCGGCTAAAAAAGGCAGCCGGGTTTTGCTGATCGACAGCCGTGAACAGGATCATTCGCGATTTTACAGCCAACAAATTCGGCCGCGCCCCGACACGTATCTGTTGATACTGCAGGCCATGCTGCAGACCATCGTGAGCAGCGGGTGGCAACGGCCGGCGGCCGCTATTCCAAGAGGCTGGAAAGAAAAACTAACCGCGTATCCGGCCGATCGCGCCGCCGCGGCAGCCGGAGTTACCGCTCAGGAGGTTCACGCGCTGGCGGAAAGTTTTGCTGCCGCGGAAACCGCGGTGATCGTTTACGGAGACGGGATCACTCAGCAAGCCGACGGCCTGGCCTGTGTGCATGCTCTGTGGAATCTGGCGGTGATGACCGGCAACCTGGACAAACCGGGGTGTGGTCTTTTGCCGCTGATGACCAGCAACAACATGCAGGGCAGCATCGATATGGGAATGGCCGCCGAGCTGTTGCCCGGCCATTCCTTTCTCACCGACCGTTCGGCCGCCGATCATTTCAGCCGTCTTTGGCAAAGTCCGCTGCCGGAAGAGCCGGGCAAAACAGTGCCCGAGATGGTGCAGCAGGCGGGTGAGTCGGTGCATGCACTGTATGTGGTCGGCGAAAATCTGGCGACCAGCATGGCTGCGGCGCCGGCATTGGCTCGGCTTGATTTTCTGATCGTTCAGGATTTGTTCTTGACGGAAACGGCGCAGGCGGCGCATGTTGTTTTGCCCGCTTGCAGCTTTGCAGAAAAGGAGGGAACGTTCACCAACCTGGAGCGGCGCGTTCAGCGCATCCGCAAGGCCATCACTCCCCTGGGTGAGAGCAAGCCGGATGCGGAGATCATCATGATGTTGGCGAACCGCCTGGGGTCAGCCTGGCCTGACCGCGATGCCTCGAGCTGGTTCGCCGAGATGCAAAGCGCGCATCCCGCCTACGGGCAACTGGATGAGGTAGCGGTATCCCATCCCGGCGGAGCCGTGTGGCCGGTGGCCCGCGCTGGCAGCCAATACGCCTATGCCCCCATCGATGCCCCGGCCGCGACGGGCGACGAACCCGATGCCGAGTTTCCTTTTATCCTGACCATGGGCCCGGGGCGTTTGCATCGCCTGACCGGCACTCTCATTCAACATTGCTTCACACTGGATCGGGAGGAACCCTTTAGCCTGGTGGAAATGAACCCGGAGGATGCCAAAACTTTGAAATGCCGCAGCGGCAGCGCCGTCAGAATCAAAACGCGCCACGGCGAATGGGTGGGACAGGCCGCCGTGACGCGCACGGTGTTAGCCGGAACGTTGTATCTTTCCGTGCTCGACCGCGAAGGAAAAGCGCTCGCTTTGGCCGGAACGCTTCTTGATCCCAAGACGAAAATTCCGCTTAGAGTGTGTGCCGCCAGATTGGAGATGGCCTGATGCCGATTATCGAAAAGTGGCTGATCAGTAAAACGCATCTGTTCAAGCGGTTGGAGAGTCTGAGCCGCGAGCAGACCGTCATCGCGCCGGTGCGCCAGAGCGATGGAGAGGTCTCGTTTCAACCGATCCGTTCGGCGGATGAAATAACGCTCGAGTATGTGAACGAGTTGCATCCGCCCAAACGTTTTTTGCAGCCGGTTTTTGAACCTCTGTTCACTTTTAACGTGGGCGGCGCCAAACCGCGGCTGACCGCTGCGGCCCCCGCCTCGCCGCAGATCCTGTTCGGCATTCGTTCCTGCGACGTGCAGGGATTCCGGCATATGGATGGTTTTTTCAGCGGCGCATTTGAGGATGACCTCTATTGGCAAAGACGGAATCATACGACCGTGATCAGCCTGGCCTGCCTGCAGCCGGCTGACACCTGTTTCTGCATCTGTTGCAACGGAGGACCCTATCTGTCCGATGGCTTTGACCTGCAACTCACCGACCTGGGTGAACTGTTTTTAGCCGAAGTGGGCTCCACCAAAGGCGCAGCCATTGTGCAGACCTGCGACCCGCAACCGGCCGGCGAAAAAGAAGAGCAACAAAGGCAGGCGCTCATGCAGGCCTGCGATGAAAAGATGATTCCCACCGCGTATCTCGCCAAAGCGGTGATCGCCGTCACCAATCAGCGGGTGGATGAGAAACTCTGGGAAGAGATGGGGCTGGAGTGTTTTAGCTGCGGAGGGTGCACCCATGTCTGTCCCTGCTGCACTTGTTTTGAGGTGCTCGATCAAAGAGACACAGAAAAGACCGGGCTGCGCTTTCGTTGCTGGGATTCCTGCCAGTATGCGGGTTTTACCCGGGAGGCGTCGGGCCACAATCCGCGCGCTCAAACCAAAGAGAGGGTCAAGCGGCGTTTTTATCATAAACTGAGTTTCGCCTATATTCAAACGGACGGGCATCCCGGCTGCGTCGGCTGCGGGCGATGTATTACCGTGTGCCAGGCTTTCGGGTTGCTGGACATGGCGGCGGTGGTTAAAAGGATCAGACGCGAAGGCCAGTTGGCGGCGGATCGATAGACTTTATCCCGTGGCCCGTTTTCCGCCGGCCGGTTTAATTTGAGGGCGATTTGGAATTCTAATCCCAGACGAATGAACGGTATGCAAAAACTCTATCTTCCTCAGCTTGCCGTGATCGATCAGGTCGTCGATGAAACGGCGGACACCAAAACGTTCACCATGCATTTTGACGATCCGCAGTACAACGCCGGATTCCGTTATTTATCCGGCCAGTTTGTGGAGGCGTCGGTGCTAGGCGTCGGCGAAGCGCCGTTTGGTTTTTGCTCCAATCCCAACCGCAGCGGAACCTTCGCCGTCACCGTGCGCGCCATCGGCCGGGTGACCCGCGCCATGCATGCCATGCATCCCGGCGATCTATTGGCCATACGGGCGCCGCTGGGCAACCACTTTCCTCTGCAAGAAGTCCAGGGCTATGATGTTCTCTTTGTCGCCGGCGGCATCGGTTTGCCGCCACTCAGATCGCTCATTGAACCCATGCTGGACGTGCGGGAAAAATTCGGCCGCTTCACGATCCTCTACGGTGCGCGCACGCCGGCAGACCGGGTTTATAAAGCGCAGCTGGAGGAATGGGCGCAACGCAAAGATCTGACGTTGCTGCAGACGGTGGATGTGCCGGATGAGAACTGGAAAGGCCCGGTGGGCGTGGTCACCACGCTGTTTGAACAAACGCACATCGATCCCGCCGCTACCGTGGCGTTCACCTGCGGGCCGCCGGTGATGATCCGTTTCGTGATTCAAGATCTGTTGGCCATGGGATTTCCCGAGGACCATATCATCTCCACGCTGGAGCGCTATATGAAGTGCGGAGTGGGCAAATGCGGCCACTGCGCCATCGGCCATAAATACATCTGCGTGGATGGGCCGGTTTTTTCCTGGCGGCAGATTAAAAAGCTGCCGGAGCGATGAGCGGCCAAAGCAGAGCGAACAAGAGAAATTATGAGCGGTCCGTTGAGGCAAGAATTGCAGGGGCTGCTGGCCGGCAAAAAAGCGGTGGTGCTGGGTATCGGCCGTGAGGGTTGCGGCGACGATGCCTTGGGCCCGCTGCTGGCGCAGCGGCTCGGCAGCCGCGGCCGGCTGACCGCCCTGGTGGCTGAGGAGCTGCCGGAAAACTATACCGAACCCATCAGGCGCCTGGCGCCGCAATCGATTCTGCTGGTCGATGCGGTGGATTTTAACGGCCTGGCTGGCCAGGTGGTGCTGCTGCGCGAGGAAGAGTTGACCGCAGCCAGCTGCTCGGCGCATCATGCCTCCCTGCGGCCGCTCATGCGTTACCTATCGTTAACCACCGGCGCCCAGGTTAGGTTGCTGGGCGTACAACCCGACGCCTGCAGGCCGCAAACAGACTTGAGCCGGCCGGTGTCGGAAACGCTGTCTGTGTTGCACTCATGGTTGTCGCATGGTGAGACCGAAGAGGAACCGTCTGAATGGACACCCTGATCATCCTGCTGTTCGCGATACCCCTTATGGGCGTGGTACTTGCAGCCTTAAACCGTTCTTCCCAGGCTGATCGTTTGGCGTTGCCGGCCATCTCTGCGACCCTGATTGTTCTGGTGCTGATGCTGGCGACGGCCGATCTGTATACGCCGGTTGTGCGCGCTGTCTTTTCCTGGAACTGGCTGCAGGGGCTGCAGCCGCCGCTGAGCTTTGGCTATCAGCTGGATCCTTTGAGCTGGTTGTTGTTGACGGTCGTCGTGGTGTTGGGCTTTCTGGTTTTTATTTTTTCCAAGACCTATCTCAGCGATCAGAACAGAGAACACCCGGGTGCGGAGGGAAAGGCGCGTCATCATGCCTGGCTGCTGCTGTTTGTCGTCGCCATGATCGGCGTGGCCGTGTCGCCCAATCTGCTGCAATTGTTTTTCTTTTGGGAGACCACGACCCTCTGCTCATGGGCGCTCATCTCTCACTACCGGAATGCCGAGTCCCTGCGGGCCGGATTCAAAGCGCTGTTGATGACATTCAGCGGCGGCATCTTTTTTGCCCTGGGCCTGGTTTTGCTTTTTGTGCAAACGCGCAGTTTTGAATTTTCCGCTTTACGCGAGTTGCCGCAGGCGTGGCGGTTTTGGGTTTTCGGCTGCTTTGTCGTGGCCGCCTGGGCCAAGTCCGCTCAGGTGCCGTTCTACACCTGGCTGCCCGATGCCATGGCCGCGCCGACGACGGTGTCCATGTATCTGCATGCGGCGGCGATGGTCAAGGCCGGCGTGTTTCTGATCGCCCGCCTGACTCTGGCAAATCAAGAGCTGTCCTTTGGCGCCGGGGTGCTGCTGGCCGCCATGGCGGTGGTCACCATGATCACGGCGCTGCTGTTGTTCTTTTATCAAAACGATTTAAAGCGGCTGCTGGCCTATTCCACCATCGCCCACCTCTCCTACGTGTTGTTCGGCCTGGGTCTCGGCGTCATGGGCAGCGGTCTCGGCTGGTACGCCGGCGTCATGCACATCATGAACCACAGCGCGGCCAAAGGGCTGCTGTTTCTCTGTGTCGGCGCAATCTCCTATACAGCCGGAACGCGTCGAATCAGCGAACTGAGCGGATTGGCCCGAACCGCGCCGTTGATCGCCGTCGCCTTTTTCGTCGGCATGCTGGCGCTTCTCGGCGTGCCGCCGTTCTCCTGCTTTTACAGCAAATTTTATCTGCTCACCGCTGCGGTGAATCTCGGCGGTGTGGCGGGTTTCACTTTGCTCATACCCTTTATCCTGGAGATGGTCGTCGCCTTCGCCTGGTTTCTGCATATCGGACACAAAGTGTTTTTCGGCCCGGTCTCCGAGTCGGCCGGCCGGGCAGCCAATCCACCATTGTCCATGAGCGTGGTGCTGATCCTGTTAATGCTGCTCACCCTGGCTGCTCCCTATTTTGCGTTGCATCTGATGCGTTGTTTCGGTTTGTAATCTTTTCCGGTGCTGGAAGAGGAGAGTCCCCCTATGACTGGTTTTTTTATCGCTCTGCTGTTCTATTTGACCGGCGCTGTGTTGGCCTGGATTTTCAGCAGCAAACGCCAATGGGTGGGCTCCATCACCTTAGCGGCCCACCTGCTGGCCGCCCTGCCCCTGGCGGGCGTGGTTGTGGCGGCCTTTCGTCATGGCACGGTGACGATGGAGTACCCGCTGTGGACCATCCCGGGCATTCATGGCGAACTTTTTTTCAAAATAGATCCGCTCAGCGCGTTGTTTCTTGCCATCATCGCCCTGGTCGCCATTCTGGTGCCGTTGTATGGCCGCGGTTATATGAGGATGCCGGAATATGACGATTACGATCTGGTCGGTTTTTATCCGGTTCTCTCGCTCTTTTTTGCCGGAGTCTGCTGTGTGGTGGCGGTGGCGGACCTGTTTTTCTTTTTTATTTTTTGGGAGATCATGACTCTGTGCTCCTATGGGCTGGTGGTGTTTGAGAAAAAGGACCGGGAAAAAGCCCGGGCTGGATTGAAATATTTTGTCATCACCCACATCGCCACGGCGTTGATGTTTGTCGCGGCCATGATCCTCTATCGCGAAAGCGGTTCTTTTTCCTTTCAAGGTCAGAGCGATGCCATGGCTTCTCTGCTGACGACGCGGCCATATTTGTTACATCTGGTGTTGCTGTTTTTCTTTTTAGGTTTTGCGACCAAAGCGGGCATTCTTCCCATGGGCGATTGGCTGCCGGGCGCCTATGCGGCCGCGCCCACGCCGGCCACCGCCGCATTCGCCGGCAGTATGACCAAACTCGGCGTGTATGGCATTTTGCGCATCTTTGTCGATCTGCTGCCCGTCAGCGCGTCCACACAAATTTGGGGCGCCATCATTGCGGTGTTCGGCACAGCCTCCATATTTATCGGCACGCTGACTGCGCTGGTTCAGGATGACGGTAAAAAACTGCTTTCCTTTCACGTCATCGGACAGATGGGCTACATGTTTCTCAGCATCGGCTTAGGCATTTATTTTCTCAACAGCCTCCCGCTGTTGGCGCTGGCCGGTCTGTGCGCCGGAATCTTTCATCTGATCAACAACGTGTGCTACAAATCGTGTCTGTTTTTCAATGCCGGCTCGGTGTACTGGAAGGTAAAAACCTTCAACATCAATCGGGTGGGCGGGCTTGCGCGTCTTTTGCCGATCACCGCGCTGTGCACCCTGATGGCCTCCTTTGCCATCGCCGGCTTGCCGCCGTTGAACGGCTTTGCCAGCAAATGGCTGATCTATCAAACCGCCATCGCCGGTTCAAACATCGCCCCGCTGTTTATGCTGTTGGCGGTTTTCGCCCTGTTTATCAGTGCAGTAACCCTCGCGTCTTTTATGAAATTTTCCACTGCGCTTTTCTACGGCAAATATGCGGATCATGGCAGTGGGGCTCAACCCGGCGAAGTACCGCCGGGCATGCAACTGAGCCAGGGGCTGCTGGTGGCCGCCTGCATCGGCCTGGGGCTTTTTCCGCTCTGGCCGCTGCAGTGGATCAGCCGGGCGGTGTCCGGTCTTTTGCCGCCGGCGTTCTTGCCGCCGGCCTCAGCCCTGGCCGGCGAAGGGACGTTGCACGGAATGGCGCTGCATTGGGGCGCGGGTTTAACCGCGGCATGGAATCCTTTATCCCTGTTGCTGGTTTTCAGCCTTTGCTTTGCCCTGGTCTATGGTCTGTATCGCTTGACCAAACCGGTCCGCCGGGTGGAAACGACCTGGTACTGCGGGGAGGAACAGGCGGATGACCAGGTACGCTATCAGGCCCATAGCTACTATCTGGCCTTCAAGCAATTGTTCACCCTGCAGGTGGGCAGATATCAGCGGCCGGGGGTGTATCCGACCATTCGCTATCCCAAGTTTGTTTTTTCCGACACCGGCCGGCTTAAAAAGCTGCTCGACCTGGATCGCTGGTTCTATCATCCTCTGGCTGACGGCTTTCAGAAAATGGCTTTTCGCTTCAGCGCCACCCACAGCGGAATCCCGCACGTCTATCTGCTCTGGCTGCTGCTGGGGGCTGTCAGCGCTGTGGTTTTATTGTTCGTGCTAAAATAACAAAGGGCCTCACATGACATCCAACGAGCTGATCGAACAGTTGCGCACCCGCTTTGGACCAGCTATCCAACAGGCGGAAAAAGTGCAGTCCAACCTCGTTATGGCGACCGTGGACCGCAAGGACTCGGTGGAGGTGAACCGGTACATCTTTCATGATCTGCAGGCCAGGTTTGTCGTCGCGGTCGGAACGGACTTTCGCGATGTAACCGGCCAGTTTATGGTCGATTATGTCTATTCCCTGGCTGACAGTCATCAGTTTTTGGCCATCCGGTTGCCTCTCCCTGCCGGCGATCTCTGGATCAACGCCATCACCGGTGCCGCGGACATACCGGCCGCCAACTGGGCTGAGCGTGAGATTCAGGATATGCTGGGGATTGTGCTTCGCAATCATCCGGATCCTAGAAGGCTCATGTTGGCGGACGATTGGCCGCAGGATCTGCACCCCTATCGCCGCGACATGCCGCTGCAGACCTATCCGGCATCGGTTCAGAACGCGCCGGAGATGAAAAAGCCGCCGGAAGGGGCAACCCTGGTGCCCATAGGACCTTTTTTCCCGGTGCTGGAAGAACCGACGCAAATCCGCCTGTTTGTGGAAGGTGAAAAGGTGGTGGGCGGCGATTACCGCGGATTTTACAACCATCGCGGCGTGGAAAAGATCGCCGACAGCCAGCTGAACTATAACCAGGTGCCGTTTCTGGCTGAACGCATCTGCGGCATATGAGGGTCGGTGCACAGTACGGCGTACTGTCAAGCAGTAGAACAAGCAGCAGAAATAACCATCCCGGCGCGCGGCCGCTACATCCGTACGATCCTGCTCGAATTGGAGCGGATTCAAAGCCATCTATTGTGGTTGGGCATCGCCGGACACATCATCGGTTTTGACACAGTGCTGATGCAGGCGTGGCGTATTCGCGAACCGGTGATGTGGCTGTGTGAAAAGATTACCGGCAATCGCAAATTGCTGGGCATGAATCTGGTCGGCGGCGTCCGCCGCGATATTCCCCAGGAGCTCCACGCGGAGCTCTTGCAGGTGCTGGCCGGCATCGACAAAGAGAGTAGAAAAGTTCTAGACGCCATCACCACGGACACGACGCTGTTCATGCGTTGCGAGAACGTGGGCAGGATTAGCGCGGCGGATGCGGTGGCGCTGTCTCTGCTGGGACCGACGGCGCGGGCGTCCGGCATCGGCCGTGATATCCGTGTGGATCATCCCTATGCGGCCTATGCCGAGGTGGGCTGCCAGGTGATGGTGGAGACCGGGGAGGACATCTGGTCGCGCGTGGTGGTGCGTATGAAGGAGACGTTGGAAGCGGTCCGCATCATCCGCGATTGTCTGGCCTTGATGCCCAAGGGACCCATCATCGCCGACGTCACCGAACGCATACCGCCAGGCCGCATCGGCGTCTCTTCCGTGGAAGCGCCGAGAGGCGAGACGCACCATTTTGTCATCACCGGCGAAGACAGCCGGCCCTACCGTTGGAAGGCGCGCGCACCCACCTTTCAAAACCTGCAGGGCATTCCGGTCATGGTTCAGGGCGAAAACATCGCCGACGTACCCATCGGCCTGGGCAGCATGGACCCCTGTTTCTCCTGCACCGAGCGATGGGAAACCGTGGATCTAGCCAGCGGGCTTGTGCACGTTTACAGCAAGGCCGAGTTACAGGAGCTGTGCAGAAAGCGTTATTCAATCCGTTGAGCAATGCGCCTCTTCGATGACAGAGGCGAAGACCTTTGAACAGGGAGTCCGCATGTCCAGCTCTGTGCTGCAAACGGTCGCTCAGAGTGCGATCAATGTTCTGCTGGTTTTGCTGCTGTCCCCTCTGTTGGAAGGGGGGATCCGTAAACTGGTGGCGCTGGTGCATTCGCGCATCGGGCCACCGGTGTATCAGCCCTATCTGGATCTTTTAAAGCTCATGTCCAAGGAGGAGATCGTCAGTTCTTCGGACAAGCTTTTCCGCTACAGTCCGCTGATCTGCCTGGCGCTGGTGCTGGCGGCCGCGGTGTTGACGCCCATCGGCGCGGCGCCGCCGCTGCAGACGAGCGGCGACGCCATCACCTTTGTATACCTGATCACTTTTTCATCCGTGATGATCATGATGAGCGGCATCAGCTCCGCCAGCCCCTACGGTGTGATCGGTTCCGCCCGCGAGATGATGATGATCCTCATGGTGGAACCGGTGATGCTGATCGCCCTGATCACACTGGGGGTAAAAAGCGGCTCCATGCAGTTCAGCGACATGATGGCGTATCAAGCGGCCCAAGGTCCCGCTCTGTCCACGGCGGTCGCGGCTGTGGCGCTGTTCCTGTCCATCATCGCTCAGATGGCACGGCTTCCGTTTGATATGGTGGAGGCGGATCAGGAGATTATGGAGGGACCGTTCGTCGAACAGAGCGGAAGCAAACTGGCGTTTTTCAAGTGGGCTTTTTATGCCAAAGAGCTGATTTTTGCGGCGTTGTTCGTTTCTCTTTTTATTCCCTGGCCGGTCTTCGCCGGTTATGGGCTGAACCTGCTTTTCGGGTTGCTTAAAATTGTCGTGGTGCTGCTGCTGGTCGGCGTGGTGCATGTGGTGAATCCGCGCTTGCGCATCGATCAGGCGGTGCGTTATTTCGGCGTTCTAATATTTGTCGCATTGATCGGCCTGACCTTCGCCCTGGTGGGCGCCTGATCCTATTCATAATCGGGAAGCGATATGTTCAAAGCCAAACTTAAAGAAGCGATCATCTGTTTCTCCAATCCACGGGTGACTCTGCCCTATCCGTTCGGTCCCGGCAGCCCGGTGGCGGAGGGATTCCGCGGCAAACTCGATATCGATGAGACCAAATGCGTCGGCTGTGGAGGCTGCGCCAATGTGTGTCCATCCCGGTTGATTCGTTTTTACGATGATGGGACGACCACGCGCATGCAGTTCGTTCTCGACCGCTGCACCTATTGCGGCCGCTGCGCCGAGGTGTGCCCGGAAAAAGCGATCACCATGACGCAGCAGTTCGAAACCGCCACGGATGAAAAGAGCGATCTGTACATCGAACAGACGTTGTACATGGCGACGTGCGCCCGCTGCGGCCGCTGTTTTGACACCACCAACAGCATTGATAAAATTCCGACGCGGCGGCAGCGCGAGGGCCGCAATTATCGCGGATCGTCCATGCCGCACGGCGCGCCGTGCGGCGCGACGGCCGGCGCGGAGGGACAGCCATGAGCGAAAATACCTTGATCACGCTGACCCTCGCGGTGCTGATCACCTCCATTGCCGCCATCGAAATTCGCGCCATGCGCACCACCTCCTTCGCGTATTTGCTGCATTCGATTTTTCTCTGCGCCATCATCATCACCTACGCGACCCTCAATGACAATGCGAGTTTATACCTGTGGGCCGGCACCTGTTTTATTACCAAAGTCCTGCTCATTCCTTGGCTGCTGTTTCGTTTCATTAAAAATGTGCCGCCGATCGAACACAAACCGATCATCGGCTTTGCGTTATCCGTCGCCATCCTGACCCTGTTGATGGTGGTTCTGTTCGCCCTTTTCCGCAAGGTCATCATTCTGATGGCGCCCACATCCGCCGCGCAGTTGGAGCCGGTGCGCTCGCTGCTGGCCGGCGCTTGCACCATTTTCTGTCTCGGGCTCTGGGGCCTGCTGACCCGCCGCGATGTGGTCAAGACCGTGATCGGGCTGGCGCTGCTGGAAAACGGCGTACACCTGGTGTTGCTGGCCCTGGCGCCCCAGCTCAAAGAGACCACGATGATAGGCATTTTAACCAATATGGTGGCCGTCGTTTTTCTGTTGCTCTATCTTAGCACGCAAATCTACCATGTGTTCGGAACCACGGATTCAGCCCGATTGTCGGAGTTAAAGAGATAACGAGGTTTTCATGCCAACGGCCCATTCTTCGTTGTTGCCTTTACTGTTGATTCTGCTGCCGATCTGCGGTGCGCTGTTTACGGTGCTGTTCGGCTGGGTTAAAATCAAGAACGCCCGGGAGATCAACACGCTGGTGATTCTGGCCGTGCAGCTTTACGGCACCCTGCGCCTCGCACTGCTGGTTTTCAACGGCCGTGTGGTTCATTGTCTGGGCAATGCCATTTGCATCGACGGCCTGAGTGCGTTGATGGTGATTCTGGTCAACGCGCTGGTGTTTTTGGTGGCGCTCTATTCGGTCCGCTATATGCAGCACGAGGTGGCGTCCGGCGTGATCAGCGACGGCCGGCTGACGCTCTATTACGGTCTGTTGCTGCTGTTCACCGGCACCATGAACTGGACGGTTACCACGAATCATCTGGTGATGCTCTATGTGGCCATGGAAGCTTCCACCCTGGCCACGGCGTTGCTGGTGGCATTCTACCGCAATCGACCTTCTTTGGAGGCGGGTTTTAAATACGTCCTGCTGGTGGTGGTGGGCATGACCTTCGCGCTGTTCGGCGTGGTGTTGATGTTCGCCGCCGCATACCCGCATCTGGGTTCCGCGGGTCTGTTGATCTCCGAGGTGGGTCGCATTGCCGCGGTCATTCCGAAGAACATCGCTCTGCTTGCCATGGCGTTTTTGACCGTAGGATTTGCCACCAAAGCGGGCCTCGTGCCGTTTCATGCCTGGTTGCCCGACGCCCATTCAGAGGCGCCGGCGCCCATCAGCGCCCTGCTCTCCGGCCTGATCATCAAGCTCGGCGCCTATGCGTTGACGCGCACGGTAACGATCTTTGCGCCGACCTACCACGCCATCGTGGTTTTCATCGCCATTCTCAGCACCTTGAGCATGGTGGTGGGCATCGTCATGGCGCTGGCGCAGGATGATTTGAAGCGGATGCTGGCCTTCAGCAGCGTCAGCCAGATCAGTTATGTCTTTGAAGGGTTGGGCCTGGGCACTTATCTGGGCATCTATGGCGGGCTTTTTCACCTGGTGAACCATACGATCATCAAGGCGCTCTTGTTCCTCAGCGTCGGCGCCCTGATGTACGCAAACCGTGGCCGGCGGCGCATCTCCGAACTGGCCGGCATGGGCAAAAAAATGCCGATCACGGCTTTTTGTTTCATCGTCGGCGCGCTGGCCATCAGCGGCCTGCCGCCGTTGAACGGTTTTGCCAGCAAGTTCACCCTCTTTCTTGCCATCGGCGAGGCCGGACTTTATTGGGCGCTGGCTCTGTCGTTGTTCACCGGATTGTTAACGTTGGCCTGTCTGATGCGGGCCGCCTACCTGGTGTTTTGGAAAACCGGCGATGGCGATACCGTGCACACCGTCAAAGAGGCGCCCGGGTGGATGTCCTTGGTTATGTTGATATTGGCTGGCCTGTGTCTGCTGATCGGGCTGTATCCAAACCTTCTCTATCCGATCCTGCACCAGGCGACCAACGCGGTGCTGGCGATTTGGAGCGTGGGGCAGTAAGCTGGAGGGACCCCACCGGTTCTTTATTGACGACATGAGGCGCATTATGCTGAAAAATCTGGCCACCAAAGCTTTTCCCAAGTCCTTGTGGGTCTACCACACCAACTGCGCGGCCTGTAACGGCTGCGACATCGAGATCATCAATGTGCTCACGCCCTATTATGATGCGGAACGGTTCGGCATCAAGCTGGTCGGCTCGCCGCGTCATGCCGATGTGCTGCTGGTGACCGGCGGCGTGAGCCGGCAAATCGCGCCGGCTCTGCGCCGGCTTTTTCGCGCCACGCCCAATCCCAAGCTGGTTTTCGCCATCGGCTCCTGCGCCTGCGGCGGCGATGTGTTTTACGACAGCTATAACATGTACGGCGGTGTTGACAAGGTCATTCCAGTTCATTTTTATGTACCCGGTTGTCCGCCCCGGCCCGAGGCCATTTTGTATGGCGTGGCTGTGGCGCTGGGGCTGGCGCCCAAACAGGTTTCCGCCAAAAAGAAAGAGGATCTGCCCCTTTTTGAAGAGGACTCGCTGCCTATGATCTCTCCGGCCGGAACTGCACGGTCTGAATAAAGGCCGATCACAGGCGGTGTTTTAAGGGAAGGATACCGCCATTCCCGTCGTCGAAACTATTAAAGATCGCTGCCGGCGCTGCTACTCGTGCATCCGCAATTGCCCGGCCAAGGCCATTCGGATCGAGCGCGGTCAGGCGATGGTCATTCAGGAGCGCTGCATCGGATGCGGCCGTTGCGTGCGCGTTTGTGCGCAAAAGGCGAAAAAAATCGAAAGCGGTGTGGAGCGGACCGAGCAGTTCCTGCAGAGCGGCGAACCGGTGTTTGCGATTTTAGCGCCCTCGTTTCCGGCCGCCTTTCCGGAGGCCAGGGCGGAGCAGATCGTGGCGGCAGTGGCGGCCGCGGGGTTCAGCAAGGTGTTCTCCGTCGCCGTGGGCGCGGATCTGGTGGCGCGGGCGTTTCGCGAGCTTTATCAGAAACAAACCTATGCCACGCTGATCACCACCTCCTGCCCGGCGGTGGTCAACTACATAGAAAAACACCAGCCATCTCTGCTGCTGTTCACCGCGCCGATCGTATCGCCCATGATCGCGACCGGGCGTTTGCTTCGCAGCATGTATTCCTTCACCGGCCCCATGGTTTTTATCGGACCGTGCATCGCAAAAAAAAAGGAGAAAAACGACCCCAAAGTCAGCGGAGTGATCGATGAGGTGCTGACGTTTCACGAGCTGAACCAGCTGATGGAGATGAAACGAATAACCATCGCAGAACAAGGCGAACGTGAACTGGATCGTCCCTGGCCGCAGCTGGGCAGCATCTTTCCGGTCTCCGGCGGGTTGTTGCGCAGCACCGAACTGGCCCATGATCTGCTCAGCAACGAGGTGATAGTGGCAGAAGGCCCGGAGCGGGTGCTGGAGGTGCTGCGGCATGTGGAGCAGGGAACGATGGAGGCCCGCATCCTCGATCTTTTGTTCTGTCAGGGATGCATCGATGGACCGGCGATGAACAGCGGCCTTTCGGTCTATCTGCGAAAGGATATCGTCGCCAATTACTGTCGCAGATGGCTGGATAAAAGGGATCCACCGCCGGCGGACCAATCGGTTGACCTGACGCGCCGGTTTACACGCGAGGCGCACTACCTGCCCCTTCCGTCTGAGGAGGATATCGCTAAAATTTTTCTCCAAATCGACAAACACGATACCTCGGACGAGTTGAATTGCGGGGCCTGCGGGTACGCCAGCTGCCGCGAGAAGGCCATTGCGGTGTATCAGGGCCGCGCCGAAGTGGAGATGTGCCTGCCGTTTTTAATCGATCGGCTGGAAAAGATGAACCGGGAGGTTCTGGAAGCCCAGGAGCGGTTGATCCACGCCGCGCGGTTGACCTCCATGGGCGAGGTGGCGGCGGGTGTGGCGCATGAGATCAACAATCCCGTGGCCGGAGTGCTCAACTATGTCAAGCTGATGAAGAAAAAAACGCAGGAACAGCTGCCGGAGCCGACGCTCTCCGGCCTCCTGCGCTATCTGGATATTATGGAGACCGAGATGCGTCGCGTCTCCGAGATCGTCAAAGAGTTGCTCGATTTCGCCCGCCCGACCGATCCGGACGTGACCCGGATATCGGTGACCGAATTGATCAGAAAATCGCTTTTTCTTTTGAGCCATCAGTTCGAGCTGCAGAACATTCACATCACCGAAACGTATCCAGAGCCCGACGAGTTTATCCAGGCGGACCTGAAACAGATGCAGCAGGTGTTGTTGAACATTTTGATCAACGCGGCGCAGGCGATGCCGAAAGGGGGCTCGCTGTTCGTAAGCAGCCGCCAGAGAGGCGCGGAGCATGTGGAGATAGAAATTCAGGACACCGGCGAGGGCATTCCCAGGGAACATCTGGGTAAAATATTCGATCCGTTTTTTACCACCAAATTGGACAAAAAGGGCACCGGGCTCGGCCTATCGGTGGTTTACAGCATCATCGTCAAGCATCATGGGACGATCCATGTGCAGAGCCAGGTTTCGGCCGGCACGACGTTCACGCTCCGGCTGCCGCGGACGGCCCCCTGAGGCCTTAACCCGGGCGTCGGCAGACCGCCTGCGGAACAGCGAGAAATCCAAGGAGGACCTTCGATCATGTCAAAAGAGGATATCGTACTCATCGTCGACGATGAAAAAGTGATGCGTGATTCATTGGTCGAATGGCTGCAGGAGGACGGGTTCGGCGTCGCCGCCGCCGAGTCGGGGATGGAGGCGCTGCAGATGCTCGATCAAGTCGATCCGACCGTGATCGTGGCGGACATAAAAATGCCGGGCATGGACGGCATCACGCTGGTGCGCAAGCTCAAGGAGCGGCGTCCGGGATTGCCGGTCATCATGATCACCGCCTTCGCCACTGTTGAAAACGCGGTGCAATCGATGAAGGAGGGCGCCTACGATTTCATCACCAAGCCGTTTCCGCCGGAAAAGCTTTCGCATGTGCTGCGCCACGTCATCGAACATCAGCACCTGTTGCGCGAAAACCTCCTGCTGCGCAAAGAGAATCGCCATGTGATGCAGATGGTGATCACCACGCTGGTGGTTTTTGTTGTGCTGTTATTCGTTCTTTATTTTATTTTTGCCAAATAGAATGCACGTGCATGCAGCACATTGTCACGACAATCGAAACGCGATGCAAGCGCTGTTATTCCTGCGTTCGCCGGTGCCCGGCCAAAGCCATTCGCGTGGAGAACGGTCAGGCCAAGGTGATGGCCGAGCGCTGCATCGCGTGCGGTTATTGCGTCCAAGTGTGTCCGCAAAAAGCGAAAAAAATCCGCGACGGCATAACCCCGGTATGGAACATGCTGGCTGGGGAGCAACCGGTGATCGCCCTGCTGGCGCCGTCGTTTCCGGCCGCCTTTACCGAGGTGCGGCCGACCCAGATGGTCAAGAGCTTGCGCCGTCTGGGCTTTGCTCAGGTATGGGAGGTTGCGCTGGGCGCCGACGGCGTGGCGCAGCAATACGCCGAACTGGTGCATCAGGACGTGATGCCCATGCTGATCAGCTCGCCCTGTCCGGCGGTGGTCAATTATATTGAAAAATATTTTCCCGAGCTGGTGCTGGTCCTGGCCCCTGTGGTCTCGCCGATGATCGCGTTGGGACGGTATCTTCGCCGCCGCTTCGGTCCCGACAGCCGGCTGGTGTTCATCGGCCCCTGCATCGCCAAGAAAAAAGAGATGATGGATCCTCAAGTGGCCGGCGTGATCGATGAAGTGCTGACCTACGAGGAGATCCTGCTTATGGTAGAGTCGGCGGAGATCGATCCGGCAGAACAGGAGGATGAACCTTTCGACAATCCGGAGGCCGGTCTGGGCCGTGCGTTTCCGCTCTCCGGGGGACTGCTCGAGAGCGCCGCATTGGAGCACGGCGTGCTGCATGAAGAGATTGCGGTGACCGACGGCCGCGATCGGGTTCTCGAAGCGATCGCCAAGACCGCGGAGGGCAAGATCGAAGCGCGTTTTCTTGATCTGCTTTTTTGCGAAGGGTGCATCAACGGCCCGCAGATGGCCAACGCGCTCTCCGGTTTTGTTCGCCGGGACAAGGTCATCGGCTATTGCAAAACCCAGAGACAGAACCTTGCCGTCGCTGCGGCGTTCAACGGTGTGGATCTGCACCGCTCGTTCACCCCCGAACATCTGGACACGCCGCCGCCGCCGGAAGAGGATATCCGCCGTGTTTTAGCGGTCACCGGCAAAGTGCTGCTCGAGGATGAGCTGAACTGCGGCGCCTGCGGTTATCCCAGCTGCCGTGAAAAGGCCATCGCGGTGCTGCAGGGTTTCGCCGAAGCCGAGATGTGCCTGCCCTATATGGTCGAAAAGCTGGAATCGGTTCAGGAGGAACTGACCCGGGCCAATGTCGAACTGAAGGATTCGCTCACCACCCTGCAAAAGACTCAACAGCAGTTGGTGCAGTCCGAAAAGCTCGCCTCGGTCGGTCAACTGGCGGCCGGAGTCGCCCATGAACTTAACAATCCTCTGGGCGGCATTCTCATTTACTCCGGACTTTTGTTGGAGCAGGCGGACAAGGGGAGCCGTCAGGCCGGCGACCTGCAGCGGATCATGGCGGAAACGGACCGCTGCCGTCGCATCGTCCGCGGCCTGCTGGACTTTTCACGGCAAACCCGCATCGATGCGGCGATCGTCAATCTGAACAAAATTTTGAGCAGCACGCTGGCCCTGGTCACCGAGCAGGCGATGTTTCTCAACATACAGGTGGTGCAGCAGCTGCATGATTCGCTGCCCAATGTCTTTGTCGACGTAGGTCAGATCCAGCAGGTTTTTCTCAACATTATTTTGAACGCCGCGGATGCCATGAGCGGCAAGGGCGTCCTGACCGTGCGCAGCGAAACCTCGCCGGAGGGGGGGCATGTGCTGGTTTCGTTCAGCGACACCGGCAGCGGCATGACCCCGGAGATCATTTCGAGAATTTTCGAACCGTTTTTCACCACCAAGCCGCGAGGCCGGGGCACCGGGCTGGGACTGGCCATCGCCTACGGCATCGTGCAAAGACATCATGGCGATATTCTGGTGGCCAGTCAACCGGGAATGGGCAGCACGATCACGGTCACATTGCCGACCGCCGCCTGAGACGGCCGGCTGGATTTTAACCGCAGGAGTTCTTCATGAGCGAAGCGATCAAGATACTGCTGATCGACGATGATGCGGATTTCATCCTGATCAATCGGACGATTCTGGAGGCCAACGGCTATGAGGTCGATGCCTGTGTCGACGCCCGTTGTGCTTTGGAGAAAATTAAAACCTGGAAACCGGACCTTATCTGTCTGGATGTAATGATGCCTACCGGCACCGAGGGGTTTCACCTCGCCTATAAAATACGCCAGGACCCCGAGTGCCGAACCATTCCGATTTTGATGATCACCTCCATCCATGATTACAGCGATTTTCGCTTCTCCACCGAGGATGGGGATTTTTTACCGGTGGACGAATTCATTGAAAAGCCGATTCGCGCCGAGGTGTTGTTGACTAAAGTGCGAGAGCTGCTGCGGCCCCGCGAAGCAACCTCCGCGAAACCTCCGTTGGAGGACAAGGGCATCGGCTTGAAGAAAAAATGAGCAGCGCCTGACGCGTTCAGGCGGGAAAAGAGAAGGCCTATGACGGCCGCTGAGAAAAAAATTTTACTCGTCGATGATGATCCGGCGTTTTTGGAGATCAATCACCTGATCCTGGAATCGGCCGGCTATTGGGTGGCGGAGGCCGGCTCCGTGGAGCAGGCGTTGCGTCTGCTCCAGACCGACCGCTTCGATCTGCTGGTTCTGGATTTGATCATGGAGAGCATGGACTCCGGATTCACCATCGCTTATGCCGTGCGCAACGACGAACGGCTGCGGGACCTGCCCATTCTGCTGTTGACGTCGGCGCAGGAACGCACCGGTTTCACTTTTGAGATGGAACGGGATCAGCAGTGGATGAAAGTGGATGAGGTGGCGGCCAAACCGCTGCGTCCTACCGAACTGATTGAACGAGTGGAGCGGTTGCTGGCTAAAGCGAAAAGGGAAGATCATGGTTAGTCAGGCGCGCCTGTTGATCGTTGACGATGAAGAGATCATCCGCATCGGCTGCCAGCGCAGCCTGGAAGAGATCTATTCAACCGTCGAGATGGCGGAGAACGGCCGGTTGGGCTGGGAGCGGCTTCAGCAGCAGCCTTTTGATCTGGTCCTGCTTGACCTGATGATGCCCGAGATGGGCGGCTTGGAGGTGCTGGAAAAGGTGCAGGTGCTCGATCCGGAGATTGTGGTGATCATGATCACCGGCTTTGCCACCATCGAGACCGCAGTGGATGCGATGCGCAAGGGGGCGTACGATTATCTGCCCAAACCGTTTACGCCGGAGGAGCTGCGCACCAAGGTGAGCCGCGGACTGGAGAAGCGGCGGCTGATCCTGCAGGCCCGGGCGCTGATTCTGGAGCGCGATCGCAACCTGCTGGAATGCGCCAACGAGAAATCGCGCACCATGACCATCATCAACTGCCTGAGCGAGGGGCTGATCGCGACCAACCGGACCGGGCAGATCGTGCTGATGAACCCGGCGGCGATCAAAATGCTGCGGCCCCAGGTCGATGCGGTGATCGGCCGCACGGTGTCCGGCCTGCTGGGCCACCCGGAACAGGAGAAAGCGATCGCGGATATGCTGGCGACCGTGACCTCCACCGGCGCCATCACACAAATGGAAATGCAAACGCGCGATGAGCGCGTGCTGGAATCGCACGTCAGCCCGATTCTGGATGACCACGGCGAGTGCCTGGGTACGGTCACGGTGCTTTTGGACATCACCCAGGACAAAAAAATCGAAAAGATGAAATCGGATTTCGTCCGGCTGGTGTCGCATGAATTAAAAGCTCCGGTGGCCGCCATCGCCGGATACCTGAACCTCATCATCGACGGCTTGACAGCGAAACAGCCGGATAAAGAGAAAGAGATCATTTTACGCTCGCGCGACAAAGCCAATTCGCTCCTGGAGCTGATCAACGATCTGCTGGATCTTTCACGCAGCGAGCGCAACCGCAGCGCGGGCGTGCAGAAACGGCTGGACCTGGGTGCGGTCTTGACCGAGACGGTAAAATTTTATCACCATGAAGCCCAGAGCCGACAGTTGGAGTTGTCTCTGCACCTGCCCGCCGCCATCCCGGCGGTGGTCGGCGAGGCTGAGGCGCTGGGCCGTGTGGTTGCCAACTTGATCGGCAATGCGATTAAATACACGCCGGAAGGCGGTCGCGTGGATGTGGAGCTTATTCAGCGCGACGGCTGGCTGGCGATTTCCGTGCGCGATACCGGCATGGGCATTGCCCCGGATGAGATAAAAAAAATATTCGACGAATTTTACCGCAGCCGCCAGGTGATCCTGCAAAAGATCCCCGGCACCGGTTTGGGATTGTCCATTGCTAAACAGATCGTTGAAGCCCATCGCGGCTATTTGGAGGTGGAAAGTGTTGTGCACCAGGGCTCGGTGTTTCGCGCCTGGTTTCCGATCGCAGATGCCCTGCCGGCGGCTGCGCCGGCTGTCGGAACTACGGCCCGGGCCAAAGCAGAAAACAGTTGACAAGAATTGTTAACATCAATATCTTGTTGGGTCGAGAGATGATGATTCGCGATCTCGAACAGCTGCTGCAAACCCAGGTATTGAGCGGCCGGGACCGGCTGCAGACGCCCGTGCAGGGCGTACTGGTTTCGGATATTCTCAGCGATGTGATGGCTAAAGCCGGCCAGGGCTGGTTGTGGGTGACGCATCAGAACACAGTGAACGTGATCGCCATTGCTTTTTTCAAAGGATTGGCCGGAGTGATCCTGCCCGACCGGCTGCAGCTCAGAGACGATGCGCTGGCCAAAGCGGTGGAAAAGGAAATTCCGGTTTTATCATCCGACCTGAGCGCCTATCAGGTAATCGGCGTGCTGTATAAAATGGGGCTGAAGGGGTGAACGGAACAGCGCCCGGCGCGTACCGAGAACACCGGTGCGAAATTAATGACATGTTATGACGGAGGGACAAGATGGCCAATCTATTTCTGGCGAGCGAAATTCTGGAGATGAATGTACAGGAGGAACGCAACGGCGCCGCTTTTTACTCTCGGTTGGCGGAGAAATCGGCCCATCCGCTTGTTAAGAAACAGGCGGCAGAAATTGCCGAGCAGGAGAGACATCATGAAGCGTTGTTCGGCAGGATGCTGCAGGAATGCGAGCCGGTGGAGCCCCATGAGGCGTATCCGGGCGAATACGACGCTTACCGCCAAGCTTTGTTGAAAAACAAAATGTTCGCCGACGAGCAGGATGCGATGGAAAAGGCGGAACAGTGGACGGACCAGGAGGCCCTGGCTTTTGCTCTGAAAACCGAACAGGCGACGCTGAATCTGCTGAAAGAGTTGACCAAGCATATCGATCCCCGCGAACTGCCGTTAATCCAGGTCACCGTGGACGAAGAGGCGAATCACGTCAAGGTGTTGAACGAGCTGCTGCAAAAGATCTGAGCAGGACGGAGGGAGGCCCTTCGTCAAGGACGTTCAGCTGCGCCGGACAAATCAGCTTATACCCCAATCCCAAAACGGTCTTCATGATCATGTCTTTTCTCTTTCTTGCCGCGCTACCGATGACGATCAACACCAGCGTACTGTCTTCCATCCAATTGCCGCGCCAGGTGGAACAGTGGACCCGGCCCGACTCGGCGCACACCGTGACTGCACAGACCATCTTCGACTATATGGATGGCGCGGGCGAGCTCTATCTCGGCTTCCGCTTTGACAGCCTGCAGGTCGTCGAGTACACCGCCGTGGACACGTACAGCCTCCTGATCGAGATCTATTACATGCAAGAGTCCGATGACGCCTTTGGTTTGCTCTCGCTGGATCCGGAGGGCGAGCGGATCGACTGGGGCGCTGCGCCGGAAGAGTCCAGCCCATACGCTCTGTACGGCGCCGGTTTGTTACGTCTTTGGGCAGGCCCTGTCTACGCCAGAGTGATGGCCTTTCAGGAGACCGAAACGGCCAGACGGGCGGTGCTTGAATTGGGCCGCGTCATTGCCAGCCAGTGCCGTTCCGCCCAGCCCCCCGAGTTGCTAAGAGAGGTGCAGCCGCTCTTCCCGAACTTTTCCATGAAATATTTCCGCTCTCATCTGGTGCTCAATTCGTTCTTTTACCTCGCCAGTCAGAACATTCTCGATCTCGATCCTTCGGTCGAAGGGATCTACGCCGGCGAGGGGGCGATGAAAGTGTTGCTGCTGCACTATCCTCAAGCCGGCCGGGCGGCCGCTGCGGCGCGGCTTTTTTTATCCAGTTACATGCCTGATCACCCTGCCCGCTGCGGCGAATTCTATCCGCTTGAATCCGGGTATTGCGCCTGTTTTCATTTCGGCGCTTTTCTGGTCCTGCTCTTTGACTGTCCCGACGTCGAGAGCGGACGCCAAAGGGTGCAAACCCTTGAAAGCCGTTTACGCACAGGAGGCCGTTTATGAACGATCGTTTGATCACGCGCAGAGAATTTACCCGCACCGGCCTGGCAGCCGCAGCGGGCGTGTCTTTGACCGGCGCAGCGGTGCTGCGGGCACAGCCGAGGTCCAGCCGCGTTATCATTGTTCGCGAAGAGTCCGTGCTGGATGCTGCGCACAGGGTGGACAAGGCCATACTGCAAAAGATGCTGGATCAAACCGTCATGGCCATGACCGGCGGCAAGACAGCGCGCGAAGGCTGGAAAGCAATCGCCACGATGAAAGATAAAGTCGGCTTGGCGCCCACGCCGCACCTCAATCCCACGCATCCGGAACTCGTCGAGCTGGTTACCACGTCTCTGCAGACCCATGTCGGCCTGCCGGCAGAACGGATCGTCAACGCACAGGGAAGAAATCTCGAGATCGTGAAATCGTGCACCGTCCTGATCGCCCTGCCGGCGCTCAAAGCGCATTGGCTGACCGGCATCGGCACGGTGCTGAAGAACTATATCATGTTTTCAGGAAATCCGCAGGCGTATCATGACAGTAGGAACGTCAAACTCGGGGAGATATGGAAATTGCCGGAGGTCCTGGGTAAAACGAAACTGGTGCTGGTGGATGCCCTCTACCCGTTATGCGACAAGGGACCGCAACCGGATCCGCGCTATAAATGGCATTATAATGGATTGATCGCCGGCACGGATCCCGTAGCCGTGGAAACCGTGTGTCTGAACATTATCACCAAAAAGCGCGAATTGATCAAAGGAGAGCCATGGCCGCTGAGTCCTCCTCCGCTCTGCGTGGAGGCTGCGGACAAGGTGTATGGCCTGGGCACGAGTTCGATGGAGGAGATCAGTGTAGAACGGATCGGTTGGAGAAAAGAGATACTGGTCTGATTTCGCCTCGCTGCCGTGTGCACGATCGCAAAAAGGGCAGGCGAAGGCCCTTGATGTTCTATCACCATGACCGGACGAAAGGCTGATGATCCTGTTCAAAATATTCGCTGTGGTTCATATGGTGTACTGAACGAAAAAAGGCTCTTGTAAGGAGACCCTATGCACACCATCGATTATTCCATTATCGGATGCTATTTTGCCATTTTAATTTTGTTCGGATTGTATCTGCGCAAAAGAGCCAGTCAGGGCTTGGATGAATATTTTTTGGGCGGAAAAAAAATCCCCTGGTGGGTGTTGGGCGTCTCCGGCATGGCCTCCAATCTGGATATGACCGGGACTATGGTCATCATCTCATTTTTTTATATCCTTGGCGTCAAGGGGTTTTTAATCGAACTGCGCGGGGGCGTGTGTCTGGCGATGGCGTTTTTTATGGTCATTCTGGGAAAATGGCACAGCAGGGCCGGCGTCATGACCGTTGCGGAATGGATGGAATTTCGTTTCGGTAAGGGAAAGCAGGGGGAAATCGCCCGGTTGCTGAGCGCCATTGCCACGGTCATCACCACCGTCGGCATGGTCGCTTATTTTTTTGTCGGCACGGGTAAATTCCTTTCCATGTTTCTTCCCTTTTCACCACAAATCTGTTCCCTGATCATGGTCGCCGTTGCCCTATTCTATACGGCATTAAGCGGTCTTTATGGCGTGGTGTATACGGATTTGTTTCAATCCCTGCTCATAGGGTTTGCTGCTATTTTTATTTCCGTCAAAGCGTTTATGAGCGTGGATTACGCGGCGGTTCAGGCCATGACGCCGCCGGGATGGACCGAGATCTTGCCCTCGTGGCGCGTGGCCATGCCCCCCGGATATGAGATATATAATCTTCTCGGGCTTGCAGTGATTTTTTATTTTGTGAAAGTATTTATCGAAGGATTCGGCGGGCCGCAGGGCTATACGGCGCAACGGTATTTTGCAGTCAAATCCGATCGCGAGAGCGGGCTCCTCTCCATGCTCTGGATATCGTTGTTGTCTTTTCGTTGGCCGTTCATCATCGCCATCGCGTTGCTCGGCTTTACACTGGGGCCGCAGGTCACAGATCCCGAGATGGTGCTTCCCATGGTGCTGGTTCATCTGATTCCGACAGGGATTAAGGGGCTTATGATCGCCGCCCTGATCGCCGCCGCCATGTCGACTTTTGATTCAACCATCAATGCCGGCGCCGCGTATCTGATCAAGGATGTCTATCAGATATACGTTAATCCCAATGCAACGGAAAAGCAACTGATCCGGGCGAGCTACGTCGCATCTATTTTTATCGTGATTTTCGGAATAGCCATCGGAGTGATCACCCCATCGATAAATGTCATATGGGGTTGGATCACCATGAGCCTGGGTGCGGGCATGTTTATTCCGCTTTTCGTCCGCTGGTATTGGTGGCGGTTGAACGGATACGGATTCGCCATGGGAACCGCGGTGGGCATTATCGGCGCCGTTTTGCAGAAAGCCCTGTTTCCCGGCTGGCCGGAATGGTTGGCTTTTTTGATTGTCAGCCTCCTCTCCCTCTGCGGCATGCTGATCACCACCCTGTTGACCGAGCCCACCCCCACAGAGGCGCTCCAAACGTTTTACCGTACCACCCGTCCGTTCGGTTTTTGGAAAATTATCAAGCAAGGGTGCGATCCGCGACTCGTCGCCTCGATCGGCAGGGAAACCCGAAGCGATCTGCTCGCTTTGGTCTTTGCTATACCCTGGCATCTCGCGCTGTTTTTAACCCCGGTGCATCTGGTGCTACATCACTGGTCCCGATTTTATCTGTTTCTATCGATTCTGGTGATCTCCTCCATCGGATTATATTTTTTCTGGTACAAAAATCTGGACCGGGATTATTCCAAAGAGTAGATGGTAATTTTACGTACCAGCACGGCCTTGCGCTGGTTCCCCTGTTCGTCCTTGTACTGAAAATCGCAATAGGCCAATAGAAGCTGATTCGGGCCGATGGGCAGCATGGAGGTATAACCATCCGTACTGGCATCCCGGTTTTGCGGATCGCTTTTCAGCAGGCAGAGCGGATCGGTCCATTGGCGGCCGGTCCCGTAGAGAGAAAAAGTCAGCCAAATGCCCGGCCGACCGTAGGTTAGCGCCAGCACGCCGCACTCCAGAGATGTAAGGCAGGGCATTACGCCGAATTTCCCAAGCCGGTCGAGGCTGACCGGTTTTTCCCACGTCTCCCCACGGTCTTGGGAAAAGGTGATCATCATGGAAACCTGGCGATGGTCGCTCCGCCGCATCACGCACACCAACTCCCCGTTACTAGTTTCCGCAAGCATTGGTTCGGTCATCGGATGGATTCCCTGCTCATCCACCGCAATGGTGGACCGCCGCTGCCAGCTTTTGCCGTTGTCCTTTGAAACCATGCAGGACACGGACCAATGAGGCGGCGCCGAGCCATCCGCCAGTAAATAGTTGGTGCGATAATCGGCGTACAAAAGCTCGTTGCCAACCCGTAACGGCGGGCGCTCAAAGGTGGTGCGGGCCACCAGCGGGCTTTCCTCGCCTTCTGCCAGAGTCCAGATCAACGCATCGGTGCTGTCGTAGCGCACGATCTCCGGTCGCCATTGCTTGGATTCAGGAGTCCAGCGCACCGCATTCATATTCACAAAAAAATCTTTTATCAATGGGGGGCAGTCGGCAAGGCGGTAGAAATAGTACCCTGCGTAGGAAAAGACCTTTGCCAGCGGATCAGGCAGAGTCAAGTTGGCGTGCTTGATATTAATCGGCACGGACGATTGCAGGCAGAGATAGTGCCCGTCGAACAGCGGACAGGACAATCCGTTGGCCGGCAATCCATCGGCGGTGAACGGCTGCCAACTCGCTCCCTGGTCCGCGGAAATGAACGTCGGCGAGTCCGTGCCGTAGGCTTTGACCGCGTCGGCGCCCACGTGATAGCGGAGAAGGATTTTCCCCTCCGGGTAGGGGGAGATGGAGACAAACTGATGATAGCCCCATCTTTTTTCATTCACTTGAGAGGTGGAGACGACGACCGGTGCGTCAAGAGTGGCGCGCACGCCTGGTGCGATGGTCACCGTTGTCTTTTCTCGCGATGGGTTTGTACACAGCGCTCCATTGAGACAGAGAAACAGTCCTAAAAGAACGGCAGGGTTTTTTGTTTTCATCTTTCCTCTTGATCTCCTTCTGCTGACGAATGGTCAAGTCGGTCAGGACCGCCCGCTCACGCCCATATGATCGCCATTGATTTCGCCCATCAACTTTCAATTTCCAACGAACACGCTCTCTCATTTCAGCGATCGCATTTCCTCAAACCTGAACCGTATCCTTTTCGTTCTTTTGCCACGTCTCGATCATCCGGCGTAACCCTGTGATCTCTTTTTTATGGCCGGCCGCGGTATAAAGATTGGCCGTTTCATGTGGATCCTGTCGCAGATTGAACAGCTGATGTTTATCGTTCTGCGCCAGACAGAGTTTCCAACCCTCCTGAGTGATGACCGTGCGTATCGGGGCGTTGTGAACGCGCGTCGCCTCCTGGTCGCTGACGCCGAGATGGCCGACCGGTGTCCTTCCTTCAGAGCCATTCCACTGGATGAAAACAGGATCCTGGGCAGGACGGCCGCTGCGCAGGATGGGGAGCAGGCTTTTGCCGGGCAGCGCGGTGCGGCGGCCCAGCAGCTCCAGCAAAGTGGGCGCCAGATCGATGTGGCTGAAACGGCCGGAGGCGCGGTGGAGACGGCGTCCCCAGGACGGAACGCGCATTAGCCACGGCACGGCGATGGATTCTTCATACATCACCGTCTTGGCCAACAGCTGATGGCTGCCCATCATGTCCCCATGATCGCTGGTAAAGACAACCACGGTGTGGTCGGCCAGCTGTAGCCGTTCCAGTTCGGTGAGGATGGCGCCGACGCTGCGGTCCACCAGCGAGACCAGTCCATAGTAGCGCGCCATTAACGTGCGCCAGCCTTCTTCGCTTTTCAGGTCATGGCCGCCGAATCCCTGTTGACGGTACTGCTCGCGCAGCAAACGATAGCGTAACGGTTCGTTTTCTTCCAACGGATCATAAAAATTTTCCGGCAACGGGATGGAATGGGGATCATAGAGATCGTTCAGCGGTCCGTAAAAGGGCATGTGTGGTTCGAGAAAGTTGACGCACAGGATAAACGGATCGCGCCGATGGCGCCGGAGAAAATCAATGGCGTGCGTCGTCAGAAAGGCGGGTTTGCCGTGCTCCATCGGCAGCTTGCTGGCAAAATCACGGCTGTAGTAACCGTCGGCGGCGTCCGGCTCATATTCCAGTCCATGCAAATAGTTCCAATAGCTGCTGCGCAGGGATCTGTCGCGATGGGCGCTATAGTGTTTTCGATAACCGTCCTCGATGCTGATCCATTCCTCAAACCCGTGTTGAGCAAATATTTCGTCGCCCAGATGCCACTTGCCCATGTAGCCGGTGCGATACTCGGAATCATGGAGCCGTTCGGGCAGGCAGGCTACGGACTCGGGCAGGGGCAGATTATTGGCCGTGCAGCTGTGTTGGTGCGGCCAGAGGCCGGTCATGGCGGTAGCGCGCGAGGGAGTGCAGACCGGCTGGCTGACATAGGTGTGCTCTAACACCACGCTTTCACGGGCCAGCTGGTCGAGGTGCGGCGTCTGGATCCACTGGTTGCCATAGGCCGCCAGGGTATCGCGCCGCTGCTCGTCGGTCCAGAGAAAGAGCAGATTGGGTTTATTTTTTCTGCTGCATGAACGGATGTATGGGGCTGAAAAAAGCGCGGCGCTGTTCTTGAAAAACGTGCGTCGGTTCATCTGGCCTCCGATCGGTTCAGCGGGCAAGGATGGAAGAATGGGGTATTGAAAATAACCCCGCTGATGGCTATTTCAGCCGCCGGCAGATTTCGGTCAGCAAACTCGCCAACCGGTCGGCTGCTCTGTGGGCTGTGTCGGTCACCTCTTCATGGGTTAATTTATTTTTGCTGATGCCGGTGCCGGGATTGGTGATCAGCGAAAGGCCCAGCACGCGGAGATGGCGTTGACGGGCAACGATCACCTCCGGAACCGTGGACATGGAGACCGCGTCGCCGCCGAGCTTTTGCAGCATTTTTACCTCAGCGCTGGTCTCATAGGCCGGTCCGGCCATCCAGCAAAAGACGCCCTGTTGCAACGGTATCTGCAGATGTTGTCCAGCGGCCAGGGCGATTTGAATCAACTCTGGATCATAACACTGGTACATATCGGGAAAACGAGGGCCCATCAGGTTTTCCGGCCGGCCGACCAACGGATTGCCGAAGGCGCAGTTCATCTGGTCGGTGATGATCATCAGATCGCCGGCCTGGAAGGATGGGTTCAGTGCGCCGCTGGCGGTGGTGACGATCAAGGTTTTAACACCCAAACTCGCCAACAGCTGCACGGGATAGCTCACCTGCTCCAGGGTGTAGCCTTCGTAATAATGGATGCGGCCCTGTACGCCGATGACGGGTGTGTTCTCCAGCATTCCGATGAACCAGCGGCCATGGTGGCCGGGCACGGTCGAACGCGGATAATGCGGAATATCGGCGGTGTTGTGGATGACCGGATCGCGGATGGCCTCGGCAAACCGGCCCAGGCCGGACCCCATGATGACTGCAACACGAGGAACGACGTCCACCCCGCTGGTCTGGAGATAGATGACGGACTCGTGAATTTTTTGTTTTAGTAAAAGGGCCATGGCTTTTCGGCGGATTATTAAGGATCGCCCGATGAGGGTGGTGATTAGGACTTGGTATCCTCGCCGGCGTCTGTGGGTTCTTCATACACTTTATGGCAGAACCGGCAACGCGCCTCGTAGGTCTCTGCAGCGCCGACCACCACCCGTTTTGAATCGTGGCTCAGCCGCTGCGTCCGGTTGGCCGGATTACCGCATTTAACGCAGATGGCCAGCGTCTTGTGAATATCCTCGGCCACCGCAAGCAGCTGCGGGATCGGCTCGAACGGTTTGCCGGTGTAATCCTGGTCCAAACCGGCGACGATCACCCGTTTGCCCGAGTTGGCCAGCTGCTGACACACATCGACCAGCTCAAGACCGAAAAATTGCGCCTCATCGATGCCGATCACCATGGCGTCGCCGGCTTTTTCTAAAATCTCCCGGGCCGAGCTCACGGCGATGGAGGGCAGCTTGAGAGAGCTGTGTGAAACGATATGCTCCACGGAATAGCGGTCATCGATGGCCGGTTTAAATATGGCGGTCTTTAATTTGGCGATCTCGGCGCGCTTTAGCCGGCGGATCAATTCTTCGGTTTTGCCGCTGAACATGCTGCCGCAAATCACTTCAATCCAACCAATCCCTTTGGCGATGGTATTCAGCATAACAGTCCTTCCTGGTGAGACCTTCTTTGCCGCCGTTCCCGACCACACGGGCTAGGCGGGCAGCTTGGCTAATATTTTTTCTATCGTCAACGCGCTCTCCTCTTCGCCCGAGACCACCAGGTCCGCGTGCACCCGGCTGGGAAACACATGGCGCAGGTACATGGGGCGCACCGTTGCCAGATATTGGTCGACGACCGATTGGACAGAGCGGCCCCGGCTGCTGGTGTCGCGCTGCAACCGCCGGATAAAGCAGAGGTCCATGGAAGTGTCGACAAAGATTTTGAGATCCAGCAACGGCAACAGCTCAGCCACGGCCAGGAGCAGGATGCCGTCGAGGATGATCCAATCGGAGGGCGACACGCGCACGGTCTCAGGCCGGCGATTGTGCGTGGTGAAATCGTACAAGGGGTGTTCGACGCTGTGGCCATCGCTGAGCGCCTGCAGCTGGCGGATGAGGAGAGAAAACTCGATGGCCTGCGGATCGTCATAGTTGATCCATTGTCGTTGTTCGAAGGTCAGGTCCGAACGGTCGCGATAATAATAGTCCTGAGAAAGCAGCAGCGGCCGGCGATCGTCCAGCGCCGCCACCAGCCGCTCCGCCAGAAAGGTCTTGCCTGAACCAGAGCCGCCGGCGACCGCGATGATGAAGGGTTTCTGCCTCATCGTAAAAACCCTTCGTCGAATGCATGCGGCAGCAGCTCCTGGAGCGTCCAGATCTGATATTCATCCCCCGCGGCGAGGACGATAGTTATGTTTTTTGCGTAATCCCACAGCAGCTGGCGGCAGGCGCCGCAGGGCGGGCACAAGGGCGGTTTGGCTGTGGCGATGGCAAGGGCCTGAAATGCCGTTACCCCCTCAGAGAGCGCCTTGGCCAGAGCCACGCGCTCCGCGCACAGGGTGAGGCCATAGGAGCTGGATTCGATATTACAGCCGGTAAAGATCGATCCATCTTTGGCCAGCAGCGCTGCGCCCACGGGAAATCCGGAATAAGCGGCCTGAGCCCGGAGGATCGCCTGCTTGGCGTGCGCGATGAGACCTGCATAGAGGGACAAAAGCGCCTCCTTAAAAAAAATCCAAGTCGAAGCGACTTGGATTTAAGGTAAGAAAATAACCGTTTAAAGCAAACGATTTATTGCAGGGCGGCTGAGGCGGCCCAAAGCAACTCAGAAGGGCAGGTCGTCCACTTCCGCCGGCAGGGGTTCGCTGAAATTCGCTTCCCCGGCGGGCGGCGGTGGTTCATGGCTGACCGGCTCGCGATCACCTTTGGCCTCGAGGAACTGAATCGAATCCGCCTGGATCTCTGTGGCATAGCGTTTGTTGCCGTCCTTATCGTTCCAGGAACGGGTTACCAACTTGCCCTCCACATAGATGCGGTGTCCCTTTTTACAGTACTGGCCCACCAGCTCGGCCTGCTTGCGCCACACCACCACCCGGTTCCATTCGGTCTGCTCCTGCATTTTACCGTCCTGGTCCTTGTAAGAGGTGTTGGTTGCCACGCTCAGAGTGGCCACCGCCGCTCCGGAAGGGGTGTATTTCACCTCCGGATCCTGGCCAAGCCGACCGATGAGCATGACTTTGTTCAAGGTGCCTTTACTGTCGTACGCCATGACACACCTCCATATGAGATAATAGGTTGAAAGGAGCAGTGACCCTAAGTTCAGTCTACAAAGAAATATTAAATTTGTCAAGCGTTATTTAGCGAAACGCCGGATTCTTGGCGCTGAACTTGGAAAAGTGTTTCAAGTGAATGGAAAGTTATGTAAATTTACCGTCAAATAAAACAATTTTTGGAAAAAGCCATGAATGGGTACCGGTTTGTCCTTGTCCCCGTTGCAGAGATCGCCGCGGAGGATGAAACTTTTCGTATTGCGCTGGATCCGCCGCATGCGTCTTTGCGCGCCGGCGTGGCGGCGTATGGGCTGCTGCAGCCATTGCGGCTGCAATCGCGCGCCGACGGTCGCTACCGGCTGGTTTCCGGATTTAAGCGTTTTCAGCTGGTGCGTGAACTGGGATGGGATCAAGCTCCGGCCCTGGTGGTGAGCGAGCGGCAGAGCGATCTGGATCTTTATGCGTCAAACCTGCAGGAACGACTGGCTGCCGTAAAATCGTTAAACCCTCTCGAGATCGCGGAAGTGCTGTCAAAGCTGCAGACTGTTTTTTCTCTCCCCGCGGAGAGTGTGGTCCGTGATTTTATGCCGTCCCTGGGGCTCGGCAGAAACCGCATCTGGCTCGACCGCTATCTGCCTCTCACCGGGCTGGATGAGCGCAGCAAAAACGAGCTACTTGCCGATGGATTGTCTTTAGAGGTCGTTTTTGCCCTTCCCGGTCTGGCTGTTGCTGAGCGTCATCATCTGCTGGATCTATTCAAGACATTGCGTCTGGGCAAAAACAAACAGAGTGAAATGTATTCGCTGATCCGCGATGTCTGTCAAATGCAGGAGCGCTCCATGGGCGTCTTGCTGCAGCAGCCGGAACTGGCCGAGATCCTTGCCGGGGCTGAGCTCACTTTTACACAAAAAGCCGAGCGCTGCAAGGAGGTCCTGATGCGGCTGCGCTATCCCCGCTTCAGCCGCGCCCAGCAGGCGTTTCATGACCTGTTGAAAGAGGCCGGGGCGCCGCCGGCGCTGCGGATTTCACCCTCCCCCTTTTTCAACAGCGAGGAGGTTTCGATCGCCTTTGCGTTCAAGAATGAAAAAGAGTTTCGCCAATGCATGGGCGCCCTGAAGCGGCTGGATGCAGAGGGTGTGATTGAAAAACTGGTTCATTTGCCATAATGCACTTTCCGTCGCAAAAAAATTTTTCTCCCGACCGGTTGATCATCGAAGAGTCGATTGCCCGGGAACCGCTGGTGGAACGTGTTCGTCTGCGACTGCCGCAGGTCTCCGCCGAGTTCGTTGCTGATATCGAACAGCTGCGAGGCGACCGCGATCTGGACGACGCCCTGTTGCTGGCCCGGCAGCGCGGACCCTTTTTGCGCTTTTGTCCGGGAACGCCCAAACATATCTGCTGTCTGTATCAGAATCTGGATGTGGCCGCGGGCTGCGATATGAACTGCACCTACTGCATTCTTCAGGGCTATCTCAACACGCCGGGCAAAACCCTGTATGTCAACAGCGGCGATCTATTCCAGGAGCTGGACCAAGTGCGCTTACAAAGGCCGGATCACTTTTTCCGCATCGGCACCGGCGAGTTGTCCGACAGCATGACCTTTGATCATCTGACCGCTTTTTCTGTGGATCTGGTGGAGTATTTCAGCTGTTGGCCGAATGCGATCATCGAGCTCAAGTCCAAGAACGTTCATATCGAAAATCTGGCGGCGTTGCAGCATAACCGGCGGACGGTGGTCTCCTGGTCGGTGAACGCAGAGCCGATATGCCGCAGTGAGGAGAGCGGAGCGCCGACGTTGACGGATCGTTTGCAGGCGGCGGCCGAGGTGCAGGAGATGGGCTACTGGCTGGGCTTTCATTTTGATCCGATGATCTGGTTTGACGGCTGGGAGGATTACTACCGTGAAACCGTGGCGCGCATTTTTGCATTCGCCCGGCCGGACAACATCGCCTGGATCAGTCTGGGCGCCCTGCGTTATCCCGCGGCCATGGATGAAGTGATCCGCGAGCGACATCCGCACTCCCGCATCGTGCTCGGTGAGCTTTTGCCCGGCCCGGATAAGAAACGGCGGTATTTTAAAACCCTGCGCATCGAACTCTTCCGCCGCATGGTTGAATGGATCCGCGCCTACGGGTACGATAGCGGCGTCTATCTTTGCATGGAGAGCGATGAGGTGTGGCGCAAAGCGTTCGGCTGGTCGCCGGGCAGCAGTGCGGGACTGAAAAAGCTGCTCGACGATCGCGTGCGGGTGCGATAAAAGTCCCTTAAAATCCTTAACGGCAACACACAAAAACAACGAGGACTCATGATCACTGAAATCATCTCACAGTATGCAGTTAAAATTCTGGAAGCGATGGGGTATTGGGGCGCGGGGCTGCTGATGGCGTTGGAGAGCATGATCGCGCCGGTGCCCAGCGAGGCGGTTATGCCTTTTGTCGGCTTTCTGGTGGCGGACGGCAAGTGGAGCGTCTGGGCCTCCATTCTGTCCACCTCCCTCGGCTCCATCATCGGATCTCTGATTTCGTATTATCTGGGCTATTACGGCGGCAAACCGCTGGTGCTCAAAGTGGGCAAGTATCTGTTGTTGGATCGTCATGATCTGGAGATGACGGAAAAATTTTTCAACAAGCGCAGCGGCGTATGGACGCTGTTTATCAGCCGGTTCATTCCGGTGATCCGTCATTTCATCTCCATTCCGGCAGGGATCGGCCGGATGCCGATCGGATCGTTTGTCACCGCCACGGTCATCGGCTCGACCCTGTGGAACAGCTTTCTGCTTTATCTAGGCCTCAAGCTGCGCGAAAACTGGCAAGTGGTGCAAAAATATTCGCATCAGATCGACATCGGCGTAGTCCTGTTTCTCGTCGTTCTGATGGGCTGGTTCGTTCATTCCCGGCTGCAAAAACGCCAAGCGCGGCAGAGCTAGAATCGGACCGCGGCGCCGATTTGGATCAAGACCAAGTCCGTCTTGGACTCTTTAACGTCATAGAGGACCTTGCCGTTCTCCCGGTGAACAGAGCCCTCTTTTAAATAGCGGGCCTGTTCACCGATCAGATATTTCGCCTGAAAATCCAGCGCCACCGACAGCGGGTGGAACTCTTGACCTTCGCGCGGTTTGGCGGTATAGACGTCCCACTGTATGCCGCCGCCGGCGCCATAATTAAAAGCGGTGTCGTCGAAATCGACTTTGCCGGCGATCCGGTCGTCCTCATACCAGTCATCCACGTTCTCAATCCTCGTCTCGGTGTACAGATAATTCAATCCTGCGACCCCTTCCACATAGGGCCGTAGCCGGCCGGTGGGATTCTGCAAACGCAACACGAGTTGGGCCAGCACCATGGAATTATCAGTGCTCACCTTTATGGTGAAATCCGGGAACTCGCTGCTGAGCGGCTGGCGACGCGACTCCATGCCATAGATTAGAAACCCGGCACTGACGCCGATGCTGAAAATACTGCGGGACGGTGAATAAAAAAATTCGCCTGTGAGGCCAAAGCCGTCGTTGCCCGTGTTCTCTTTGAACGCGCCCTGCAACAGGCCTGCGGCCAGCTGCAGGCTGCCCTGAAAACGCGGCTGGCTGCCGGCGGCCGTGGCCAGGGCCACGACGAGGAGGACGAAGGATTTGAACATGCGGGAGTTCATAGACACTCTCCTGGTTAACGGTTATCACTCTGATGCGCGGTCACCCTATCCTCATACCAGGAATGCCAAAGGTGCGGATCATAATCGGCTCTGCGCGACGGGCAGTCGGTTCGATGGCAAAGCCGGCATGACTGAAAATCGATGGCAGTGGGGAACAGGATGCCGGAAACGGATTTGTTCGGAATCATCAGACAAGAGTCGGTCAGGGTTACGCCGATGTGTTCACGCACAGCTCCCAAGAGCTTGAACAAATTGGTCTGCTGCTCAATGGGCCAGATGTCCGCGTCGCCGGAACCCGGGCTCATGGAGGAGGAGTGGCGCCACCCGGCTTCTTTTTTCAAATGGGTTTGCAGTTCGTTCAGCGCGCTCTCCAGCGCCGCGGCCTTGATGTGATCCCAGAGGAAATCTTCCAGCGGATCGCCGTTGGAAACACGGACCTGATCCAACTCGGTCCCGCAAGTGGCTACAAAAACGAAGCCTCTTTCAACGGCCTTCATGTTTTCCGCCAGCGCACGGCTGTGGAAGGTGATGCCCTCAAAGGTGACCGCATCCGGTTGCCGCTCCTGCACGAAAACCGGTTTGTACAGGGCCTTGGGCCTGCCGTGCGTTTGCGCCAATTGAACCAATCCGCTGATCACCTGTGGATCCAGCACACCCTCGGGCAGATGGGCTTTTTTCATCAAGCGGGCGGTGTCCAGAGTGAACGGTATGGCGGTCAACAGGGTCATGGTTTTTCCTCAGCCAGCCACAGGGTGACAGGTCCCAACAGCCCGGAGGGCAGCAAGGGCGTATCCGCTGTAAAGGGTTTGTAGGTGGACCAGGTGATCTGCTTTTCCGCCGGCAGCGCGGCATCGCCGATGAGACGGTTGGGCCAGAGATTCGCGACTTTAATTTCCAGTTCGTTGTTCTTCGCCTGCACGGCAGCGCTGATCTCGACGCGATAGGGTTTTTTCCATACGACGCCCAGCTCGTGTCCGTTCAAACGCACAGCGGCCATCTCTCTTACTTGGCCGAGATCCAGCCACAGCCGGCCGCGTTTCATGGACGCTAGATCAAAGCGTATAGAGTAGTTGGCCATGCCGGAATAATAGCGGATGGCCTGGTCCTCATGCGTGCTCCAGTCCTGTAATACGTCGAAAACGACCGGATGTTTCGGTCCGCCGAGGCGCGCATCAAATGCCACCTGCCACGCTCCTGCGACCGGTTGAACAACCCGTGGTTCCAGGAACGAGGCGGCGACAGGGCGGGGTGCGGTTTTCGTAAAAACGATAAAGAGCGATCCATGTGGCTCCAACGCCACGTTAATTTCCGTGCAGCCATTTTTTTCGCTGAACGCCAGCGCCTCATTCGTTGTGCCGGTCAGTGGGTTCCACAATCCCGGTTGGAGTCCGGTCACGCGAAAACGGCAGACGGCCTCGATGGCCCGATCCTCGCTGTTGGCGAGGAAATAGAGTTCACTCCCGTTCAGACGGCGATGCGTATATCGAAAAGGGGCGTCGGTGCTGAAATCCGGCGGCCAATTCATTTGGCCGAAAAGGGATGACAGGGTCGGCAGGTCAGGATACGTTTCGCCGGCCGGCAACGGCGACCAGATCAGGCGTCCCTTGCCCAGCCGGCGTTCTCCGGAGCTCGCCTCAGAACCCCATAGTTCCTTGACCAGCTTTTGCACCTGCTGATCGCATTCCGGATAATTGGTCAGAGATGGGGAGCTTTTCGGCGGATGGCCAAAGACCACGGCGCCGTCGTATATCAGTGTGCGGATTTTTTGCAGCAGCTGCGGCGTCATCGTCGTGGTCTGCGGCAGGACCAGCAGTCGATACGAAGCGCCGCCATCCAACTGAAGACGACCTTTTTTCACCCGGCTATGGTTCATCAGAATGTCCGCCGCACAGCCGTCGAAATTATAGCCCGGCCGGTCCGGCAGACCGCCGTGCTGCGGCAAGGCCATGGGACGAAAGACATAGGGAGCGGCCTCGGGCGTCAGCAGGCAGATATCCGCCACAGCAACGCCCTGTTGTAGCAGATATTGACAGCGTGCCAGGTAGGTGTGAAATCCGCTGCTGAGCGGCCACCAGGTTTGCGTGCGTTCCCAGTGGACTCCATAGGGCCCCATGGTCATGCCCGGCGAACGATCCAGCCAGGGTTGATGGGCATAGCGATGAAACGCCAACCGGTTGATGCCGGTGCAAAGCGCCCAGTCCGCCTGCGCTTTCATGACTCCAGGGTGCAGTTTCCACGCCTCGTTGTGGTCAGAGGTGAACGCCTCGGCCGCAACGATGGGACGTCCATTGGTATGGGCGATGGAGGTTGCTTCGAAACAGCTATAGTCGGTGTTGAACCCATAGCCTCTGGCCCAGAATTCGCACATGGGCACATCGGCGATAGCGCCGAGGCTCAGGTCTGCGGTTGGATTCATGTCATAGGGCTCGATGGAGAGGCCGAATCCGTTTTTATGCGCCAGCTCTTTGAGATAACCGGCGTGATTTTCCAATAACAGTTCCTGCGCGGTTTGGCGCAGGTCCCAAAGAAACCGTTCGCTGAGCTCAATGGCGCCTACGATGCGACCGGTCACCACAGGATAATAGAGCAGCGGATCATAGCCGCGTCGTTGTTGGAACTCGGAACGAAACCCGTTGGTCCAATTCTGCGATCCCATCTCCCAGCTGTCGATATGGAGCATGGTCCATCCGGCAGTACGAGGCTGCGGCCGCGGACCGATCTCCTGCAGCAGAAGACCGATATAGGCGTTCCAGTGAACATCAAAGGCGGTGCGGCTGAACTTGTCGCACTCCAGGCCAAAGCCCGGCCGCGGCGCCGGACGCGTGTTAGCGCCGGTGCTGGTGGCGCCGAAGCGCAGAATGGTCCATCGGCCTTCCGGGACCTGCCAATCCAGCCGGCCATTCGCAGAGAGACGATTGGTCAGATCGACGATCTTTTGGGCATCGATGGTCGCACCAGGGGGCAACGAAGGATAATGGGCTGCCAGGGGAAGGGCTGGTTTAACATCGGGCGCGGAAGAATAGGGCGCACGAACGTAAAGCGCTTTTTCTTTCAGGTCGGCGATGCGATGATCCTCGTCAAGGGCTGGAAAGGCCAGCACTGCGACGTCCCGGTAATAATCGCGATAGATGGTTTTCATCTCATCGGTCCAGTCGCCGTCGCCGAAAAACGGTGGATAGGGTTTTGGCTGACGCAAAGACGCGTTGAAACGCCGGCCGCCGGTGATTGTGGTGTCGCTGGCGACAAGATGTTGCATTGAATTTTCACCGTTGATCCAGGGACCGCCGCTGCCGGTCCAGCCCGGGCCGCTGTTCAGAGTGATCTGCAGTCCCAGTCGCTCGGCTTCCTTAACCGCATGCTTGAACATGGCCCGCCAGGGCGCGCTCATAAATTTGACCGGCCCTCGCGGTACGCCCACATCCACCTCCATGGACAGGACGCCACCGATCCCCGCCTGCGCCATGGCTTCAAAATCAGCGGTGATGCCCTCTTTGGATAGATTGCCGTCCATCCAAAACCAGTAAACCCAGGGTCTGGCAAAGGCCGGCGGCTGACGAAAGGCCGCTTCATCCGGCTGCGCCCACGAAGAAAAGGGGATGCAGAACAGAACGCCGACGTGAAAAATTAAACATCGTGTTTTCATGGTAATTCTCCCTGGCCGCCAGTCTGCGTTATTCCAGAAAGTGACGGCGGATGGCGGACTCCCGGACGTTCATCCTCCGATGAGTTTGGTTTTATAGTTCATCTCTGCAAGCATTTGAACGATTTTGCCGCGATGATCTCCTTGAATTTCAATGCACCCGTCCCGGACTGTTCCTCCGGCGCCGAGCCGGTTTTTCAGCGTCCGGCACAGCTCCTGGGTTTGATGCGGGTTTGCAGGGAGACCCTCAATCAGAGTGACGGATTTACCCTTTCGTCCCTTACGATCCAGCCTGATGCGCAAGGATTGCGATGGCATGGTCTCTGCATGGTTCGGTCGGCAGGTGCATGGGTTTTCACTACAGCGCGGGCAAACCGGTTCTTTCTTCAGAGTCGAGTAAACCGTTACAGAATGTTTTGTGGTCATAGCAGGATCAAGATTTAAGAATCGGGTGAGAAAGCAAAACCATATTTTTTGCGTCTGAATATCGACTATGCATTCAGGTTCGTCGCCGGTACAATAACTAGATGATAAAATTAAAGTAAAACAAAATCATCTTAAATGCAAAATATATTTTTCAGGATACCGGAGCGCGGGGAAATCCTTTTCATCATTTTATTTTGAATTTTGTGGAAAAATGAATAAACTATGTTCAAAATGGCCGTGCGTTCAAGGAGGGTCGCATGTCGAAATCGACAAGCTGTTTTATGGTCGGATGGTTGTTGTACCTGTCAACAATGGTGTCGGCGATGGATGATTTGGTGAGGCAAAAAACGATCGAGAATCTGGTGAACCGCTGCGGCGAGTCGCAGCGCGAGCGCATCCTTCGTGGAGTCACTCAGGCTGCCGCTCTGTGGCGGGAAGCGGATGGAGACGCGCAGGCGTTCCATCATTTCTGCCTGGAACATTTTATCGTTGATCCGGCGGATTTACCGCGGGCGCTGCAAAGGCTGGAGACCAATCTGGAGACGATCGGGGGACATAACGTGGAGGTGGCCCGCGATCTTTCTCTGCCTTTGCAGTTGGAGATCGGGCCGGTGCTGGCGATGGATTATCTGTTCGCCGAATATGATCCCTCGGCGCATGTGTCGGAAGATCTGTTCAAAACCAAGGTGGCGTTTGTGGCGTTGCTCAATTTTCCCAACACCACGCTGGCCGAACGGCTGCAGCAGGGTCCGCAATGGAGTCGGCAGCAGTGGGCTGCCGCACGGCTGGTGCAGCGTTTTGTCGACCGCGTGCCTGCCCCGGTCCATCAAGCGCTCACCCGCGCTTATGTTCAGGCCGATGATTACATTTCCCATTACAACTTGTATATGCATCAGCTGGTGGACGCCAAAGGCCGCCGGCTTTTTCCCCAGGATTTGAAACTGATCTCGCACTGGGGCTTGCGGGATGAGTTGAAGGCGCAATACGCCCTGGCGGACGGTTTGGCCCGTCAGCGTCTCATTCAAACGGTCATGGAGCGCATCATCGCTCAGCAGATTCCACAGGAGGTCATTGATCAGAACAAGGTGACCTGGAATCCTTTGCAGAACAAACTGATGCCCGAGAGGCCGTTCGAGTCTGAACCGGACACGCGCTATCAGCGTTTGCTGGATGTTTTTCATGCGGAGCAGGGCGCTGATCCGTATTATCCGCAACTGCCTTCCAAAATCAGCCGCCGCTTTGAACGCGACCGTGAAATACCTGAGGCGCAGTTCAAACATCTGCTGGTTTCAGTGTTGACCGATCCGGTGGGCCGGGACGTCAGCCGTCTGATCGCGAAACGGCTCGGCAGAAAGCTGGAGCCGTTCGATATCTGGTACAACGGCTTTAAACCCGTCTCCGGGTATGACGAGGCGGAGCTCGACCGCAGGGTGATGGCCAGGTATCCCCATACCGCGGCTTTTCAGGCCGATCTGCCCCGCATCTTGATGCAGCTGGGTTTTACCGCAGAGACTGCCGAGTTTCTCTCCGGCAAAATCACCGTCGATCCCTCCCGCGGCGCCGGTCATGCCATGGGCGCCGGTCGGCGCGACGACAACGCCCATCTGCGCACGCGCATTCCCGACGACGGCATGCGCTATAAAGGCTACAACATCGCCATTCACGAGCTGGGTCACTGCGTCGAACAGGTGTTCTCGCTGAATCGAATCGATCATACGCTGCTGGCCGGTGTGCCCAACACCGCGTTTACCGAGGCGTTCGCATTTGTCTTTCAATCACGGGACCTCGAGCTCCTGGGCCTCGGCCAGCCGGAGTCGCCGGCGGAACCCTATAGCGCGCTGGACACGTTTTGGTCCACCTGCGAGATCGCCGCCGTGGGCTTGGTGGATATGGAGATCTGGCGCTGGATGTACGATCACCCTCAGGCCACTGCCGCGGACGTCAAGGCTGCGATGATGCAGATCTCGCGCGAGGTGTGGAACAGCTATTTCGCCCCTTTGATCGGAGTCGCGGATTCGCCTCTGTTGGCGATCTACTCCCATCTGATCGATGCCGGGCTTTATCTGCCCGATTATTCGCTGGGACATATCATCATGTTTCAGATCGAACAGTGTCTCCGCGGCCGGAACCGGGGTCAGGAGATGGAGCGCATGTGCACGCACGGTGCCCTGACGCCGGATGCCTGGATGCAAGCGGCTGTCGGCAGCCCGCTGACAGCTAAGCCATTGCTGCAAGCGACCCGGGCCG
>DAIQOA010000013.1:0-43621 GCA_036788095.1 bacterium | reverse complement strand
CACAACCCATGACCGCCACTGTGATGGGTTGCTTGAGCCCACGCACACGCCGCTCCACCTCCTCAGCAATGGGCGCCATGTCGACCTCCGTGCGGCCGCAGGTCGGACAGGCAATGATGGTCACGCCCGGTTGCTGCAACTTTAGGCATTGCAGTATTTGGCGAGCGACCACGATCTCCTCAACCGGATCCCCGGTCAGAGAGACTCGCAACGTGTCGCCTATGCCCTGATGGAGCAGAATGCCCATTGCGACAGCGGATTTGATGCTGCCGCTGCGCACAGTGCCCGCTTCCGTTACGCCGATGTGAAGCGGTATGTCGCTCTGCAGGGCAAAGGCTTGGTACGCCTCGATGGTCTGCAAAACGTCAGATGATTTGAGGGATACCACCAGCTGCGTAGCGCCGTAGTTTCGGCAGCGTTCGGTCCAGCGTAGGGCTGAACGGACCAGCCCGTTCACAGTTACGCCCTTTTCAGCGATCAGCAGCTCTTTTTCAAGGGAGCCCGAGTTAACGCCGATCCGCACCGGCACATGACCACTGGCCGCTCTGCGGATCACCTGAGCCAGCTTTTCTTCGCCGCCGATGTTGCCCGGATTAATGCGGATTTTATCCGCACCGGCGTCCATGGAAGCCAGCGCCAACCGGTAATCGAAATGGATGTCAGCGATAAGCGGAACCGGCGCTTGCTTGCGGATGGCAGCCAGTGCGGTCACCGCCTCTTGATTGGGCACAGCCAGCCGCACCAGCTCGCAGCCTGCTTCAACGAGCCGCTCGATCTGGCTTAATGTCGATGGAATATCAGTGGTTTTGGTATTCGTCATGGATTGAAGGACAACGGGGGAACCGCCGCCCAGTGCAACGCCGCCGACCAAAACCTGTCTGGTTTTTTTTCTCATAGGATGCTTCACTAATGATCTTCATGTTACTTATTTTGCCTCACAAAATCAACAGTTTTCTGTGATGCAAAAGAAAAGCAGGGGCGGGAGATTAAGGAGGGTGAGAGCGCGAAAGTTAATCGGCTTGAAAGAACGCCCAGGCCATCAATCCGCCAACACCGCCGATCATGGCAGCGATTTTATAACGGTTTTTTTCCGCCTGTTCGTGCTGTTCCTGCACGAGTGTTGACTCTGACTTGCGCTGCTTGTACTTGGCCACATCCTGCGCTGTGCGCAGCTTGACTTTGCCGTAATTAAGCGCCATCTCGTCGTATTTATCTCTCGGGTATATCAGCTTGCCCTTACTGCCAACGATTGCCAGGATCTCTTTCTTATCTACTTTGATCCACTGTTGCTGCCCGTCCTTTTTGTCGGTGACGAACTCGATATAGGTGTCGGCGATCAGGGACAATTTCCCCTGCATTCTGCTGCGATCTATCTTGATCAGCGTGTCTGCCGCACAGAATTGGCTTAACAGCATCAGACTGAACCCGATTAAATAGATCCGGCCCATTTTAACCTCCATGGCTGGTTTCCTCAACAGCGGGCAGCTCTTGGCGAGCCTTCCCAGCGGCCATTTGCCGTACTTTTAACCATGCAAGCGGCATGCCAGATCTATTTTCACGACCGACGCATTATTTCATATTTTTCAATATTCCTTTTTACCCCCACACCGAGTGCAGCGCCAAGTAATCCAAGAATGGAAATTCAGATTACAAAATGGTAAGCCTCGCTTACTTGATGACGCCCAGTTCTTTGCCCACAGACTGAAAAGCGGCCACTGCCGTGTCCAGATGCTCTTTGCTGTGCGCCGCGGAGACCTGCACGCGTATGCGCGCCAATCCTTTCGGCACAACCGGAAAGCTGAATCCGATCACGTATACGCCTTGTTTCTGCATCTCATCCGCCATGGTGTGCGCCAGTTTTTCATCGTAGAGCATGATGGGCACAATGGGATGAACACCGGGTTTGATATTAAACCCCATCTCGGTCATTCGCCGGCGAAAATAGAGCGTATTGCTCTCCAAGCGGTCGCGCAATTCCGTGCCGGCGGAGAGAAGGTCCAACACCGCCAGCGTGGCACCGACCACCACCGGTGAAAGGCTGTTGGAGAACAGATAGGGTCTGCTTTTTTGCCTGAGATAGTCGATCATCTCTTTATGTCCGGACACGCATCCGCCCATGGCGCCTCCCAGGGCTTTGCCAAAGGTGGTGGTGATCAAATCAACGCGCCCCATCACTTGACAATGTTCTATGCTGCCGCGGCCGGTTTTCCCCAAAAATCCAGTGGCGTGACTGTCATCCACCATGACCAGCGCATCAAAGCGCTCAGCCAGATCGCAGATGGCCTGCAACGGGGCGATATCACCGTCCATGCTGAAAACGCCGTCGGTAGCGATCAGCCGGTAGCGATAATGACCGCTTTCCTGCAATTTCTTTTCTAGATCCGACATGTCCGCATGTTGGTAGATGAGTCGTTGGGCTTTGGCCAGTCGAATGCCATCGATGATGGAGGCATGGTTGAGCGCATCGGTGAGAATGCAGGTATCGGGGCCCATGAACGGTTCAAACACGCCGCCGTTGGCGTCAAAGCAGGCGGCATAGAGAATCGTGTCATCGGTCTGCAGGAATTGAGAGATCTTTTCCTCTAATTGTTTGTGCCCCTCCTGCGTGCCGCAGATAAAGCGCACTGATGACAGTCCATATCCCCATCTCTGCATCGCCTTTTGCGCCGCTTCGAGCACCGTGGGATGGTTGGCAAGTCCGAGATAGTTGTTGGCGCAAAAGTTCAGCACCGGTGCGCCGCTTGGCGCGCCGAGCGGCTTGCCGAGCGGCTTGCCGAGCGGCTTGCCGAGCGGCTTGCCGCCCTGCACGCTGATCGTTGCCCCCTGGCTGGAGGAGAGAACGCGCTCGTGTTTATAGAGGCCTGATTGACGAATCTCATCCAGCGCGGCGATGAGGTCCTGTTTGATTTGTCCGTACATGGTTCACTCCATGGTTAATACCACTTTGCCGCACTCGCCGGAGAGCATGGCTGTAAATCCCTGTTGAAAATCGGCGAACGGCAGACGATGGGTCAGCACCGGCGATATGTCCAGTCCGCTCTGCAGCATGGTTTGCATCTTGTACCAGGTTTCAAAAATCTCCCGACCGTAAATGCCCTTGATTTGCAGCCCTTTGAAAATCACCTGATCCCAGTTGATCTGCGTGCTGGCCGGCAAAATGCCCAACAATGCGATGCGGCCGCCATGATACATGTTTTCCAGCATGGATTCAAATGCACGCGGATTGCCGGACATCTCCAGTCCAATATCGAATCCGACCATCGCCAGCTCTTTTCTGCATTGCTCAATGGATCCATCGGCCACATTGACCACCCGCGTGGCGCCCATCTTTTTTCCCAGGTTCAACCGGTACTCGTTGACATCGGTGATGACGATATTGCGTGCGCCGACATGACGGCAGATGGCCACCGCCATCAGGCCGATGGGTCCTGCGCCGGTGATGAGCACATCTTCCCCCACGATATCAAAGGAGAGCGCGGAATGCGTGGCATTGCCAAAGGGATCAAAAAAGGCGGCGATTTCAGACGGGATCGATGGATGCACATGCCAGGCGTTGGTCGCCGGCAGGGCCAGATACTCGGCAAAACAGCCGTCGCGGTTTACCCCGATGCCGATGGTGTTGGTGCACAAATGCCTGCGGCCGGCGCGGCAGCTGCGACAGACGCCGCAGACGATGTGCCCCTCTCCGGACACCCGTTCGCCGACCTCATAGCCGGCGACATTGATTCCTTTTTCAACCACTACGCCAACAAACTCGTGACCGATCACCTGCGGAGTTTTGATAGTGCGCTGCGACCATTCATCCCATTTATAGATGTGCAAATCTGTGCCGCAGATGGCGGTGTGGGTGATTTTAATCAATAGATCGTTGTTGCCGCATGCCGGCACCGGGACCTCCTCCATCCACAATCCGGGCTCCCGGCTCTTTTTGACCAACGCTTTCATCTTCATGCTTTTTCCCTCATCTCATGAGCAGCATTTTGACCACGCCCGGGTGATCCCCGATGCGGACCATGTAAACGCCGGAGGCGACAGATCGTCCCTGGCTATCCATGCCATCCCAGGCGACCTCATCTCCGCGCGGCTGAAGTTGCAGAGTGCGAACGAGCCTGCCTGCGACATCGTATAGAAAGAGTGTGGGAATAGAACGATCCCCCTCCGGTCGATGGTAGAGGATCCGGGTGGCACTGTTGAAAGGATTGGGATAATTGCCTATCAACCGCCAGGTTGCCGGCCCAGCGGCAATCCCCTTGGCTGCCACAGGCGTCAGCAGAGCCGCCTGCCCCCCTGCCTCCTGATATCGTGCGGAAAATTCCTGCAGGTACTGATTAGCCAATGCACGGCTGTAAAAGATCAAAGTGTTCTCATCGTTGCTGTGCTCCGCGCTATAGCTCCAGTTATGGCTGCCGGTGATCACCTTTGGATTTTCCCCGCCTGCATCCACGATCAGATATTTGTGGTGCAAAAGGTAGGGCGACTGTTCCAGCCACACATTCGCAGGGGGCGACCAGGCCGAGGCGCCGATGCCGGCCATGCGGGAATAAACGCTGTTCCTATCGCCCGATGCCTCTTCGTCAAAAACGCCGGCCAACCCGAATCCCTGAGACTGGCGGAAAAGTTCCTCAAGGGCGTACAGAATCGGCGTGCTGGTAAAGGAGTAGATACAAAAGTAGAGTGACTGCTGAGCGGAACGGATGGATTGGACAATAGCCGCTTCGGTTTGATCCGATGGACTCATGTATTGTTCGATCCACACGCCGTTGACGCTGAAGCGGTGTGGGGTGTTGTTGGTTTTCCGTTCGCCGAACCGGCTGCGGCTTGCATCCGCAATTTCATCTCCGTCCCCCCACATCTCGTCAAACTCGGCGGTGTAAGCGGCACAAAGCGCCTCGTCCTGAATGATCAGGCCGTTTTCAGCATTAAGAACAGCCCCGGAGAAGGTCCCATTCGCAGAGGCAACCCAGAGGTAATCGTCCAGCGCACTGCTTTGATCGCGATGATCTATGATGACAAACTTGTTATGCATAGAGCCGATGCCGCTGTTCTGTCCAAACCGGTCGCTGATCACCGGAATATGGTATACCTGTTCCAGCCGACTGATGGAAGCGTTCAAATTATCCGCCTCATAAATCAGACGAACAGAAACTCCTCTATTTTTCGCCCGGCCGATGGCCTCGGTAAGATCTGAATGGCTTAAATTATAGAAACACGCATCCAAACTGTATCGGGCTTGATCGATCCGCTCGATCAGCTTAGCCGCCAGATCCACCGATCCGTGCGCTGCGTCCGGATGGGCCAGGGTCGGATCGATCGATTGATTGAACCAGACCTCAATGGTTCCACTGGCGCGTGCTGAGGCGGTGCAAAATGCAAAGCGACGGCTTGAGCTTGAACCTGTGACATCGCTGCAGACCACATAGGCGTCATAGATGGTGGCCGGCTGCAGGTTGGTCAGCGAAAGCCGATGCTCCTGTACGGCTGAGGAATCGCCAAAACTCTGCCACTCCCAGGAGGTGCGGCTTTTGTATTTAATCGAGGCGCTGGCCGCAGCGGCGGTCTGCCAGTAAAAATCGACGGTTTGCGGCGTGATGGCGACTTCCTCCGGTTCACATGCAAAAACAGGGCCTGAATGAAGGATCAGATCACCGGCAAAGCGGGGCAAAATTTCATAGCCATCGGTGTAGGGCGCTGTGGAGTCGTACTGTTTCAGAATGCCGATGACATCGAACGTACCTTGCGGGACCGGCAAGTTCGTATCCGCATCGAGGTAGAGCAGACACTGACCGGTCTGATCGCTGATGGTTAAGGTGGGAGCTGAACCAGCCACCACCCGGACCTGGTTGATGCGGATCAACCGGCTTTCGTTCGCTTCAGAAAAATCCTGGGCAAAACTATTGGCCACCTGATCGCAGGTCACCGGCAAAGGAGATGGAATGATTAAGGCCTTACCCAGCACCTCGATGGTCATCGGTGTACTGATCTCCGACAGGCCGCGAAATTGGCGGATCACGCCGTCGACCCTAATACTGTCGCCGAGCTGAAGCGCTGTGGGCCAGGGCGAGGCTGCGTAGAGGTTGATGCCGCCGGTGGCGTCCTGAATATAGACATCGCAATAGGAAGCGGTGAACAGATTGGTTCCTGCGGTCACCACACCGGTTACTTGTACCCGCTGACCAATTTGATAGGGCGCGGCCGGCGCCCCTGATGCGTCATTACGATGCAGCGAGGCAATGTCAACCAGGGTTAAGCCGGCGCGCGGGAAAAAGAATAAAAGGGAACAGAAAAGGACGAGTCGCAGGGTCGGGCAAAAAGTCAACGGTCGGGAGTAGGGATTCATGCTGTTCATTAAAACCAGTATAGTCACGGACAATGGTGGAATTTTAGCCGCAAAGAAGCGGCAAAGACGCGCTAATATAATCAGAACTGGCGATTTAGTCAAGCGGCATATGCGGCTGAAAAAATAAGCTTGTTTTTTTACAGAAAATAGATTAAATTCATAAAACTAACAAAGTTTTATCCATCAAACTTGAGGTCATCATGAACCTGTCTCATGATACCGTCACCCAGGAATACATCGAGATCATCGCGGACCTGGAAAATGAGAACAAGGTGGCTCGCGTCAAAGACATCGCTGAACGACGCGGGGTCACCCGGTCCAGTGTTTCCATCGCGCTGAGTCAATTAGCCAAAAAAGACCTCATCGCCCATGAGGCCTATGGACATATCGTACTTACCGCCGAGGGCCGTCGATTGGCACACCACTTGACGCTCAGGCATCAGGCGGTCAAGGATTTATTGATGGATATTCTTGGACTCGATGAAGCGATCGCCGAGCAGGATGCCTGCAAATTTGAACATCTCATCAGCGCCGAAACCTACTCTGCGCTGATGCGGTTTCTCTATTTGGTAAGACAGTGCCCTAAAAAACATGGACAATTCATCCGTGAAGTTCGTGAATGCGCCCGCGCGTATTCCGACGGCACGCCCTGCGTGGAATGCATGCTAAAATAGCAGAACTCACCCTATGATGCGCGAGGAAAAGATACTGCCGACTTTGAACCACCTGCAAGTCGGACAAGCCGCGACGATTGTGGCTTTCTCCGGAGGATGGAGCCTTCGCCAGCGACTGCAACAGGTCGGCCTGCATGTGGGCGACATCGTCCGGCTGAAGCGTAATGCGGTCATGGGCGGTCCCCTGCTGCTGACCATCAATCAGGCGGACATTGCCCTCAGCCGCTGCATGGCGGCCCACATTTATGTACGGGTGACGATGCTATCATGAAAAATCCTCCCTCCGCCCCCTGTCTGCGCCTGGTGCTGATCGGGCAACCCAATTGCGGCAAGAGCACATTATTCAATCAGGTGGCCGGGTATCGCTCGATCTCGACCAATTTCGCCGGCGCCACCGTTTCGTTTACCAGCAGTCTGGTTCAAATAGGCGATGAGACCATCGAATTGATCGACCTACCGGGACTTTACTCTCTCACCGCCATCGACTCTGCCACAGAGGCCGCCAAGCAGTTTTTACTGTTCGAAAAGATCGATCTGGTTATCAATGTGGTCGATGCTTCGCTCCTGTGCCGCAGCCTGGAGCTGACCCTGCAAATGGCAGAGTTGGGTCTGCCCATCGTACTCTGTCTGAACATGATCGATGAAGCCCAGCGCAAAGGAGTCGAGATCGATGGAGAGCGCCTGTCCGCCCGTCTCGGCGTACCGGTATTTTCCACCATCGCTTCTAAAGGCAGCGGCGTGGAAACCCTGTTCAGCCGCTCTGTGGAGTATGCCCGCTCCATTTCCCCGATGCAGCCTCTCACCATGAGCAAACACGTGGAAACCGCCATCACCTCCGTGGTCGATTGGATGAAGCAGTCGGGTCTGGATTTTGACAAGCCCAGGCTTCTGGCCATCAAATTGCTCGAACGCGACCCCTATTATCTGGACCTGGCCGAGAAGCGACTTCCCGGGACCGTAGAAAAAATTCAATCTTTTCAACGAATGCTGGAAGAGGCCCATGGCCAACCCTCTGATCAGGTGATTTCGGCGGAGCGTCACGCCAAGAGCATGGAGCTGTTCGAAGAAGCGGCTCGCGTGGGCAGACGCCAATCCAGTCTCTGGCGCGACAGGATCGACGACCTGTTGATGCATCCGGTTATCGGCTATGTGATTATGTTGGCAGCCCTGTATTTTCTCTTTGTCGGCGTCTTTAAATTCGGCGCGCTTCTCGAAAAGCCCATCCTGGCTCTCTTTCAATCGCTGAGCAATCAACTGGCCCTGCATTGGTCGGTAGATTCGTTCACCTATCATTTGCTGAACAGCCTGCTGCAGGGATTTTCCGGAGGCTTTTCCATCGTTCTGCCGTATCTCTTTCCGTTTTTACTTCTGATGGCGCTTATCGAGGACATCGGCTACCTTCCGCGCATGGCGTTTTTAACCGATGGCATCATGCACCGCCTGGGATTGCATGGAACCGCGATCATTCCTCTTTTATTAGGATATGGCTGCACGGTTCCGGCGATCATGGCCACTCGCATCATCACCCGGCCAAGGGACCGCTTCATCGCCTCCACTCTGGCGCTGTTCGTACCCTGCTCAGCGCGCATGACCCTGATCCTTGGCTTGGTCGGTTTTTATCTGGGCGGCGCCTATGCCTTCGGTCTGTTGGTCTTCAATCTAGCGGTCATTCTGGGCATCGGCCTGGTTCTTTCACGCCTTTCCCCTGAAGAAACGCCGGGCATGATCATGGAGATACCTGCTTTTCAAGCGCCCAGTGTAAAAGTGGTTTTGGCGAAAACCTGGCTGCGCATCAAAGACTTCATCGTCATCGCCTGGCCGCTGTTGATCCTGGGCAGTCTTTTCCTCAGCATCACCGAATGGCTGCACTGGCAAGAGGGGATCAACCGGATGTTTTCACCCCTCACAGGGTTGCTGGATCTGCCGGAAAAGGTTGGTTTGACGATTGTGTTCGGCGTGCTGCGCAAAGAATTGTCCCTGCTCATGCTGTTTCAGTCCCTTGGCACCACCGAGGTACTGACAGTGATGACGCCGGTGCAGATTATGGTGTTCACGGTTTTCATTTTATTTTATCTGCCCTGTCTGGCCACCTTTGGCATCATGGTGAGGGAACTGGGTATGCGCAAAACCATTCTGGCCTCAGCCCTTTCGCTGCTTTTGGCCGTTTGGTTGGCGTGGCTCACACGTTTCATTGCCCCGCTTTTCCTATAAACGTACAAGGAGTGCTGCTATGCGTCGTTGGCTATATTTACTGTTCCTGTCATGTCTCCCTGCTTTTGCTGAGAGCGAACTTTCCGGTCTGGTGTTGGACCGGCAGCAGAACCGGCCTTTGGCCGGCGCCAATGTGCGTCTTGAAAACAGGTATCGCGGCGTGGTGACCAATCGTGAGGGCCGCTTTTCCTTACCCCAACTTCAGCCGGGCGAATACACTCTGGTCGTCTCGTTTATCGGTTACGAGCCGGAACGCCGCTCGGTCTCGGTTGCCGCTGATTCCAGCCAGGAGCTGACCTTCGCGCTGTCTCCGGTTCTGTTGAATTATTCCGACGTCATGGTTACCAGCACCAAGGCGGATCGACAGCTTCGCGATGTGGCGCTGCCGATCACCGTGGTGCGCGCAGAACAGCTTGATCGTTTGGCGCCCATCTCGGTAACTAACGCTCTGCAAAATGAGCCGGGTTTAAGCCTTGGCCGAGATGGAATCTGGGGCACCACTCCCAATGTCCGCGGCCTGGCTCGCAACCACGTGGTTGCGCTGGTGGACGGCAACCGCATCGACACAGCCAACGATCTGGCGGCCGGATTATCCATGATCGATGTCAACGATATCGAACGCATCGAGGTGATCAAAGGCGCCGCCTCTTCCCTGTATGGATCCGGCGCCATGGGCGGCGTGATCAACATCATCACCAAGGACGGCTGGTATCAGGACCAGCCCTATATGAAATTCGGCCTTGTCGGCGGGTTCGCCTCAGTGAATCAATCGGGATTGGGAAAACTGTCGGCCCACGCCGGTTCTCGGCGTTGGCATCTCTATGCCTCGGGCATGCTGCGCAAGGCCGGGGACGCCCGTACACCCGCAGGATACCTGAATAGTCAATATCAGGACAAAAGCGCCATCGCCCGGTTGGGCTGGCGGCCGGGACAGAAGAACGAACTGCTCGTCAACTATCAGCGCTACCATGCCGTGGATGTCGGTATGCCGGGCGGCTATCCGATTTTCCCAATCAATGCCGATGTACGCTATCCCAATGAGGATCGAACGCTTTACAGTGTGGAATACCAGATTCGCGATCTGTCCTCCCACTGTTTAAAGACCATGATTAAATATTTTTATCAGGATATTCTCCGTGATGTTGAGAACATTCCGCATCTGGTCAACCAGCTGCCCGCCTCAAGCGGACAACCGGCCAGACGGGTGTCGGTGTTGAAAATTTCTCCCGGCGCTGTGCACAAAACCCATGGGGTGCAGATGCAGAGCAACTGGCACTGGGGTTCCCCTCATCATCTCATAACCGGCGTGGATGTGTGGCAGAAAAAATATGAAGGGTATCGCAGCCGGGAGAGCAAAATCGAAGTGCTGAATCCGACCACCGGCGCAGTTCAAAAAACCATTTTTAAAACCGTCGGCGATCTGCCGTTGCCTGATGCCTTTTATCGCAGCATGGGACTGTTCGGTCAGTATGAGTGGTCGCCGCAGCGTTCGAAATGGCAGATCACCCTGGGCGGGCGCTATGATTTGATTCAAGTGGAAAACGAGCAGGGCTTGAATCCCCTGTACGAGATCACCGACGGCGTTCGCGATGACGCGCCGGCGGGCCAGAGCGTTCTATGGCCAGCGGAAAAAGCCTCGGACCGATCCTGGAGCGCTAATCTCGGCCTGCTCTATCGTTTGCTGCCGGCCGTGGATTTTACGGCCAACATCGCACGGTCGTTCCGCTCGCCCTATTTGGAAGAACGCTATCAGTACATCGATTCCGGCAACCTGGTCAAAGTCGGTGATCCGGAGCTCGAGCCGGAGAACGGCCATTTTTTTGATGCAGGCGTGAGGTTGTTCACCGGATCCACGCAAGTGACGGCTAATATTTTTTACAATCGTCTGCTCAATATGATCGCCGAGGTCCCAGGGACGTATGAAGGACGCAACGCGCTGCTGAAAACCAATATCGGCAAAGCAGCGCTCACCGGCGGCGAAGTCAGCACCACAGTGGTTCCCTGGGAAAAAATCTCCGTGCGTATGCACGCCTCCTATGTACACGGACAAGATCTGTACCAGGATCAGCCGTTGAGCCAGATTCCGCCCCTGCACGGAGGCGTCACGGTTCAATGGCAGGCGACCGGCGCCGGTGCTTTAGAATTCGCTGCCAGCGCCTACGATCACCAGTCACGCGTGGCCGCAGGTGAATTGACCACGGATGGATACGTGTACTATGACCTCTATTTCAACAGCCGGCCTGTACGCATCGGCGGTTTGTCCGGTCGCCTTATGCTCGGCATTGAGAATGTGGCCGACAAAGCCTATCGCAACCACCTGGCGACTAATCGCGGCTTGATCGTCGTCGAGCCTGGCCGCAATTTTCTCGCCCGCTATCAGATGGAATTTTGATGCGCACAAACCCGGCTTTGTCTGTATTAAGGGAAAAAGAGCAATTCCATCAACCAACAGCCAACGGAGTGGTATATGGCATTCAGAAAAAAAACGGCTGAGAATGAACCGCTGATTCAAAGGCCGATGATCAAAAAAAATACGCTTAAACCAAACCATTATTTGCTGATTATTTTAGACAGCTGCCGTTTCGACACTTTTGTCGAAGCCGGACCACTCTTTATGCAAAAATTGGCTCCAGTGCAAAAACGCTACTCTTACGCCTCATGGACCGCTCCCTCCCATTACAACCTCCTGTGTGGGCTCATGCCCCATACCAGCCCAAAGCAGGTATTCGCTTCTGATTATTACAAGAACGACTTTATCAAATTCAACGAACGCTTCGGGGTGGATCGCTTTGAGTTCAAGAGCCTGGTCCCGCAGCTCTTTCTTCCGCCCTTTATGCAAACCAACCTGGGCTATCAGACCCACGCCATGGTTTCTCTGCCGGTATTGAATCCAGCAACCCCCCTCAACGTGGGCTTTAACAGCTTTACCTTAATGGAAAAGCACAACGATTTCTCCGCAATGCTGGATGCCATGACCTTTGCAGGCGGCCAGCCCCACTTTTATTTGTTGAATGTGGGAGAAACTCACTATCCTTATGCGCTGCCCCAGGAAACGGAGAGCGAATGGCCAAAACTCCACGGCGTCCACGGAATTTTTAAACATCTGGATGATCATCTAGGTCAAGATTATCGAGATCAAAAAGAGGAACCGTTTTTTGACCAGGCTAAAATGGCCGAATTGCGTCAGCGTCAGGTGACGGCTGTTTCTTATCTGGATGGACTTTTTGAACGGCTCTATGATTTGGTGCCGGCCAACACTTATATCACCGTGACTTCGGACCACGGCGAGCTATTCGGCGAGGACGGTTATTTCGGACACGGACCGGTGATGCACGAAAAAGTGTTTGAGGTGCCGTTTTTGGAGGGGAAAATCAAGTAGGGAGGGCTCGTCTTGCCCCCTGGTGCAAGGGATAGTAAAACACGGCTGGCTCACCTGCCAAAGGTCAATAGGCCGCCCAACAGTGAGCCGTAGGCGGTGCTGATGAGCGGATTGCCGGTGATGGGGCATGCGCCGCTGCGGCAGCCGACAAAATAATAGTAAGCAAAGCCCGCCAGACCGCCGAGAAGCAATCCCAACATCGGTTTGATCCATTTTCTCTTGTTCATCTTTTCTCTCTGTTTGATTTCAACGCGACGCCGCCGGCGATATGCAAAGGATCCATCATGTGGTTGATGGCGGGAGTGTAGCCGAGATCCAGGTTCGGCAGATCCTTGATGGTCATTTTGGCCTGCAGGGCGATCGCCAGCAGATTCAGGCGAATCCCGGCGCCCGGGCCGCCCAGCACGGCGCCGCCCAACAGCTGTTTGCTGTGTTTATCCCAAATCACCGACAGCGAAATCACCTGATGATCTGCCATATACTCGGGCTTGTCCGCCTGATGAATGACGGTTTCTGTGGGGGTAAATCCATTTGCCGCCGCTTCAGCCAAGTTCAGTCCCGTTCGCCCCAGTTCCATGCCAAAGCAACGCACCAGTCGCGTGCCCAGCGCGCCGGGAAATCGAGCGCTATGGCCCGCCAAATTGCTTCCGACCACTCTCCCCTGCCTGGCGGCAACGCCGGCAAAGGGCAGCCAACTTTTTCTTTCACTCACTAGATGGAGCGTTTCGCAACAATCCCCCACGGCATATATATCCGCTTTGTTGGTCTGTTGATAGGCGTTCACCTGTATGGCGTTAGCTGCGCCCAGCCTCACGCCTGCTTTGACGGCCAATTCAGTTTCAGGCTGTATGCCGGTGGCGATAAAAACCAGATCCACCGATTGCAGCTCTTGCTCGTCGTTTCTTTGAAAGCCGGTAATCCGGTCGCCCTGCTTCTGCCATCTGCCCACCGTTGTGTTGAGATGAAACTGGACGCCGGCTGAGCGGATGTGATCCGACAGAGGCGCTGCCAGCGCCTGCGGCAGACCCGCGAGAACGGGTGAGGTTTCAATCAACGTGGTGTTCAATCCAGCCTGCTGTAAAGCCTCCACGACTTCCAGCCCGATGAGTCCTCCTCCAACCACCAGGGCGTTGCGCGGCCTGTCGCTTTCAATGTAGCCCCGCAGCCTGAGTGCGTCGGCAAAGCTGCGCAGGGTGAAGGCGTTGGCCGCTTTCACGAGTTCGTCGGGCATGATCGCTCGCGCGCCGGTGGCCAGGACCAGTTTATGAAAGGGCAGCACCTTGTCGCTTGCAGAGGAGGTATCGTGCACCAGTATGGTTTTTTCTTTCACTCTGATTTCCACGACCGTATGGGAGGTCAGGGCGTGCAGAGAACGTTTCTTCAGCATCTGCTCTGCGTTCAAGCCTTGCACCGCAGAGGCGGGAATCTGACCGGAGAGAAAGTAAGGCAGAGCGCAAGAGGCATAGGCCAGATGAGCGCCTCTCTCTATCACCGTCACATCCAGAGCGGGCGCCAGCCGGCGGATGCGCCCGGCTGCGGCAAGGCCGGCGTCATTGCCGCCGATGATGATGATTGGGTTCGTTTTGCCTGGCAAACAGATTTTCCTTTTCAATCGTAGTTAAATGGAAAAACAATGCCGAACACGTTCAGTGGGCCCTGCGCAGCGATAGTAAAACTGTTGTGGAAATTAATCTTTGAGCAGATCAACGGATGACCATCCGTTTTCATGATGCTCAGGAAAAGCCACTGCTTCCGCCGCATCCTGAGAGCGAGGCGCCTCCTGCGTTCAGGCCCCCGCCAGCAGGGGATGCGGCAAAGGCGGAAAATATCTTTTCGGGTTTGCCCGTCTGGCACTTGGGGCAGGTCAAATCCTGTCCGTCTGCGCCCATTCTTTGAAACGCCTCGAACGTATGGCCGCAGTGGGTGCAACGATATTCGTAAATCGGCATATCTTCCCTTTTCTCTGTTTACTCGGTTTTTGCTTTGTTTTGATCTTTCTCCGAAAGATCGCAGGCACCGGACATTCAAGTCGGAACCCCAAGTTTGGGCAAAATGTAGCGGTTAAGCACAAACCAGACTGCGATGATCGCGATGATTCCCAAAGTATCCAAAATGGCTCCTTACTTAGTATATTAGATAGATGTTGTAGAACGGAAAAGGATTCACCGCTCAGTCAAAAAGTGACAGCGGCGCCTTAGAGCCGGAGTGGTCGGCGATCTCCTGCAACTGGGGATAATGCAGGAGCAGCGCATCCGGAACCGCCACCTTTTTATTCAACACCGCAGCGGTCATCTGCAGACTGTTGACCGCCGCCTGACCGCGGAAATGGTTGTTAAAAATCACGAACGTTTGTTCGCTGCGGCCGGCGATGGAACGGACGCGCTCCGCCCATTCAGTCAACTCGGATTTCTGATAAAGATAATTATACCGTTGATCTCTTCCGGCCTTGTCGTTGAACCAATCTTGATCATTTCGCCCGTGCAGCCGGGCATAACCGGTCGCGGAGGTGACGTAATCCGTCGGCGCTATGGAAGCTCCGATGATCGGCTGGTCGATATTCACCCAGCCGATGCGGCTTTCGCTGAGCGCGGTCAACACCGAAGGTTCGTCCCAGCTTTTGTGGCGGAATTCCACCATGGGGCTATAACCGTTGAGCTGTTTCGCCAGCTGTTGAACGCATTGCCAATTTTCATCGGAATGTTTAAACCGCCAGGGGTATTGAATCAGCACGGCGCCTAACCGGTTGGACGATTGCAACGTATCAAGCACACGCTTAAAGTCATCCAGGCGTTCGACGGTTGGGGCAATCGTTTCATGGGTAAAGCCCTGCCAGGCTTTGACAGTGAATAGAAAGTCAGGATGTGCAGCGCTTTGCCGCACCCACGCCTGTGCCTGTTGGGGACTGGGAATGCGATAAAACGTAGCATTGATTTCAGCGGTGTTGACATAGCGGGTGAGAAAAGACAACTCGGAAAAATTTTTGTTCGTTGCCGCCGGGTAGACCACCCCCTTCCAGTCGTCGTAATGCCAGCCTGCCGGCCCGCAATAAATTCTGTTGTCGCTCATAGAAAATAGTGGACGGTCGCTAAAAGGTGAAAGGTCGACTGCCGGATGGTGATGGGTGCACTGCCGATGAAATACCAATCTGATGGAAAGGAGATGGTGTCCCGCGTCAGCGCCAGATCCACGCCCCATGATTTGGCCAGAAGGCCTAGACCGCCGGTCAGTCCGCCGGCGCGAATCTGTTTTCCCCGCTGGTCAGGATGGGTTTCGTCAAATTCATAGAGCTGACGGGGAATGATCCGATAGCCTCCGCGCAAAGGAACACGACCTATGGGGGTCCGCAACGACACCTCTACGCCGAAATGATAGGAATGCGCCTTGCTGTAATCCAGCGCCATATCGTTGCCGCCCCATCGGCCGGTGAGCTGATTCCATGGGTTGCGGCAATAATCAAAGCTGAGCAGCCAGTCAGGAAAAGGATGCCAGGTCACTCCGGTGTTTACGGTGATGGGCATATCGAGTTGTATCTTTTCACCGAACGCTCGCCGGCCGGATGGGCTGACGAACTGGATGTTGGTCAGAGACAGGCGGTAGGGTAGGGTCATCCGCTGTCCAATGCTCCAGCGAGGATGCAGCCGCCACAGATACCCCCAGGCCACCGTGGCGCCGGAAAAGTTGTTTTCCCAGCCGGTCCGGGAAAACCGTCGGGTGGCGCCCAGCTGTTCTACATAACTGGTATCGATCTGCTGTCCCCCCTGCTGCAGCGTGACACAGACGCCGAGATAGAAATCGCGGAACGGAGAAAAGCTGAACGCCGTGGTGAGACCATAGCGCGCACCCCGGCGTTTGATAGCGGTTTCCTGAGCGTACGCCCCTTCCGGCTTTTCCGGCCTCCAGGTATAAGCCGTAGGCAGGTTCGAAAGATTGTGCAGGACCAGTGCGGCGGCGGAAGGATGAATGCCGATTTTAAACGGCAATGAAAATGAGGCCAGATTCAAGCCGTTCTGTCCGTCCTGTTCCAGGGTATATTTGCGAAGCTGGGAATCGACGGACTGCTGCAGATCCGATGAGGCGGTTTTGTATTGCCCGCTTACCAGAACACCGAGACGCGTGTCCACGGCCAGTGCGGCTGGATTATAGACGCCGGCAGCGGAAGAGCCGGTCAGAGCGGTCCCCACTCCGGCCATGGCAGCGTTACGCGCAGTCCAGTCGGGCGCACGCAGCAGCTCATCGTAGACCAGACCCATCTGGGCCGAGGCGAAGCCGGCCAGACTGAACAGAATAAACAGACACAGCCAACGAAAAAAAACAGTCATAGACAATTAATCCAATATGGACAAAAGATGCTCCACCTCCGTTTCGCTGTTATAAAAGTGGGGCGAAACGCGGATATGGTTGTTGCGTAAAGACACGATGACCCGGTTTTCATTCAGCCGCGCCTGCCAATGCTCCGTGGGAACATCTGGATGCCGGAAGGCGACGATCCCTGACCGGTTTGCCGGCGTCAGGCAGCTGTCGATGCAAAAATTCCGTCTGGCCAGCCCTTCGATGAGCAGATCAGTCAGGTGAAGGATGCGTTGACAGATCAGGGCAACGCCTGTTTGCAGGATCAGCTCAAGGCCGGCGCCCAGGGCGGCAATTCCCATAAGGTTGGAGGTGCCGCCCTCAAAACGGGCGGCAGAGCTCAACATGGGACGTTCATAATTGCCGAACTCGAACGGCGTTTCAAAGCTGAGCCAGCTTAACGGCAGCACGGCCAAGCGCTCCAACAGCGATCGCTGGATATACAAAAAGCCCTGTCCACACGGACCCAACAGCCATTTATGTCCAGAGGTCGCCAAAAAGCTGATCCCGGTCGACTGCACATCCACCGGCATGGCGCCGAGCCCCTGTACGGCGTCCACAAAGAACAGGATGTTGCGTTCACGGCAAAATTCCCCGATGCGCTGCAGATCATAACGGAAGCCGTTATCGTACTCGACAAAGCTAAGGGCGATGAGCCGTGTGTGTTGATCGACAGAGGAGAACAGGGTGGAATACGCATGCTCCGACCGCGGCAGAATCGGCGTGCGCACATCGACCTTTTTATGGCGCAGATTCAACCAGGGGAACACATTCGCCGGAAATTGATTGGCATTGGTCACCAGGTTATCTCCGGGCTGCCAGGTCAATCCCTGGGCTACGAGCATGGCGCCGGTGCTGACGTTGTCGATGAAGCCGACCTCATCCGGGTGAGCGTGGATGAGGTCGGCCGCCAGGCCGCGAACCTCTTCCTTCCGGCTGATCCATCGATCTTCATTCAAGTCGCCGAATGAGGCGTCCTCGAGATAACGCTTCACTGCGTCGATCACAAGCGTGGACTTGGGCGACTCTGCAGCGTGGTTCATAAAGACATGGTCGACCGTGACCGGAAAAAGCGCACGCAGGCTATCCAGATTCATCTTACTTTACCGTGGGTAGATTGCCCAACAGCGGCTTTATCAGATCGATCGGCAAGGGGAACACGATGGTGGAATTGTTTTCCGTCGCGATTTCCGAGAGCGTCTGCAGATAGCGCAACTGCAGGGCCTGTGGATGGGTGGCAATGATCTCTGCGGCGTTGGCCAGGGTTTGTGACGCCTGAAACTCTCCTTCCGCATGAATGATCTTGGCTCGGCGTTCCCGTTCAGCCTCCGCCTGGCGCGCCATGGCGCGTTGCATTTCCACCGGCAGATCCACATGTTTGACTTCCACCATGCTCACCTTGATGCCCCAGGGATCGGTGTGCGAGTCGATGATGAGCTGCAGATCCTGGTTGATTTTGTCGCGCGCGGCAAGCAGTTCGTCCAGCTCCGCCTGACCCAGGACCGAACGCAGGGTGGTCTGAGCCAGCTGCGAGGTGGCGTAAAAATAGTCTTCGACCTCGGTGATCGCTTTGCTCGGATAGAGCACGCGGAAATAGAGCACAGCGTTGACCTTCACCGAGACGTTGTCGCGGGTGATGATGTCCTGCGAAGGTACATCCATGGTATGTGTCCGCAAACTGACCTTGACCATGCGGTCTACCAGGGGAATAAGAAAGATGATGCCGGGGCCGCGGTCGCCGACCAGACGTCCCAAGCGGAACACTACGCCGCGCTCATATTCGCGCAGCACTTTGATGGAGCTGGACAGCAGCAGAACCAACAGAATGATCAGAATGACAAACGGCTGGATAACCATAGATGCCTCCTTGTGTTTTATGCTTTCGGTTTGCTGACTTTGAGAATCATCCCTTCCACAGCAACCACTTGAATCGGCTCCTCGCGCCGGGTCGCCTCATCGCTGTAAGCTGTCCAGATCTCTCCATGCACTTTGACATTGCCCCGCTCCTGGATGTTGCTGAGCGCGACGCCGATTTCTCCGATCAGACCTTCGTGTCCGGTCGTCGGTTTGCTCAGGCGCGCTTTGACCGCCATGCCCAGGGCAAAGATGAAAAAGGCCGCGGTCGCCAGAGTGAGGGTTAGAGCCACTCGCCAGTCCACTTTAACCGGAAAGCCAGGCGCTTCTTCAAACAGCATGATGGAACCTAAGAACATCGCGATCACGCCTCCGATGGAAAGTACGCCGTAACTGGTCACCTTGACCTCCAGAACAAACAGAATGACGGCAAAGAGAATCAACGCCAGGCCGGCTGCGCGCAAGGGCAATGTTTGCAGCGCAAAGAAGGCCAGGATGATGAAAATACCGCCGACCACGCCGGGCACCAGGGCGCCGGGATTAGACAGTTCGAAAAAGAGACCGTAAAAACCAAGCATCATCAGGATATAGGCGATGGTGGGATTGGATATCTTGTACAACAGCCGATGACGCCAATTCATTTCCTCCACCACCACGGCGGCGCCGTCGGTGTGCAGGGTTCGGGATCTATCCTCCAGCAGCACGGTGCGGCCGTTCAGCCAGAGCAAAAGGCTGTCCTGTGTGCTGCAGATCCCATCGATGATGTTTTTCTGCAAAGCCTCCGCCTCATTGATGGCCACGCTTTCACGCACCGCTTTTTCCGCCCAATCGGCGTTGCGGCCGCGCTTTTCCGCAATGCCGCGAATCCAGGCCGAGGCCCAATTGGTCACCTTGTGGCTCATCACCGCGGAGGTGTCCGCCTGACCGGAGCCAACACTCACCGGATGGGCGGCGCCGATGTTGGTGCCCGGCGCCATGACGGCGACATGGGCGGCCAGCGTGATAAACACACCGGCGGACACCGCCCCCGAACCGGCGGGGGCGATGTACACCACCACCGGCACCGAACTGCTCATCATCTTTTTGACAATGGATTTGGTCGATTCGAGCAGTCCGCCCGGCGTGTCCATCTGAATGAGCAGGCATTCATAGTGCTCAGCCGCCGCCTTGTCGATGTTCCTTTCAATGAACGTCGCAGAAACCGGATTGATGTCGCCGTCAATGACGATTTTTAGAACCTGATTTTCCGCCGCCGAGGCCGCAACAGACCAGAGCACACCCAGCAGAATGATCAAGCATCTCTTGGAACTCATCGGATGGAACACCTCCCTTCAGAAAATAGTAAGCTGTTTGCTATTTTTCACTTGACTTTTATCGCAGGAATTGACACATTTAGTCAGGCATCAGACAATAAACCCTGTATGTCGACGCACGCGCAAATTTGAACCAACACCTATCACTTGGGAGCGCAGCTCTTTTTACGTATTACAGGCCTCCGTTTTCCTTCGGGAAAAATGCAGTGGAAGTAAAAAATTAAAAGGCAGCACCCATCATATTTGCTGCGGTTCAAAAACCGCCTTGCGTCTCATACAGGGTTTTTTATGCCCTCAGGAGATCAGCCAAGGCGGTCTCGCAATCCGGCTGCAGCATAAAATAGCTATCCAGGTGCATACGCGCAAAAATCTCCCGCATCATATTTAACAATCCACACACCACCAAGGTTCCTCCCCGCTTCAGCATGATATCCCGTGCGAGAATTAATACGCCTAATCCGGCGCTGTTCATCATGTTAACCCGGCTCAAGTCAATGATCACTTTAAACATAACGCCGTCGAGGACCCGAATGATCTCTTCACGGAATTGTTCGCTCGTTTTAAGAAAAACCCGCTGGGGCAGAACCCGGATCACGGTGATCCCTTCATGAATCTCGACCGATACGGTGGCATAGGCCATGATGCACTCCCTCTGTTAAAAGATGCCGCTTCGGTCCAGGCTGCGATATTGGACCGCTTCGCCCACATGTTCGGGCCGGATCACTTCACTGCCGGCCAGATCTGCAATGGTGCGCGCCACCTTGAGAATCCGATCATAGGCGCGGGCCGACAGCCCCCAGCGGGTGATGGCGGTTTTCAGCAGTTCATCGCCCTGTTCATCAATTCGGCAGTATTTGCGAATGTCGCGGGATTCCATGCGTGCGTTGCAAAAGAGGCGCGGATGACGGCTGAATCGTTCCAGCTGTCTGTGCCGGGCAGCGGAAACACGGCAACGAATGGCTTCCGATGTCTCCCCTGTACTCTGCTCGCTCAGCTCTTTATATTTCACCGCCGGCACCTCCACATGCAGATCGATACGGTCCAACAGCGGGCCTGATATGCGCGACAGATATCGCTGGATCAGCAGCGGCGTGCAATTGCATTGATTATTGGGATCCGTGTGATAGCCGCACGGACAGGGGTTCATGGCCGCCGCCAGCATAAATTCTGCCGGATAGGTCAATGACAGCATAGCCCGGGCGATGGTCACCTTGCCGTCCTCCAGCGGCTGGCGCATGACTTCAAGCACATTTTTTTTAAACTCGGGCAGCTCATCCAGAAACAACACGCCGTGATGCGCAAGGCTCACCTCGCCGGGTTTGGGGATGGTGCCGCCGCCGATCAGGCCGGCATCACTGATGGTGTGGTGCGGCGATCGAAAGGGTCTGGTGGCGATCAGCGCTTCGTCCGCTGACAGCAAACCAGCCACAGAATGGATTTTGGTCGTCTCCAGCGCTTCCTGCAAGGTCATATCAGGCAGAATAGTAGGAATGCGCTTGGCTAACATGGTCTTGCCAGAGCCCGGCGGACCGATCATCAGAATGTTATGACCGCCGGCTGCGGCCACCTCCAGAGCCCGCTTCACGTGCTGCTGCCCGCGCACATCGGAAAAATCTTCGCGGTAGACGCGTGTGCTCGAGAAGAGCCGATCCATATCCATAGTAAACGGCGCGATGGAAAGCTGGCCGTTGAGAAATTGCACCGCCTGATTGAGCGATTGCACCGGGATCACCTGCAGATCTCTCGCCATGGCCGCCTCCTTGGCGTTCTCGACCGGAAGCAGCACGCCGGCTGCCTGACTCTGCGCCACGCAGACCGCGATGGGCAGGGCGCCATGAATGGGACGCAGACTGCCGTCCAGACTCAACTCACCAAGAAGGACAAAATTCTGCAGTCGGTCAGGATGAACTCTTTCCAGCGCCGCCAGTATGCCGACAGCCATGGGCAGATCAAAGGCAGCGCCCTCTTTGCGGATATCCGCGGGCGCCAGATTGACCGTGATCCGTTTGGACGGCAAATAAAAGCCAGAGTTTTTGATCGCTGCCTGCACCCGCTCCTTAGATTCGCGGACCGCGCCATCCGGCAATCCCACGGTGATGAAACGGGGGTCGCCGCCGTCCAGATGTGCCTCTACCTTTACCAGATAGGCGTCAATACCGAGTACGGCGCCGCTGAGAACCTGAGCCAGCATCATAGCCGATCACTCCAAAGACTGGATAAGCCTCTGCAGCAATGTACTGCTTTTCATGCCAAAAAAAAAGTGATAAAATGGAGCATTGCCCGCCTCGCTTCGAGTTCGGCGGCGGCTGATCAGTTAGCGGTCAAGATAATGAACACTTGAAAGTGCACGCAAGCGTTCAGCCGCCTGTTCTGCAGTCAGGTCCCGCTGAGGTTCAGCCAGCATTTCATAGCCGACCATGAATTTTTTTATCAACGCAGAGCGCAACAACGGCGGGTAGAAATGCGCATGTACTTGCCAGCCATGGCTGTTTTTTTCGCCGGCAGGGGCGCCATGCCATCCCATGGTGTACGGAAACGAGGTCTCAAAGAGATTGTCGTATTTAGCCAAAAGATTTTTAAGCAGGCTCGCCAGACCGCTCTGTTCTTCCTTGGTCACTAGGTCTAATCGCGCCACAGGCCGTTTGGGCAGGATCAGGCACTCGTAGGGCCACACAGCCCAGAATGGAGTCAGGGCCAGCCAACCTGCATTTTCCAGGATCACCCGCTCGCCGAGGCGCAGCTCTTGCTGCGAATAATCCAACAGCATAGGCGCGGCATGAATTTGATAATATTTCATCTGATTGATCGATTCGGCCATCATTTCATTGGGAATAAAATCTCCAGCCCAGATCTGCCCGTGGGGATGTGGATTGGAGCATCCCATTATCTCCCCTTTGTTCTCAAAGATCTGCACCCAGGCATACCGGGCGCTCAATTCACTCCACTCACGGCACCAGACCTCGATCACTCGTAGGATCTCCAACTCGGGCAGCATGGCCAGTGTCTTGTCATGCCGCGGCGTATAGCAGATTACGCGACAGACGCCGCGGCATCCTTCATAGCGGATCAGTCCATCCTCCGCCGCCGTGACCGGTGTATCCGGCAGCAGCGCAGAGAAATCGTTGGTAAACACATACGGTCCGCTGTAGCGGGGATTCACCTGTTCATGCGCCCGCTTGTTTCCCGGGCAGAGATAACAGGCCGGGTCATAAGCAGGCCGCAGCTTCGGAGCGCCGGCTTCCATCTTTCCCTGCCAAGGCCGCAGGCTGCGATGCGGTGATACCAGCACCCATTCGCCGGTTAAAAAATTATAGCGGCGGTGGGGATGATTGTTCAGGTCAAACATGGGATCCTCTTTGCAGATCGTACAGGAGCTGTATCTCTTCGCGCCAGTGCTCCGAATTGGGCGTTTCCAGGATCATCGGCAGCCCATCCAGCCGCGGATCATTCATCAACAGAGAAAAAGCGTTTAATCCGAGCAATCCTTGGCCGATGGCGGCGTGGCGATCCACCCGGCTGTTCAAAGCGGACTTTGCATCGTTCAGATGCAGGGCGCCCAGACGATCGCGCCCGATGATTTGATCGAACTGCTTCCAGGTAAAAGCATAAGAGGTCTGATCACGCAGGTCGTAGCCGGCGGCAAAGGCGTGACAGGTATCCAGACACACGCCGATGCGCGAAGAGTCCTCCACCTGAGAAATGATCTCCGCCAGCTGTTCAAATTCATAACCCAGGTTGCTGCCCTGTCCAGCGGTATTTTCCAGCAGTATCTTGACCGACTGGGTTTTGCCGAGAATGTGATTGATGGAAGCGGCGATTCGGCGCAAACAGCGATCGATTTTGATCAGACGCAGATGGCTGCCGGGATGGATGTTGATGAGCTGAATGCCCAACTGTTCGCACCGCCTCACCTCATCCAGCAGCGCGTTGCGCGATTTAGCCAGGCCGCCGGCCTCCGGATGGCCGAGGTTGATCAGATAGCTGTCATGGGCTACGATGACGGCGGAGGAAAAGCCGTGCTGAGCACAGTGCTCGGCAAAGCCATGCAAGTTTTCGTCGGACAGCGGGCGGGCTTTCCACTGACGCTGGTTTTTCACAAACAGGCCAAAGGCCGAAGCCCCAATGGCTTTGGCGTTCAGCGGCGCCTGTTGTACGCCGCCGGCCATGCTTACATGAGCGCCGATCTTTTTTTTCGATTCCATGTCGGGTGCGAAATCCGTGCTGTTCTGAGTTGGTTGAATGCTCTTGGCAGACAATATAGGAATATTCCGTGAAAAATCAATTGATTTAGCGAAAGGATTCTGTTGTTAATTGCAGGAAGGATTCCTATTATTAGACGGTACGGCATCACGGTCGTTCAGAATCGATTCACGGAATTACAAGCTGAGGTGCACTCAAATGACAAAAAAATGGCTCGTCTGCTCGATGTTACTGCTGCTCTGTTCATGTGGTAAAAACCATTTTCCCCAGACCCTTGACCTGACGGAAAACTGGCGCTTTTCTCCGGATCCCGGCAACAACGGCATTGCTGAAAAATGGCATACCGATCAGTTAGACGATGGCCAATGGGCTTTGCTGACCGCAAGCCAGCGTTGGGAAGATCAGGGCTTTAAGGAATTGGATGGAACCGCCTGGTATCGCAAAACCATTGAGGTTCCCTCGAATTGGCGGGGCAAAGATATCTGGTTGAAATTCGCCGGCGTCAATGACGCCTACGAACTGTTCGTCAACGGAAAAAGCGTGAGCTTTTTTGGTGAAGCCAACATCAGCTTTGCCGGCAAACCTTCGTTTTCGGAAATATCCAGCTATCTGGAATATGGCAAGACCAACCTGATTGCGGTTAAAGTATCGGACTGGGGCAACAGCGGCGGCCTGTGGCGCTCGCCAGTTCTGCTGACTACAGACAAAAGCAAAGTGGATAATATACTGGGACCCCTGTCGCCACAACAGTATACCGCCGAAAGCCTGGGATACGAGCTTTACTGGGAGGATCCATTCGACGGCGATCAACTCGATCCTGAAAAATGGGCGGTTCGCGGTATCGGACGCCGCGCTACCGGCTATGTATCCGCTGAGGCGGTAAAAGTGAAAAACGGCTATCTTGAGCTATTGGCCTTTCAGCGTGGCGATTCCATTATGGTGGGCGCCGTGGGCACCCAAGGCCGTTTCATGACAAAATACGGGTACTTTGAGTGCCGGGCTCAGCTGCAGAAATCACAGGGCAACTGGGCGGCCTTTTGGATCCAATCCACCGAGATCGCCAAAGGGGAGGATCCGGCCCGCTATGGTGTGGAGATCGACATTATGGAACATTTTAAAAAAATGGGTCAGGACATCGTCTCGCATAACATTCACTGGGCCTATGGACCTAATCAGAAAACCGTAGGAGCGCTGGAGAGCAAACGCGAGGGCGTGACAGAGGGATTTCATACTTTTGCCGTGGAATGGACCCCGGAAAAATACGCCTTTTTTATCGATGGCTACAAGTATCACGAATTGACGCACCCCATCTCGCACATCGAGGAGTACATCATCCTCAGCATGGAACTGCCCGGCAGCCTGGAGGGTCTGAAGGAGGCGGTTTTTCCGGATGTGTTCCTTGTTGACTATGTAAAAGTGTACAAAAAAAGTAGCCATAAACATTGAAAACCCACAAACACAAAAAGGCCTGTAGTTCGATGATATTCTCGAACCACAGGCCTTCTATTGGTCGGGGCGGCGGGATTCGAACCTGCGACCCCTTGACCCCCAGTCAAGTGCGCTAACCGGACTGCGCTACGCCCCGATCAAATTTATTCAAGATATCAAGCATCTCTTGAAGCCCCAGATAAATCTCGTGCAGCAGCTCGTCTTGCTTAACTTCCTTAAAGAATAAATTCAATTGAGGATCATTTTCATTCTTAAGTTGTTTGAGACGCTGACGTGCTCCGTCAATGGTGTATTTATCATTGTAGAGCAACCGCTTTATCATAAAGACCGTCTTGATGTCTGCTTTACGATAGATACGGTTTCCTGCCGAGTTTTTGGCGGGTTTGAGCTCAGGGAATTCAGTTTCCCAAAACCTCAGGACGTACGGCTTTAAGCCGGTAATCTGGCTTACCTCGGCGATGGAGTAGTAAAGGCGCTTGATGGCTTTATCTTCCATCCCTTTTTTTACCTGAGGGTCGAACTCGTTTTCTTGCTGAGAAAATAGTGATAATTGCTGCAATAATCAAGCACTATCTTTTAATGCCCTAATGCCGTGCTTTACCAAAACCGTCCCGTCTGAGCACACATCGAGCGTTCTTTGCATAAATTTATAAGATTTTTCATATTTAGCAAGGATTTTATGCAAAAAAGTTCTTTGGGTGTCAAAATAATAGATGCCAAAACGCTGCCGGCAAAAGGTCTCATTCGCTCGATAGCTTCCCCTGGACATCACCACCCCTCCCTCATACCCCGCTTGCCGGCACAGTTCGATCACCCGGTTGCTGCTGTTGCCGAACGGGAAAGAGATGTAGCGCACCCTGCTCTGCAACCGTTTTTCAAGCAGCTGCTTGGAGAGGAGCAGTTCACGCAGACAGAGATCGCTTTCGATCCGGCTCAGATCATTGTGATACAAGGAATGGGATTCAATTTGCCACCCGGCTTGATGTAAGGCTTTAATCTGCGGCCAGCTCAAATGCGGAAATCGTATGCCGCCAAAATTGACGTCCCAAGCATCGTATTGGCCTATATAACCGGCAATAACGAAAACCGTAGCTTGAATGTTGTGACTTTTCAGAATCGGAAAAGCGTACCGGTAAATGGAAGCATAGCCGTCGTCAAAGGTAAGGGCGATTCTATCGGGCGATGGATTCTGAACGTACTCATCCAGAGTCACGAAAGAAAATCCGTGCTGCAGAGCCAGATCGATCTGTCGGCTGAACCGGCGTGGGTGCACACGGGTGATCGCCAGATCGAAACCCGGTTCCACCATATGGTAGGCTAATATCGGCAAAGCGATTCCATCTCTAGGATGAATACGGATAGAATGAGGTTGTGACGCTTGTGAGCTGTCGGTTCAGCTCTGCGGCACGATCAGGGTGTGAGCGAATTTGTCCGGATTCAAGTATTTTTCGATAAGGTCGCCCATCTGTTGCAGCGTCAACCGATCGATTTTTTGCAGAACCTGTTGAACCGAGAGATGGTCGGCCCCGTAGATCTCATTTTCACCGACACGGCGCATACGCGAGGCGCTGCCCTCCAGGCCGAGGATCAGACTGCCCTTGGCCTGAGATTTGATCATGTCAAGTTCCTGCCGACGGATTTTTTTACGATACAGTAGTGCGAGTTCAGCATTCAACAAATCCACGGATCGATTCAACTTGGCTGATTCACATCCGAGATAGATGCCGAAGACACCGGTTGTGCTGAGCAGATCGATAAAGCTGTAAATCGAGTAGGCAAAGCCGTACCGTTCGCGGATGTTTTGGAACAGCCGCGAACTCATGCCGCCGCCGAAAATGCTGTCCAGCAACAGTAATCCGTACTTGTCCTGGTCGGTGTAAGCGCATAGATGAGCGCCCATGGCGATGTGCGCCTGCTGCAAAGTGGGAAAGGTATGAACCATTCGGCGCGGATAGGCTGATGGAACGGATTCGATGGGCGGCGCAGGGTTGCCTCGCTCCAGCCGGGCAAAAGCGCGCTCCACCATTTTAACAAAAGCTGGGTGGCAGACATTGCCGGCCGCGGCAACGACCATGCGTCCGGCGGTATAGTGCTTTTTGATATAGCGGACAAAATCGCTGCGCTTGAACGATTTGACCTGTTTCGGTGAACCGTAGATCAAATGGCCCATGGGGTGATCGGGATATAATTGCAGATAGAGATAGTCCAGAGCAGTCTCCTCGGGATCCTCCAGAGCATGGTTGATCTCGGTCAGAATCACGTTGCGCTCCAGCTCGATGTCCCGGGACGCCAGCCGGGGATAAAGCAGCAAATCGGAGAGCACGCGCACGGCGATCTCGACATGCTCATCCACGACGTGAGCGGTAAAGACCGACAGCTCTTTGCCCGTGCTGGCATTGAGGCTGCCGCCGACAGACTCCAGGCTCTGTGCGATCTCCCGGGCGGTGAAATGTTTGCTGCCTTTGAACAGCATATGCTCGAGAAAATGCGAAAGACCTTTTTCTTGATCTGTTTCATCCACTGAGCCGGCGCGAACCCAGATGCCGATGGAGATGGAGCGCATGCGGGGCATCGAATCGGTGATGATGCGTAAACCGTTGTCCAAGCGGGTGATCTGTATCATAGAGATGTAAGAACTCTTTCATTCGAAGGTAAAAAGATAAACCTTCCATAGCCCGCAGGCTATGGAAGGTTTGAACGGTATACCAGCAAAGACTGCTGTTATTCGGCCTGCTCGTTTGCCGGAGCCGGCAGCAACGCTTTACGGCTCAGGTCCACGCGGCCTTCGTTGTCGATTTTGATGACTTTGACTTTTACCTCATCGCCGATGCGGACAACGTCCTCCACCCTGCCGACCCGTTTGTGGTCCAGCTCAGAGATATGAACCAGACCCTCTTTGCCGGGCAGCACTTCCACAAAGGCGCCGAACTTCATGATGCGTTTTACGCGCCCACTGTACACGGCGCCGATCTCGACCTCCGCGGTCATATCGCGGATGATGCCGGCGGCTTTTTCACCAGCCTCAGGATCCACGGAAGCGACGATCACCGTGCCGTCATCGGAGATATCGATGGCCGCTCCGGTTCTTTCGATGATCTCGCGGATGTTCTTGCCGCCGGGACCGATGACCTTGCCGATCGAATCCACCGGTATCTTGATCGACAGGATGCGCGGCGCATAGCGGGACAGTTCGGACCGCGGCTGGTCGATAACCGCGGCCATCTTGTCCAGCAAAAATTGCCGGGCCTTTTTGGCGCGGTCCAGCGCGTCGCGCATGATCTCCGTCGAAATGCCGGCGATCTTGATGTCCATCTGAAACGCGGTGATGCCGCTGCGCGTGCCCGCCACCTTGAAATCCATATCGCCCAGGTGATCCTCGTCGCCCAGAATATCGGTGAGGATGGCGATGCGCTCGCCCTCTTTGATCAGGCCCATGGCGATACCCGCCACGGCGGCTTTGACCGGAACACCGGCGTCCATCAGAGAAAGCGAACCGGCGCAGACTGTGGCCATGGAAGAAGAGCCGTTGGATTCGAGCACGTCGGAGACGATGCGCAGCGTATAGGGAAAGATTTTATCTCCCGGGATCATCGGTTTGAGCGCCCGTTCCGCCAGATTGCCATGTCCCACTTCCCGACGACTGACGCCGCGATTCGGTTTCACCTCGCCGGTGCTGAAAGAGGGAAAATTATAATGGAGCATATAGGTCTTGCGGAATTCGCCTTCCAGCTCTTCAATGCGTTGTTCATCGATTTTGGTTCCCAGCGTGGCTGCGGCCAGCGCTTGAGTCTGACCACGGGTAAACAGCGCCGAGCCGTGGGCACGCGGCAGAATGCCGACTTCGATGGAGATGTCGCGAATCTGGTCCGGATTGCGGCCGTCCAGGCGTTTGTTCTCGGTCAGCACCATCCGGCGCATGGCGGTCTTTTCAGTTTCGTGGAGAAACTCCATGATCGCAGTCTCTTTCTCCGGATATTTCTCGGCCAGAGCGGTCTTGATCTTTTCAGCCAGCGCCTGAATGCCTTCGCGGCGCGCGCTCTTTTCCGGGATGCGGATGAGCGTCTCCAGCTCTTGACTGCACAGGACTACCACCTCTTTTCGCAACTCATCCAGGCTCTCCGCCTGTGGCATGGTCTTTTTCTCCTTGCCGGATTCGCTGACGATCTGATCCTGCAACGCGATAATCTTGCGGATCTCTTCGTGGCCGAAGGACAGCGCCCGCACCATCTCCTCTTCCGAGATCTCCTGCGCTTCCCCTTCCACCATGATGATCGATTCGGCGGAGGCGGCGATTACGAGATCGATATTGCTCTGCTCCAACTCTTCAAAGGTCGGATTGGCGATCAAACGGCCGTCCAGGCAGGCGACGCGAACGCCGGCGATCGGATTTTTGAACGGAATATCCGAAAGGCCTAGGGCCACTGAAGCGGCGGTAATGCCCAACACATCGGCGTCGTTGACCTTGTCGGCAGACAGCACCCAGACGTTCATCTGAATTTCATTGCGGAATTGCTTATCAAACAGAGGCCGGATGCTGCGATCGATGAGTCGCGCACTGAGAATTTCATTTTCCGAAGGCTTGCCTTCCCGTTTGAAAAAGCCGCCTGGAATTTTGCCTGCGGCGTACGCTTTTTCGCGATAATCCACGGTCAGGGGAAAAAAATCGCGATTCTCAGCCGGCTTGTCGTCCATGACCACGGCGGCGAGCACCACGGTGTCTCCCAACTGCACCCAAGCGGCGCCGTTGGCTTGTTTGGCGAGCTTGCCGGTCTCGATGATGAAGGGCTGACCGTTAAACTCGATCTGTTTTTTGACTACCATGAATCCTCCAATTAGAATGAAGGCCACGGCGCACGAGGCGAATAGGATGAGGATTTTTCGATAGGTAGGTCGAAATCATCTCTGCCGCGCAGAAATCATTTCGGCCTACAGGTTTTTCGATGAATCCTCTCCGGCCTTGGCGTCGCAGCTTGAGGTAAAAAAGCGCCGGCATCCCCAACAGGAGGATGCCGGCGTAGGATTGTACGATTACTTGACAGTGCCGGCAGCATCCGGCGCCGCCGGCTCTAAGAGCTGCGGCAGGTTTATTCTTATTTTATCCAGCAAGTCCTTGGATACGGTGTAGACCGCGGAATGGCCGCCGCTGTTGACGAACAGTCCGTCCTTGCCGTCTCGCCGTCCGATTAAAAGCTGGTCGATGAGTCGGTCGTCCTGATAAAGCTCACAAAGCACCTGCGGAGCATCCAAGCCGAAAGGCCGCAGGGCAGACGGGGCGTCGTCGACAAAAGAGACGGCGTTCATCAACTCCAATTCCGAAACCAGAGAACTGATCTTCCACCCTTTGATGGCCAACGGCTGCGGGGCGGTCATGGTCCAGGTATTACTGGTATCTTTGACAAACACAAAGGTGCTGTCGTTTTGCCGCACGGTAAGACGGTTGACCTCAGAGGCGTTAAAGCTGAGGACTTTTTTAGAACGAACGTCTGCCAGGGAAACCTGCAGGCGATGAACAAACGCCGTATCCACCTTGAAAATCGATCGGCGGGAGAGATCGCGAGCGAAAAATTGATCGCCGCTCTGTCTGCCGATGGCCAGGGTTTTTTGCGCCCGGTTTTCACCGAGAAAGACGCTAAAGATCAACGCCGGCGCATCGAGTCCATAGGTTTTTAGTTCTGCCGGGTTTTCATCCACATAGCTGGTGACGCGCTGGCTGCTGACCTTGGACAACAGATCGGTGATTTTCGCGGCGTCCGCTTTCACTGTTTTGGGCCGGGAGATCTTCCATTCCGCGCCCTCTTTGGCGAACATCATTTGCTGAGCGCCGCGCTGAAGCGTGGCCTCTCGGACCTGTGCCTGCTCAAAAGCGAGTACGCTTTTATCTCTCAGGTCGAAAAATGATTTTTCTATATTGGTTTTCAGGCTGGTCGTGGTCAAAAAGACATCTTGGCCGCCCGACTTGAACGCATAAACGAATGATCCGGTCGGATTGGTGTCGCCGACATAAAACGTGTCAACCTGCGTCGAGTGGCGCACGATCAGGCGCTTGGTTTCGGGCCGCAGGCCGAATTCGCCGTGCTCTGAGGGATCCGAAGAAACGACCCGTTCGGTCTTGGCCCAGTCAAACAGATTGGCAATGGCATCCAGAGCTGATTTATCGCCGAGAGTCTGGATCGGGCTGACGATCCGCCATTCCGAGCTGTCTCGAACCGCATGAAAATCTCCTGGTTCCAGCCAGAGTTCCTGGATCGGGCCGGAGGACAGGTTCAGCAGCTTTTCGTTCGCCTTTTTAGACTCTTCTTTTTTTACATCCCGTTTGTTCAGATAAGTCACACTCCAGATGCCCAGAACCAGGATCACCAAAAGGATCAGGGTGTTTCTGAACCGCATAAGCTGTAAGCTCCTATTTCTGTCAAAAGTCATTGCAGCGAAACGGTGAACGCCATTTCGCAGGTTTCTGCGCATTGAAAGAAAGACAGGGCGCGCCCTCCGCCCTGTCTTGGTTCACTATTTTTTCCTGTTCCGGTAGACCGAGACGCCGGCAGCGAGAATGAGGAGCGGCATAGCGATCACGCCGAGATAGAGGAGAATGCGCGATTGCTTTTGGGTCAGGTTGAGACGCCGATCTTCGGGATCACGCGCCCGAATGGAGATCAAATCCTCTTCCTCAGCCAGCCAGTTGACGGTGTTGAGAAAAAAATCGCCGTTGCCCTGCACCTTGAAATAGCCGTTGCTGCAGAAATCAGAATCACCGATGATCGCCAGCCGTGCTTTAAGCGGGCCGGAAGAGAGATCCAGCGCCGAGGCTTTCACCGGCGCGTTGGTTGCTGTTTTTTCCGCCACCGCAAACACGGTCACCGGGCCTTTTAAATCCGCGCCATCGTCGTAGCTGACTTTGTCAGAGGTGAGCGGGCTGGTCTCTGCCCAGCTCTGTGGACTGGTCTTGGCAATTTCGCTGACGGTCACGCCGGACGCGGTCTCGCTGTAAGAGGATACGGAGCGCGCCTCCGGGAAAAAAGTCATCACGTTAAAATCTTTGGTGATGGCATGCTTCTCATATTGAGAAACGATGGGAATCGTCGGACCGGCGCCGAAAAGCTGTCCAATGCCGGACGCGTCGATCACGATGTCCTTGCCCAGTTTCACGCCCCAGGCGTACAACCAGTTTACATAACTGTCACCGGCATCGGGATCCAAAAGTGCCAGCACCTTGCCGCCCTGTTCCAGATAACGGGTGATCAGAGCCTCCTCTTTGGGAAACAGGTCGGTGGTGGGCCCGCTCAGGATCAGCACCGCGCAGTCCTCCGGAATACTGTCGCGTTCCGCCAGGAGAATTTTTTCCACCTGATAGTTCTGCTGGGCGATCGCCTCTTTGGCAAACGACAGACCGGTTTTTTCGGAACCGTCCGGGTCCTTTTCCCCGTGACCGGTGGTGAAATAGATCTTTTTCTCGCCCTCGCGCGTGACTTTGATCAGCGCGTTGGTGAGGCTTTCTTCCTGAAGTTTTTCCAGCCGTTCCTCTCTACCCTCGCACTGCAGAACCAGGGCGCCATAAGAACGGACTTGATGTTTTTTCGCCAGGCCGGGCTTTTTGTCCGGATCAGTTATCTCAAAGCTGAAACGCTGTGAATAATTGGCGTACTCGGCCAAAAGCTCGTGCGCCAACTGGTCTTCGCCGGCTTTGAAAAAACCGAAGACCTTGACGTCTTTATCCAGGCCCTTCAGCACTTTCCGGGTCTGGTCCGCCAGACTGAACTGGCGAGCCGCCGTGGTGTCGAGGCGATAGTTGAACCGCGACAGCAAAATATTGATCACGACGAGAATGCCGAGGACCACGATGATCATCAGCAGCGCGTTGGAGCCGAACTTGGCGGAACGGCTGCTCAACCCTGCTTTGATCTCATTGAAATAGACGACTGCGTAAAAGGCAACCAGTGCCAGCCCGATCACCGCCGGCACGATGCTGGCGGCGGTAAAAAGGCCATTGATGCTGTATAGCGCCAGTCCGATCAAAACAAGCGCCAAGCCCGCTAATCCTGAAACCGATGCGTATTTTTTCATCATCTTCCCCTCCATTTGGCTGACTCGATGGACACGTAGGAAAGGAAAAGGCCGGCGGCGATAAAGCTGAGATAGTACACCACATGCTTGGTGTCCAGCACACCCTTGGCGAAATCATCAAAGTGTTCGATAAGGGAAAAATTCGCCAGGACTTTGCCTACGGCGGGATTGACGGCGCCCGATATCCAGCCGATGGCCCAGAAAAACAGGATGAACATGTAGGTGATGGCCGCGGCGATGATCTGATTATCAGTGATGGTGGAAAAAAACACGCCAAAGGCGATATAGCTCAGACCCAACAGAAACAGTCCCAGATAGCCGGTGAGAATCGGGCCGATTTCCGGTTTGCCGTAAAAGAAAAGCAGCATCACGTTCAGTGCGGTAAAGAGCAACATGATCAGGCTCAGCAGCGCTGCGGCGGAAAATTTGCCGAGGATGGTCTGGCTGTTGGTGATCGGCGAGGTGAGCAAAAGCTCGATGGTCCCGCTTTTCTTCTCTTCCGCGAACAAGCGCATGGTGATCAACGGCAGGAAAAAGATATAAAAGAGGCTCAAGTTGTGCAGGATGGGGCGAATCGCCATCATATTCACATTCATGTTGCGCGGCGCCATCCGATAATATTGCGCCTGCATATCGGCCTGCATACAATATTGGACGAAATTGGTGACGATCAGATAATAAAATATGCCCGCAATGATCAGGAACATGGCGATAACCACATAGGCGATCGGCGATGAGAAGTAGGACTTGAGCTCTCTATTCAAAACGGCTAAATAGTTTCTCATGAATTCCCAACCTCCTCTTTAGTCGTTAATTGCAGGAACACGTCTTCCAGGCTCATGCCCTCCGGTTTCATCTCAAAGAGCTGCCAACCCCGTTCGATGACGGTTTTGGCCAGCAGAGGGCGAATTTCAGAGTCCGATTGACTTTCGACTTGAAGGCCGGCTGTTTTTTCACTGGACTGGACCGTGATTTTGATCACACCCGGCACTTGTAACAGGGTCCGACGAACCTCCTCCACCGGGCCTCCCACCTCCAGATACAGTCGTTGGTTTCCGGCCAGCTTGCGCGTCAGGTTGTCGGGGGTATCCTCTGCCACCACTCTGCCTTTGTTGATGATCACTACTCTTTCGCAGGTCATGCTGACCTCGGGCAGAATATGGGTGCTGAGAATGATTGTATGGGTGCCGGCCAGGGATTTGATCAACTGACGCACTTCGATGATCTGCTTGGGATCCAATCCGATCGTCGGCTCGTCGAGAATGAGAACGTCCGGATTGTGCACCAGCGCCTGGGCAAGCCCAACACGTTGCTTGAAGCCCTTGGACAATGTTTTGATCACCCGCCCGGATACCGTTCGGATGCCGACTTTATCCATCACCTCAGCCACCGCCTTTTTGCGGTCCCGAGGATCTACGCCTTTGATCTTGGCGACAAAATCCAAATAATCGGCGACGCGCATCTCCATATACAGGGGGGGATTCTCCGGCAGGTATCCGATGCGTTTGCGCACCTGCATGGACTGTTCCTGAACGTCGTAGCCGGCCACCCGGACCGTCCCGGAGGTTGCCGGCATGTACGTGGTTAAAATACGCATGGTGGTTGTTTTACCGGCCGCATTGGGCCCCAGGAAGCCTAGAATCTCCCCCTTGTCCACCTGAAAAGAGATGTTGTCGACAGCCATCACTCGACCGTAAAATCGAGTCACCTGACGAACATCGATCATTGAGCAGTCCTCCTTTCTTCGAGCTAGACAATTAACCGATGAGGGTTTTGCTGAAAGAGGTTGTCGAGGCCTTATCGACGAATGCCCAATTCCTGAATCAAATCACGGTAAAGGGCGATGTCCTTGGACTTGAGATAATCCAGCAAACGCCGACGACGGCCGACCATGCGCAAAAGACCACGACGGGAGTGAAAATCTTTTCCGTGCACCTGAAAGTGCTTGGTCAATTGATTGATGCGCTCGGTCAGCAGGGCGATTTGCGCTTTGGCGCTGCCGGTGTCCTGTGCCGACTGGCCGTACTTGGCAACAATTTCAGCCTTTTGTTCTTTGGCTAATGGCATTTTTAAAACCTCCTGAATTAACGTGAGGACGTCTTGAAAAGTTCCTTGCTTTTGGCGACATCCCGATGGATTTGTTCGATTAACTGTTGCGTGGTTTCAAATTGAATATCGTCGCGAAGGACCTGGAGCAGCTCGACGGTGATCTCGCGGCCTGCCATCTCCTCCTCGAAATCCAGCACATGTGTCTCAATGACCAGTTCGTTCAGGCCAAAGGTGGGCCGCATGCCGATATAAGTGACGGCGGGCGAATGCACCTTCTCCCAATGAAACCGGCTGAAATAGATGCCGTGCTGCGGCACCAGTTTATATATGGAATAGGGCTTCAGATTGACGGTCGGAAAACCCAGTTTGCGGCCACGCCCGTCCCCTTGAATCACCCGTCCTTGCAGACTGTAAGACCGGCCAAGAAGCTGAGCGGCCTCTTCAATGCGACGCTCCGTCAACAGTGAACGGATGCGTGTGCTGCTGATCACCTCGCCGTCTTGATAGACCGGCTCCACGATGGAGACGGAAAAACGGTTCTTTTGCGCCAGATTTTTCAGCAAAGCCTCGTTGCCGCTGCGCGCGCGGCCAAAGGTGTGGCTGCTGCCGATAAATATCTCGGTCATTCTCAGCCGGTCGAGCAGCACCTCAGCGACAAACTGCTCAGCGCTCATGTCGGCAAAGCTGGGTGAAAACGGCATGATCAGCAGGGTGTCGATGCCGAGGCGTTGTACGTGAACAATCTTTTCCTCAATGGTCGTCAAAAGCTGAATCGCAGGCTCGTGCAGTCGTTGAACAACGATCTGCGGTGGAGGCTCAAAAGTCGCTACCAGCGAACGGAGCCCCGCCCTGCGGGCTCTCTCCGCCATGCGTGAGATGAGCTGCTGATGGCCGAGATGAACGCCGTCAAATGTTCCCACCGTAACGACAGCCGGTGCATCTGCAATATAGTCGCTTAAATTCCAGACGGTTTCCATGAATTACTGCCTGCACTCTCCTGCCTGCCAGGTCTCCGGTTGCTCGATCCCTACAGCCTGCTCCAGCCGGTAAACGCCGATGCGGGTTCGTATCAATCTGCGCACAAAACCGACGGTGCCGAGCGCATGCGCCACATCTCGGGCCAGGGAACGGATAAAAGTGCCTTTGGAGCAGACAATTCTCAGCTCCAAACTATCAAACGATGGTACCGCTGACAGCTCAAGCTCGTAAATATCTACACTGCGTTCCTGAGGCTCCACGGCAGCGCCCCTGCGGGCCAGGTCATACATACGCTGCCCCTCCTGTTTGAGCGCGGAAAACCTCGGCGGCACTTGCTGAATGCGCCCGACAAAATCCGTCAGCACCGCTCTGATATCATCCGCGGCAGAGCGCGGCACGTTCTGTTCAGAGACGATCCGGCCGGTGATGTCCAGCGTATCGGTCTCGATTCCCAGTTGTACCGTGGCGCGATACTCTTTCGCTTGGGTCATAAGCATCGGCACTTGTTTGGTGGCTTGGCCGACACAAACCAGAAGCACACCCTCTGCAAAGGGATCCAGTGTTCCAGCATGGCCCACTCGCTCCTGCGGCCAGTGATGCTTTAAACGCCGAACAACATCAAAAGAGGTCCAGCCGGGCGGTTTATTGATGTTGATGATTTTTTCCAAATGGCCGTCTCCACCCTCGCCCCGGCAGCATGAGCCCAATCCTGATGAGAGTGTGAATCTTGTGCAGGCTAATCTGCGTCCGAATCCGGGTCAGGCGGCGAATCCGCTTGATGGATTTTATTAAGAATCTGGTTTATGTGATCCGCGTAAGCGGCTGTATCATCATAATAAAAAGCAAGTTCCGGGACAAATCTCAAGCTCAGGCGATGGCCGAGTTCCGCGCGGATATGGCCGTGCGCTTTCTGCAGCGCTTCCGTCGCTTTTTTCTGTTTGGCCTCGTCGCCCAGCACCGAATAATAGATCTTTGCATGGCGCAGGTCGTCGGTCACTTTGACCTTGGTGATGGTCATGAATCCCATATCCGGATCAGCTATTTCGCGCAGAATGATCTGACTGACATCGGCCAGGATCTGCGCAGCCACCCGGTCGGCTCGTCTATAGTTCATTTAAAACACTTCCAATTGCTGGTTGGTGATCTCTACGGAATCGTCCTGTTCGACGAGATTGAATATCTGCGTCATCACTTGATCGATGAACTTGCGTTCATTGCTGACCATGGCGACTCCGAGGACGGCGCGCTGCCACAGCTCATTGTCCTCCACCTCCGCTACGGAGACGTTGAACTTGGCCCGTATTTTGTCTTTCAGGCTTTTCAGGACAAAGCGTTTAGACTTGAGCGAGCCGCTGTCCGGAATGAACAGCTCGATTTGATACAGCCCCACCAGCATGATTTAATCCAGGGTCCGTTTGGTCTCAACCACCCGATAGCCCTCAAAGACATCGTTCACTTTGATGTCGTCGTAATTCATCAAGCCGATGCCGCACTCGAACCCGGCGGCGACTTCGCGCACATCGTCCTTGAACCGTCGCAGCGACGAGATGCTGCCGTCATGAATCAGGCGGTCATCGCGATAGACCTTGATTTTATCGCTGCGGGTCAATTTGCCGGTTTGCACATAGCAGCCGGCGATCATGCCCGCCTTGGGCACCTTGAAGATCTGCCGCACCTCGACGGTGGCGGTCAGCTCTTCACTGAGGCTCGGAGCGAGGAATCCTTCCAGCGCGGCCTTGATGTCATTGACGATTTCGTAGATGATTTCGTATTGACGAATGTCCACATGTTCTTTAGCCGCTAATTCACGCGCTTTGGTGGTGGGACGCACGTTGAATCCGATGACGATGGCGCCGGAAGCGGCTGCCAGCAATACGTCCGATTCCGATATGGCGCCGACGCCACGATGGATAATGTCCACCGCCACCTCTTCGGTGCGCAATCCCTGCAGAGTGTCGGTAATGGCCTCGATGGATCCATCCACGTCCGCTTTGAGCACCACAAAGAGCTGGCGCACCTGTCCTTTTTGGATCTCTTTCGAGATCTCATCGAGGCTGCGCGGACGGTTGCGCAGGCGGTCATATTCGCGTTGCAGCTGTTGGCGTTTGGAACTGATGTCGCGGCTGTCTCGTTCCGATTCCAATCCGATCAGGGAATCACCGGCCTGCGGCAGTCCATCAAAGCCCAGCACCTGCACCGGCGTCGAAGGGCCGGCGGTCTTGACCTTGCGGCCACGCTCATCGAACATGGAGCGAACCTTGCCCGAATAAGCGCCGGCGACAAACGGATCGCCGATCTTTAGGGTTCCGCTTTGCACCAACACCGTGGCCATCACGCCTTTGCCTCGATCCAGCCGGGATTCGATCACCACCCCCTTGGCCTTTCGGTTGGGGTTGGCCCGCAGATTGAGCATTTCGGCTTCCAGCAGAATCAATTCCAGCAATTGTTCGCAGTTCTGGCCGTTCTTGGCTGAGATCTCCACCGATTGATAGCGGCCTCCGTACCTTTCCACCAGCACGCCGTGGTTGGCCAGCTGCATGCGAATGGCTTCCGGGTTAGCGCCCGGTTTATCTATTTTGTTGATCGCCACCACCATGGGGACGTTGGCGGCTTTGGCATGGCTGATCGCCTCGATGGTCTGCGGCATAACGCTGTCGTCGGCCGCCACTACCAGAATGACGATATCGGTGACCTGGGCGCCTCGGGCGCGCATGGCGGTAAACGCCTCGTGGCCCGGCGTGTCCAGAAAGGTGATCGCCTTGCTATTGACCACCACCTCATAAGCGCCGATGTGCTGGGTGATGCCGCCGGCTTCGCCGGCGATGATGTTGCTTTTACGGATATAATCCAGCAAAGAAGTCTTGCCGTGATCCACATGGCCCATGATCGTCACCACCGGTGGACGCGGCAGCAGGTCCTCTTCCCGGTCCACCTGATCATTAAGGGTGTCGAGCAGTTCCTGATCCATATCCTGCAGTTTTTCCACGCCGTAGCCGTACTCGGAGGCCAGCAGGGTGATGGTGTCCATGTCCAATCGCTGGTTGATGGAAACCATCATGCCGTATTCGATGCACTTTTTGATCAGGTCGGAGGGTTCCACCTCCATCAATTTGCCCAATTCAGAGACCGACATGAACTCGCTGACGCGGATAACGGAAACCTCATCGACCTCGGTTTCGCCTTCATCGTGGGAGCGACGTTTTTTCTTTTTAACCTTGCCCGCATCTTCCAGCGAGGCCATGGTCTGACGGATAGAGGCCTGAATCTCCTCTTCGTTGAAGGTGTGTTTCTTTTTCTTCTTGACGCGTTTATGTTTTTTATCGACAACGGCTGGAGCGGCCTCTTCCGCACCGACTTTCTTTTTCTTTTTACGTTTGCGTTTTTTTCGTTTATCCGCCTGATCCTCTTCGCCCGATGGGACCGCGGCGATCCCCTCCTTCGCCGGAGGCATGGGGGGTTTGGGTCTGGTGGTCGGAATCAGGATTTCTTCTTTCGGCAGCCCGGTGCGCGCCTTACCCCTCTCGCGCTCTTTTTCCTTTTCTTTTTCGCGCTTCTTTTCTTTTTCCTTGGCCGTGGGTTCGGTGGGCGGAATCTCAACGATTTTAACGCGCTTGCTCGGGCGTTTGACCGTCACCTCCGTTTTTTCAGCGGTCTCCCCCATCTTGGCGGCTTCCGCTTGCTTGGCCGCTGCGAGCTTGGCCTCTTTTTCCTGCTCTGCCTCTTCCATCCGGGTGGCCGCTTCGCGCCGTTTCTTCATGGCGGGTATTTCTTTGGCATACTCTTGCGCCACGCGCAAACGACGCTCCAGATCGATGGCCGCTTCTTTCTTTTTCGCTTCCTCAGCCACCTTCTTATCGCGCAGCCGTTTACGAAATTCATGTTCCTCGTCCGCAGCGACCGCCTTCTCACCATACTTTTCCGCCACCTGCTGCAGCGCCTCGTCGGCGACGGTGCTCATCTGGTTGCGGATGTCATAGCCCAGCTTGGTGAGAAAGGCAATGAGCGCTTCGTTCGAAATGTTGTACTCTCTGGCGACTTGAAATACCCTTTTCTTGGGGGACAAAGTCTGTTACTCCCGATTAATCACGACCTGCCAACGTACCGTTGGAGAGTTCTCCAAACACGCTATTGATTATGCGACTGTATAATGTTCTTGATTTTTTCCAGGGTCTTTTCGCCGATGCCGGGGATCTCCAGCAGCGTCTCGTCCGCCGCGTCCTGAACATCGCGGATCGAATGGAGCCCCGCCTCGATGAGCAGGGTCTTTAATTTTTCGCTCAACCCTTCGACGTCTTCCAACGATTTGTTGGCCTCCCGTTCCTGGGCCATCATTTTTTGATAGTCCTCTTCCCGAATGGTCTGAATGTCGTAGGAGGTCAACTTGCTGGCCAGCCGGCGGTTCTGACCGCCTTTGCCGATGGCCAGGGAAATCTGTTCGTCGTCCAGCACCGCGATCACGCGTTTCTCGTCCTCGTAGATCAGAATACGGCTAGGCTTGGCCGGACTGAGCGCACGGGTGACAAAGATCTCGGGTTCGGTGCTAAAATTGATGATGTCGATTTTTTCGTTGTTCAACTCTTTGACGATGGATTGGATGCGCATCCCCTTCATGCCGACGCAAGCGCCCACGGCATCGATGCGCTTGTCGTGGGAGAAGACGGCGATCTTGGTCCGTTCTCCGGGTTCGCGTGCAATGCCTTTTATCTCAATGATGCCCTCATAAATTTCGGGCACCTCCAGCTCAAACAGACGGATGATAAACATGGGATCGCTGCGTGAAACGACGATCTCCGGCCCGCGAGAGGTCCAACGAACGTCCTTGATGACGGCGCGCAGGCTGTCGCCGCGACGATACTTTTCCTCCTTGATCTGCTCGTTCTTGGGCAGGCTCAATTCGGTCCGGTCGACATTGATAAAGATCTCTTCACGGTTCACCTGGCGGATATCGCCGATGATGATTTCGCCGATACGGTTCTTGAACTCTTCAAAGATGAGTTCCTTTTCTATCTCTTTGATGCGCTGGTTGAGGTTTTGTTTAGCCGAGATGATCAGCCGGCGGCCGAAGGTGGACGGATCGATGATCTCCAGAAATTCATCGCCCAACTGCAGATCCGGCTCCGCACGCCGCGCCGTCTCCAGATCGATCTCGGTCACGTCGTTGGTCACCAGTTCGACGATCAGCTTGCTCTGATAAATCTCAATTTCCCCTTTTTCCATGTTGACGAAAATGGAATAATTGCCGTTTTGGCCGTATTTTTTTCTCAACATGTTGAGGAAAATTTCCTGCAAAATGCGGGAGAGAATCTCCTTATCGATGTTCTTCTCCTTCGCCAATAAAGAGAAGGCTTCGACGATTTCATTTTTCATGGTTTCGTTCCACGATCATTAGAATTCCAAGATAATCACGGCTGATTGAATTCGGCCGAGCTCGATTATTTTTTCCTGCGTGTCTTTTTCTGTCGCCAGGAGAACAGTGTCCGTATCCACTCTGCGGATGCGGCCGACCAGGGTCTCCGTCGTCTCTCCAACCCGATGCTGAACCGTTACCAATCGTCCGGTGTGGCGGATAAAATCACGGGCGTTTTTCAACGGACGATCGACACCGGGCGAAGAGACCTCCAGGGTGTAGCGCACCGGAATCAGATCTTTCTGATCCAGAAGATCCGAGATCGCACGGCTGGCCTGGGAAACACGCCGAATGCTGATGCCGCCGGGCTCATCCACCAGGATGCGCACCAGGGTCCGGCCCCCTCTTCCATGGATCAACAGATCCACCAGGTCGATGCCCATGGCGCTCAACACCGGCTCTATCACAGGCGTCAATTCTTCAGGTCGCATTTCCTGTTCCACCTAATAATAAAAAAGTGGGCTTTTGGGGCCCACTTTGGGATAATAATATAAAAAAAAATAACCAAGTATGCAAGAAAAAAATAGACAACCTTTATTGCCCCAACATGGCGAGCTGCAGAACCGCCTCGTCCTTCTCGGCAGATTTGGGGAACTCGTCCACGATCCTTTGAAACATCACCTTGCTCTGCTCTGGTTTTCCCGCCTGCTGATAGCAGCGTCCGGCCTTGAAGAGAAAGAGCGGCGCATGCACCGTGCCCGCGTACTTTTCCGCTGCTTTGCTGTAGGAAGCAGCCGCTTCAGCATATTGTTTTTTCTCTTCTAAGGAGGCTGCCAGACCACCGTGGGCTGCTGCCTGGAAATGCTTGTCGCCGCTGAACGAATCGATAAATTTCTGGTAGTTGATTCTTGCGTTATCGTAATCCTTGCTCTGAAAAAAAGCGTTGGCCAGATAAAAACGGGCGATCTTGCCGCTAGTCGTGCGGCCGTGGCTCTTAACCAGATTGCTCAGCATTGGGATGGCTGATTGCAGATTGCCGCTCTCATAGGCCCGAGTGGCTTTGGCCAGCTCGACACTGGCGCTCTTTTCCGAAGATTGACTGGATTGAAAATAAAAAAAGACGCCCAACACCAATACCATCACCGCGGCCAGCCCTGCGATCAGATAGGACTTGTAATTTTCCAGCCAGGCAGTGGCTTTGGCATAAAAGGTGACCAGCTTGTCTTCCTTGAGTTCTTTTTTTGAAAGATGTTTTCTCGGTCGTAACATGCGGTTGAATGTTCCCAGTTAAAGGTTATTCGTTATATCTAATCAATTTAAGAGTTGAGGAGGCAAGAATCAAGCAAAACAAGCGATGCCGGTTCTTACTTGGGCCTTGCCTCTTTGGGCGATACGGTGACGATCTCATAGGCATTGCAGGAAAGC
>DAIQOA010000012.1:0-43819 GCA_036788095.1 bacterium | reverse complement strand
GGATTTTCATAAATCTGAAACGCATCACATCATCCGCAACGCGGGTTGCCGCATTCTGTTCATCTCCAGCCGGCTGGCGCACAAAGTGTCGGACATTCGTTCCAAGGAGATGGATTGGGTGGTGGCCATGGACAACCGGCCGCTGCCGTTGGATCAGCTGAATGTGGTGAACATACGGGATCTGATCGAAGGCACTATTCCGCAAAAGAAAAAAGAGCCCAACCCTCTGCGCTTTCCCGTCGAAGAGGATGATCTGGCGGAGCTGCTCTACACCTCCGGCACCACCGGCCACGCCAAAGGGGTGATGCTGACCCATAAGAACATCGTCTCCAACGCCATCTCGGCCGTGCGCATGATCGGCCTGACGCACGAGGACCGCTTGGTCTCCATCCTGCCGCAATCGCACGCCTACGAGTGCACCTGCGGCTTTCTCGCGCCGTTCATGCAAGGCGCCAAGGTCTATTACATCAAGGGCCTGCCCACGGCGCAGACGCTGCTGCCGGCGGTGCAAAAGGTCAAGCCCACCCACATCCTCTCCGTTCCTCTGATCATGGAGAAAATATACAAGAAAAAGGTGTTGGCTGAAATCAATTCCCGCTCTTTTTCTAAAATGGCCTACAAGATCACGCCCAAACTGGTCTACCTGGTCGCCGGCAAGAAATTGTTTCAGGCCTTTGGCGGCAAATTAAAGATTATGATTTTCGGCGGTGCGGCCATGCCGCTCGATGTGGAAGAGTTTTTAAGCGAAGCCGGTTTTCCCTACATCTCCGGTTATGGGCTGACCGAGGCCTCTCCATTGCTCACCGTGAATCCGGTGGGCCAAGTCAAAAAACAGTCCGCCGGCAAGGCGGTGCCGTCGGTGAGCGTACGGATCGTGGAGGTCGATCCGGAGACCGGCATCGGTGAGATCCAGGCCAAAGGCCCCAACATCATGAAAGGCTATTATAAGAACGAGGAGGCCACGCAAAAGGCGATCACCAGGGACGGCTGGTTGATCACCGGCGACCGTGGTTGCCTGGATGAAGACGGCTATCTGTTCATCAAAGGAAGATCCAAGAATCTGATCGTCGGCCCGTCCGGCGAAAACATTTATCCCGAGGCGATTGAATTTCATCTGTCCCAATCCCCCTATGTCCTGGAGTCGCTGGTCTATGAGAAAGAGGGGCGCATCGTCGCCCGGGTGCACCCGGACTATGACGCCCTGGAGCAGCACTTTCATATCTCCACTCTGGACGGCTCGCAGGCGGTCAAGACCGTCGAAAAGCTGCTCGAGGAGATTCGCGTGGAGGTAAACGCCAAGGTGGCGGGTTATTCGCGCATCCACAAGATCATCGAGCAATCGGAAGAGTTCGAAAAGACGCCGACGAAAAAGATCAAGCGGTATTTGTACACGGATTGAGCGCGGTCGTTTTAGCCGCGCCGTCCGGCCGGGAGGATTGAAAAAAAAAAGGCCGCAAGCGTTCGCTCACGGCCTTTTTTACAGGATTCTTAATCTCAGCGGGCTTTAAAATTCTGCACCATGTTCCGCAAACCATCTTGAAAAATCACGGTTATTTTTCCGTGATCCAATATCTTGACAACCACGCCGACGCCGAATTTGGTGTGATCGATTACGTCGTTTTCGGTAAAGGATGAGTTCATGCTGTAGGAGACCGCTTTTTCTTTATCCGCATGCTCGAGCATCCGGTTCCATTTTCGCTCTTCTCTGGTCTGGGGATCGAGTTTGGGCTTTTTCACCTTTGGTGCTTTTAAGGATTTTGCCGCGCCTCCCTTGGGCGGACGGAAACGATGCGAATTCAAGCAGGTTTTGCACATCACCTTCATGAGTTCGGGGGTTTTGATCACCTCGATGACATGAACGGTCGCCCCCTTGCATTTGGGACACAGCGCTTCTACTTCGGCGCCGATTTCTGGTTTTTTAGCTTCAGGCATCGGTTTTCCTTTATGATAGACTTTTTCGTACATCAACTTACGAAAAATAAAGGAAACAATCAAGCTTTACTTGCTCTGCCGGCGGCGGTCAACGGCAGGGTATTGCTCAATGGCCATTCCGCTGCGCGCTGCAGCATGCGAGGAAGGGTCTCCTGCGCCTACTATGGGTAAAGTCCTGCTTTCCATGGCCGGAGAATGAACAATCCGCCGGATATCAAGTTCGATGAAGGATCCTTGTCGCTGTTGGGCGCCCTTACCGGTTGATCATCAGCCCATTTGCCGGATGGACCAAAAGATGATAACATTACACCTTGATGGAGCTCTTGATGAAAAGAATATTTCTTCTATTGCTTGGATGTTGGGCCGCCTGTCTGGCGGTTACTGCGTTCGGCGGATCCCTCGCGCCGGCCCATGCATCCGCCACGATGTTGCCGGCGGACGCGGGCCGCGCCGGCATCACGGATATCGGCTATATTATCGGCAAGGTGCTGGACGCAGACCGGGGAACGCCGGTAGCCAATGTGGAGATCCATCTGCTGGACAGCGATTGGTATACGATGAGCGACGACAGCGGCTCCTTTGCTTTTGTGGATGTGCCGTCTGGTTCATACCAAGTGAGCGCCACGGCCCTGGATTATTTCAGCCAGATCCAGACGGTGCACCTCAGTGAAGGACAGGTGGGTCGGGTCACCTTTCTGCTGCAGCGGCGGGAGTATCTGCCCATGGCTTTGTCCGCTCATCCGGTTGGTCCCAACGTTCTTCTCTCCTGGAGCCTGCAGCGCCCGCAAATCCGTCTCGCTCATCACAACGCCAAACCGGCCAGCGGTTGGTTTCAAAAATTGCGCAGCGGCTATGGGGTCTTTTTTGACCTGAGCGGCTATCAGGGCGCCTCTTTGGAGCAGGTGGATTTCAACCATTATGCCTGGCAGGTGATGCATGGCCCGTATCTTTATCGAGTTCATGTCTATAATATGCTGGATTCCACGGAGGTCGCACGGATCGACGGCATCACGTCGCAGGATTCCTACGCATCCCCACAATGGGAAACCGCGGTGGACCTCGGCGGCCTCATCGGCCTGAGCCGGGTGGGCATTTTTATCGAGCCCCTGAGCGGCAGTGCGGAGGACGCCCATCCGGTTATTTCCACGGACGATCATTTACCGGTCTCGTACGGCGTCAATTACCTGATCGAGGACCTGGACCACCCCTTCGCCACTCTGATCGATGTACGGACCAAGAACAGCGGCTATGGAAATTTTCTGATCGATCTGTGGATCAACCATAACGGCACGGTGCAGCGCCTCGCCGGTTTTTCTGGGAACGCGTCGCCGATCATTGCGTCGGTCCCCGGCCCTACCCGGGGCATTATTCCAACGGCTGTGGAAGAAAGCCGACCGGCCGACGTGCAATCGTTGCACGGCTTTATCGTTTATCGCGGCTCTGTGGATCATCCGATGCGCCTGTCGGAACTGGCTCGAGTGGCCGCGGAGCAGACCTCTTTTCTTGATTCCGATGCCGTGCAGGATTCCACGTACCTGTACGGCGTCAGCGCACTGTATGATACACTGGAATCCTCGATCGCCTTGTCAAGCTATTATCATCCGCCGGTTCTCTCCATCGCACAGGCCCGGGAGGATGACAACGCCGACGGCGTGCCCGATCGTCTGGACCAAACGGTGACGGTTGAAGGCGTGGTGAGCACGCAAAACTTTGGCCGTCGCGGTTTGACGGATTTTTATCTGCAGGACGAGAACAGCGGGCTGCATGTCTCCAGCCAGGCGCTGGCGGTTTCGTTGCAGCCGGGACAACGCGTCTTTGTCAGCGGCCGAGTCGACACACTGGATGGCTTGACCGATCTGGTCCTTATGCCCGGAAGCGTGCAAATCATCGCAACCGATGCGCCTCTGCTCAAGACGGCCTTAAGAAAAGACGAGTGGGGGGAAGAGAAGGAGTCCCTGCTGATTCAGATCAGCGGCGTGACGTTGATCGATCCCTCCAACTGGCCTACGGCGGGTCAGGATGCTCTGGTGAAAATGACCGACGGACAGGATACGGTGCAGGTTTTCATCGACGCCAGCACGGATCTGGCTGGTTCCCCGGCGCCCGCGGGCTTTTATACGGTGACCGGCGTTTTGGATTATAGCGCTGCCAACGGTTGGCAGATCAGACCTCGACGGATGGATGATTTTGCCCTCACCGTCGGCGTGGCGCACAGCCGGGCTCAATCAGTCGACGGTTATGGGCTGGAACAGAACCACCCCAATCCCTTTAATCCTTCGACGACTTTTGTCTTTTCCCTGGCGCAGACAGAACCGGTGCGCGTGCTGTTGCGCGATGTGACGGGCAGAGAAGTGCGGCTGATCTTCAGCGGCACTCTGTCCGCGGGCGTCCACCGTTTTACCGTCGATGGCCATTCACTGGGCTCCGGACTTTATTTCTATCAGGTGGAGACGCCCTCTTTCAAGCAATGCAGAAAAATGACCCTGTTGCGCTGAGCCTGCGGGCAGCCGCCATGGTTGCAGAGGAACGGCGCGCGAAGAATAAAAAGACTTGCCTGACACGCGATAATGTGATATCTTGGGCATCACCTGATTCCCTAATTGCGAGGAGAAAAGGTTATGGAAGAGACGGAAAAAAAGGATCGAACGCTTTCCATGGACCGGCGTCGGTTCATCGGTGCCGCCGCGACAACCCTGGCGGCGATCACCACGGGCTGTGGTCATTCAAAGAGCGCCATGGTTGTTCCGCGTGAGGTGTTGGGCGGCCCGGGCTATGTGGCGCCCAGCGACCGGCTCAATTTTGCCGCGGTCGGCATCGGCGGCATGGGTCATGCGGATCTGACCAACTTTGCCAAAGAGGGACAAAACATCGTAGCCCTGTGCGATGTGGATTATAAATACGCCGAACGCACCTTTAAAGAATATCCCAAGGCCGCACGTTACAAGGACTTTCGGATCATGCTGGAGCAGGAGGCGAAGAACATCGATGCGGTGATCGTCGCCACCCCGGATTTCATGCATGCGCCGATCTCGTTGATGGCGATGCGCATGGGCAAACACGTCTATTGTGAAAAGCCTTTAACCCATACGGTTGCCGAAGCCTTTGAGATGGCTCGGGTGGCGCGGGAGATGAAGGTGGCCACGCAAATGGGCAATGCCGGCCAGGCGGGAGAGGGCTGGCGCGTGCTGAAAGAGTATCTCATGGCCGGAGCCATCGGTCCAGTGCGGGAGGTGCATCAGTGGAGCGACCGACCTCGAGGCGGCGGCGTCTGGCCCCAGGCCATCGGCCGGCCCACGGCGGTCATGCCGGTGCCCAAAGGATTAGACTGGCAGCTGTGGCTCGGCGTGGCCCCGGATCGTCCCTATCATTTCGTCTATCATCCGTTCCGCTGGCGCGGTTGGCTCGATTTCGGCACCGGAGCGCTTGGCGACATGGGCTGTCATGCCTTCCATCCGATTTTTAAAGCGCTGGATCTGGCGCACCCGATCAGCGTGGAAGCCAGTTCGACCGAATGGCATGAGGAAACTTTCCCCCTGGTCTCTGTGGTCAAGTATGAATTCCCGGCGCGCGGGCCTGAGCAGCCGCCTCTGACCCTGACATGGTATGACGGCATGATCCGTCCCACCATGCCCATGGAACTGGAACCGGGCCGCAAGGTCGAGTACAACGATACGCTCTATGTCGGCGACACGGGCAAGATGTTGAGCAACCGCATCATCCCGGAAGAGCGTCACAAGGAATTTCCCAAACCCGCCGAAGTGCTGCCGCGTTCGATCGGGCATCACAAGGAGTTCATTGCCGCGTGCAAGGGCGGCGATCCCGCCGGCGCCAACTTTGAGTTCGCCGCGCTGGTGACCGAGGTGGTGCTGCTCGGCAATATCGCTCTGCGCATGCAGAAAAAACTAGAATGGGACGGCGAACAACGGCGCTTTACCAATCTGCCGGAAGCCAATGCGTTTTTAACAAAAACGTACCGTCCCGGATTTCAGGTTCTGTGAACCGGCGGACAGGATATGTTGAAAAAAACAGGCTTGCATCGCTTTAGGATAATTTTTATATTCACTCTTACGGTGTAAGCCCAAGGATTAAACGAAAGCGGGTCTTATGGATTTGATCAGCAGAAGGGATTTTTTACTCAAATCCGCAGGGGTGTGCGGTGCGTTGATGGCATCACGTTCGGTTTTAGCTGCATCGCGGTACCGGCAGATTATCGGCGCCAATGGAGATGTCCGCGTTGGGATTATCGGCATTCGCTCCAAGGGCGCGCAGCATATCGAAGAATTCTACAAGATCCCCGGCGTGAGAGTAGTGGCCCTTTGCGACGCTGATTCGGATATCCTGAATCGTGAAACGAATAAATTCAACAGCCGGAATGAACCGGTTGCCGCTTATCAGGATTTGCGCCGGCTTTTGGACGATCCGCAGGTCGACGCGGTTGTCATCGCTACGCCCAATCATTGGCATTCGCTGGCCGCCATCTGGGCCTGCCAGGCCGGCAAAGACGTGTATGTGGAAAAGCCGGTTTCCCACACGGTGTGGGAAGGCCGCAAGTTGGTGGAAGCGGCGCGCAAGTACAACCGCATCGTTCAGGCGGGCACGCAAAACCGTTCGGACACCGGTTTTCGCGAAGCGATCGAGTTCATCCGTCAGGGCCATATCGGCAAAGTCCTTTATGCGCACGGCGTTTGGTATAAAGAGCGCACCTCCATCGGCCGGGTGACTCAACCACAGCCCATCCCGGCGTCGGTGGACTATAATCTGTGGACCGGCCCGGCCAAGATGCAGCCCTTGATGCGCCGGCGACTGCATTATGATTGGCATTGGTTCTGGGAGTACGGCGACGGGGAGATGGCCAACATAGGCGTACATCAGATCGACGACTGCCGTTTCGCTCTGAATCTCAATCACTATCCGAAACGGGTGTGGAGCCTCGGCGGCCTTTTTATCTTTGACGATGACCGCGAGACTCCCAACACCCACCTGACCGTTCTGGATTACGGCGACATCCCGGTGATCGTTCAGGTGCGCAATCTTTATCGCGCCAAAGGACAACGCGCGATGGATCACCTGCGCGGCACCCGCGACGGCAACGTGCTGCAGTGCGAGGGCGGCTATTTTGTCGGCGGACGCGGTGGCGGTTCGGTCTATGACAACGATAAAAAACGGATCAAACAGTTCCCCGGCGACGGCGGCGGCCAGCATCAGGCCAATTTCATCGATGCGGTGCGCAGCCGCAGAGTGCAAGACCTGCGGGGGGAGATCGAACAGGGACATATCACCTCAGCCCTGTGCCACCTGGCCAACATCGCTCATCGCATCGGCCGGGACGCTGAGGTGGACGAGATCAAGGCCGCGGTCAAGGACTCGGGGAGCGAAGCGCAGGCCGCGGTGGAGAGCGTCATCGAACACCTGTTGCGCAACGAAGTGGATCTGAAAAAACAGCCGTTGACCCTCGGGCCCTGGCTCGCCTGGGATGCGGAAAAAGAACGGTGCGTCGGTCCGTTTGCCCGCAAGGCCAACAAGTATCTATCGAGGAAAAAATACCGCAAACCTTTTATCGTTCCCAAGAACGTTTAAGCCTTCTCAGGATTTAAACGCAGGGCAGGGGCACGGTTCTTCGTGCCCTTGTGTGTTTTGGGACGCTCGCATGGGACCTCCATGCGATGACGGATGCACATGAGAAATCACTTTATGAAACGGAAGGCTGGAAGAATGAAAAGAATTCAAGCATGCAGAACGATAATGATCGTGTTGCTGATCGTGTCCGCGGCCACCGTCCGGCCGGCGGACGTCAATCAATTGACCGATGAGGAGAAACAGCAGGGCTGGAGGCTCCTGTTCAACGGCAAGGATTTCACCGGCTGGATGACCTTGGCCGGGGACAGTCTGAGCACAGGCATGTGGCAGGTGCAGGACGGCGCTCTGACCGTTCTCGGCGGCCACGAGGAGGGGTGCGACATCATCACCAGCGACACGTTCATCAATTTTGAATTGACCCTGGAGGTGAAATTGACCCGTGGCGCCAACAGCGGCATCAAGTATTTTATCCAGCCGGCCTGCAGCGTCGGGTTCGAATATCAGGTTCTGGACGACGAGGTGAACCCGGACGCCAAGCAGGGCCGCAACGGCAACCGTCGATTCGCCTCGCTGTACGACCTGCTTCCCGCCAAAAACACCGCGCCGAAACCCATAGGCGAGTGGAATCAGGTCCGTCTGGTCGTCAACGGCAACCATATCGAACACTGGCTCAACGGCAAAAAAGTATTGGCATTCGAACGCGACGGAAAAAAGTTTCGCCAGGCTTTCAAAAAGAGCAAGTTCAGAGCCGTGAAGGATTTCAGCAGCCGTCAGCAGGGCCACCTCTTTTTACAGGATCACGGCCGTCAGGTCAGTTACCGGAACATCAAGCTGCGCGCTCTCTAACCCCCGGTTGCCTCGATTCTCCCGTAAGATCGGGCGACAGCCGCTGTCCACCCCGGCTGGGGAAGGGTTGACCGTCGCTGCAACGCTCGTTTTTCGGGATTGATTTCTTTTGCTCAAGGACTTGCCGCCATGCGAGTACACGCCGTGGTCATTTCCCTGCTCCTTCTTGGCTCGCGAATAGCCGCTGAAGAAAGAATCGATCGCCGGTCTCTGGTCAGCCGCCACAATCCGGTCAACCAGTCCATGGATCCCTGGTCGCCTCTTTCCGTGGGCAACGGCGAGTTCGCCTTTACCGCCGATGCAACCGGACTGCAGACCTTTCCAGAGCTGTATGAGAACACTATTCCCCTGGCGACTCTGGCGCAGTGGGGCTGGCACACCATTCCGGACACTATCATTCATCGCCTCGATGCGGCTTATCAGACGATGGACACCTATGGCCGCGAGGTCCAATACGCCGCCCGAGTGAACAACCCGGCGGCGCAATGGCTGCGAGCCAATCCCCATCGTCTGCATCTGGGCCGAATCGGATTTGATCTGCGCCATCGAGACGGCAGCGCAGCGATGGTTAAAGATCTGGATGCGATTCACCAGTCGCTGGATTTGTGGTCCGGCACGCTGACCAGCACATTTCAATTTGACGGGGAAACCGTGCAGGTGATCGTGGCCTGCGATCCGGAGCAGGACCGGATCGCGGTGCAGGTGCACTCGCGGCTGTTGGCGGACCGGCGACTGCGCATCCTGATGTACTTTCCCTACGCGGCCGCGTCGTTTGGACCAGGATGCGCGGATTTTCAGCAGCCGGATCGTCATGAGACGCGGGTTCTGGAGCAGACCTATCAACGTCTGCGGCTGCAGCGCCGGCTAGACACCACCTGGTATTATGTCGGAGTCGATTGCGATGGGCCGGCGCAGTTCATTTCCACGGAAAAGCACAAGTTGTATATTCAGGCAGCGGGTCGCCATCGCTTGGGATTTGTCTGCGCGTTCTCCTCGGATCCCATCGCCGGCGTAAAAGAATCCACTGTGGTTATTCGCCGGTCGCGGAAAAAGTGGAACGCTTTCTGGTCTCACGGCGGCGCGATTGATTTTTCCGCCTGCCGGGATTCCTTAGCCTTTGAGCTGGAACGGCGGGTGGTGCTGTCGCAATATCTAACTCGCATTCAGTGCGCCGGATCACAACCGCCGGCCGAGACCGGATTAACCTGCAATTCGTGGTATGGTAAATTTCATCTCGAGATGCACTGGTGGCACGCGGTGCACTTGGCCCTGTGGGGCAGACCAGAGCTGCTGGAAAAAAGCATGGCCTGGTATCAATCGCTGTTGCCGGCGGCGCGCGCCGAGGCGGGGCGGCAAGGCTACCGCGGCGCCCGATGGCCCAAAATGGTCGGACCGGATGGCCGGGAAAGTCCATCGACCGTGGGCGTGTTTTTGATCTGGCAGCAGCCTCATCCCATCTATTACGCGGAACTGCTCCACCGGCTGCACCTCAAAAAGGAGCTGCTGAAAAAATATCAGGACCTGGTATTTTCCACAGCGGATTTTTTAGCTTCTTTTGCCGTTCAGGATAGCACCAGCGGCCGCTATGTTCTCGGCCCGCCCATGATACCGGCTCAGGAAAAGCACAGACCTGAATCGACGCGCAATCCTCCGTTCGAACTGACCTACTGGCGCTTTGCTCTGCAGACCGCACTGCACTGGCGCCAGAGATTGAACCTAGCTGCAGAACCGGCCTGGGAAAAAGTTTTGGCCGGATTGGCTGATCTGCCGGTTAAGGACGGGCTTTATCTGAATGCCGAAGGAGACACTGATACCTTTGCAAATCCATCGAGGCGGCGCGATCATCCCACGCTGTTGGCCGGATGGGGCATGCTGCCGGGACCGGGAGTGGACCCGGAGACCATGCGGCGCACGCTGCATGCGGTGATGCGTGACTGGGACTGGTCGTCCACCTGGGGCTGGGATTTTCCCCTGGTTGCCATGACCGCTGCCCGCTTGGGAGAGCCGGAGCTGGCGATTCAGGCGCTTATGATGCCTGCGGAGAAAAACCGCTATCTAAAAAACGGCCATAATTATCAGCGGGAAAATCTACCGGTCTATCTGCCGGGCAACGGCGGCCTGCTGGCTGCAGTGGCCATGATGGCTGCCGGCTGGGAGGGTGGTCCCAGTGATCACGCTCCCGGCTTTCCTAAAAACGGCCAATGGAATGTGCGCTGGGAAGGGTTGAATAGACTGCCCTGAAGGTTTTGCCGCATTCAACTTTTTTACAGAGGCATAACTGGAGACATGATGAAAAAATGGTTCAGGATCATTTTAGCCATCGGGTTCACGACCCTCGCCTCAGCGTCGGGCCGGCCGCCTGAGGTCACCGATAACTATGACGTGGTTATCTACGGCGCCACTTCTGCAGGGGTGACGGCTGCCATACAGGTTCAACGCATGGGCCGAACCGCGGTGATTCTCGAACCCGGGCGGCATATCGGCGGCCTCACCAGCGGCGGATTGGGCTCCACGGACACCGGCAACAAGGCGGTGGTCGGTGGACTCAGCCGCGAGTTTTATCAGCGGATAAAAAAATACTATGACGATCCGCAGGTCTGGCGCTATGAGAGTCAGGCTGACTATGCCCGTTATCGTCCGCAGGAAGACGCCATGTGGACCTTTGAACCGCATGTGGCGGAAATGATTCTGCGTCGAATGCTCGAGGAGAGCGGCGCCCGCGTTTTCTTTGGCGAACGGTTGGAGCGGAAAAACGGCGTCGAAAAGAAGAAAGGCCGCATCCGTTCGATCCGCATGGAATCCGGCAAACGCTTTGAAGCGGCCATGTTTATCGATGCCGGCTATGAAGGCGATCTGATGGCCGCCGCCGGTGTGAGCTATACCGTGGGACGTGAGGCGAACGCACAATACGGGGAGACGTTGAACGGCGTGCAAACCGTTCAGGACAAGTATCATCAATTCATATTTCCGGTGGATTCCTATGTGAGGTCAGGGGATGCGAGCAGCGGATTATTGCACGGCGTCGATGATTCCGGACCGGGCCCTGATGGCGGCGCCGACCGGCGCGTGCAGGCGTACAACTATCGCCTGTGCGTCACCGATGTGAAGGAGAATCAAATCCCCTTTGCCAAGCCCGAGGGGTATGATGAGTCCCGCTATGAATTGCTGCTGCGCACCCATGAGGCGGGCGATACGCGCGTCCCGTTGAGCATCATCATGATGCCCAACCGCAAAACCGACATCAACAACAATTATGCGGTGAGCACCGACTATATCGGGCAGAACTATGATTATCCGGACGGCGATTATGGAGTGCGGGAAAAGATACGCCAGGCCCACATCTCCTATATCCAGGGGCTTTTGTGGACTCTGGCGAATCACCCGCGCATGCCGCAGGCGATCCGCGACCAGGTGAAAAAATGGGGGTGGGCCAAAGATGAATTCCTCGATACCGGCCACTTTCCGAACCAGTTGTATGTGCGTGAAGCTCGCCGTATGGTCGGTGAGTTTGTAACCACCGAACTCACCTGCCGCGGCCTTCAGCCCACACCGGAACCGGTCGGCATGGGATCCTACAACATGGATTCGCACCATGTTCAGCGTTACATCACCGCTGAAGGGTTTGTCCGCAACGAGGGCGATGTTCAGGTTCATCCCGGCGGACCTTACCCCATCTCTTATAGTTCTTTGGTGCCGAAGAAAGAGCAATGCAAAAATCTATTGGTACCGGTATGCCTGTCGGCCTCTCATATCGCTTACGGGACCGTGCGCATGGAGCCGGTGTTCATGATCCTCGGTCAATCGGCGGCCACCGCCGCTGTTCGGGCGCTGGAACAGAAACAGGCGGTGCAGGAGGTGTCCTACGATTGGCTGCGTGAGCGGCTGTTGCAGGATGGACAGATTTTAGAATACCATCCACAATGATGACGCCGGCAATTTATTTTTTGCAATTTATCCATTGCTCCGTTTTTTCAGAACTTGAGTACAGTGCTGCACTAGGGCGTTAAAGTACTCTTTTGCTACCTTTGCCATTTTTTCGTCTTGAGGCGCAAACCAAAGTGTTGCAGCGTCGGTTTGCAGATTTTGAGCGCCGAAGGATCTAGCGACGAACGGAGCATGCGAAAGCCTATGGCTTTGTGCGACGCTAGATTCCTCGCCCTTTGCGATGGCATTGGGATTATTGGAATACGGGGCTGCGGAATGACAAGCTTATGAAGCTGTGAATTGGATTTTTGCCGGCAGAGTGTTGTTCTGTTTTTAACGCTGCAAGAAAACGAAAACAATCAAATGCCACAGCACTAACAGGGAGTACGACATGACCACAGACATCAAGCGTCGTGATTTTATCAAAACCACCGCTGCGGCGGGCGCAGCCGTGACGTTCTCTGCCTTGAGTTATTCGCGGGTGTTGGGCGCTAATAACCGGATTCGCATCGCCCAGATCGGCTGCGGCGACCGCGGCGTCACCGCTCATCTGGCCGGCATTCAACCGTTTACACAGAGCGAGAACATCGAGGTGATCGCGGTCAGCGATCCCTGGCGTCAGGCGCGGGAGCGGGCGATCGCTGCGGTGAAAGAGGCCTGGGGGCGGGAACCCGCCGCCTTTGTCTCCCATCGCGATGTGTTGGCCATGAAAGAGGTGGATGCGGTGATGATCGCCTCTCCGGATCATCTGCACAGCCGTCAGCTGCAGGATGCCGCTAAAGCGGGCAAAGACGCTTATTGTGAAAAGCCCATGGCGAAAAACCTCAAAGAGCTGCTCAAAGCCTATGATGAAGTCAAACGCAGCGGCATCCTGGTGCAGATCGGCACCCAGCTGCGCAGTCTGCCCACCGCGGTCGGTTGCAAGGCGGTTTACGAGTCCGGCATTTTCGGCAAAGTGAGCCGCATCGAACAATGCCGGAACGCCAACAAGCCCTACTGGTATCATTATATTCGGCCGGTCGCCAAAGAGGATGTTGATTGGAACGAGTTCTGGCTGGGCAAGCCTAAAGTCAAGTTTGATTCAGTCCGCTATTCCGCCTGGTACGGCTACCGGGAGACCTGCGACGGGCCGGTGCCGCAATGGGGCAGCCATTTCCTCGACACGGTGCATTACATCACCGGCGCCACAGTGCCGGTCAGCTGCGTGTGTCATGGCGGCACGTTTACCTGGAAGGATGAAAATCAGTTCACCACCCCGGAACATGTGCAGGCGCTGTGGATTTATCCCGAAGACTTTATGGTCAGCTATTCCACCAATCTGGGCAACGATTACGGCAACAGCTACAAAATATACGGCGATCAGGGCGTGCTCAAACTCGACAATCTGCGGGCGCCGGTGTACACAGCGGAAGGGGGCAGTAAAAACAAGGGCGTGATCAAGGGCGTGAACGAAGTGGCGCCCATCGATCACCCCGACCACTTTCTCAACTGGCTGCAGTGTCTGCGCTCGCGCAAACAGCCGCACGCGCCCATCGAGGCCGGGTTCCAGCACTCCATCGCCTGTCTGATGGCCGTCGAATCCTTTTACAGCGGACGCCGAATTTCCTACGATCCGTACCAGCGCTCTTTTAAAAAAGAATAAAAAGGATAATAATATGGATCAGTCAGATAGTCTCGCGAGACGCGAGTTTTTATCCGTCGCTCTGGCTGCGCCTATCCTGGGGGCGGCCGGCTGCGCGTTGCAGCCAAAGCAAAAGGGAGAATGGCAGATCGGTTGTTTTACCCGGCCCTGGGCCGCATATGACGTAGTCACCGCCATGGACGCGATCGTGGAGGCAGGCTTTCGCTATATGGGACTGATGACTTCAGCTCCCAACGGCCGGCTGCTCATCACCCTGCAGACCTCTATGGAGTCCGCGGCGCGAATCGGGGAACAGGCTCGTGCTCGCGGCCTGGGCATCCTCTCAGCCTATGGCGGCGATTTCCCGGTGCAGGAATCGATCCACGCCGGCATCAATGGCCTGAAACAGCTCATCGATCTGTGTATGGCCTGCGGCTCGCAGTCTTTGCTGCTCGGCGGCACAGGCCGTGAGGATCTGTTCGATAATTATTTCAAGGTGGTTGCCGAGTGCTGCGATTATGCGGCTGAGAAAAAAGTACGCCTGGTCCTAAAACCCCACGGTGGGCTCAATGCCACCGGCGCGCAATGCCGGCATACCATCGAGAGGGTGAATCACCCCACCTTTCGTCTCTGGTACGATCCGGGCAACATCTTTTATTATTCCGACGGCAAATTGGACCCCGCCGAGGATGTTATGGAGGTGGGGAACGTGGTGTGCGGAATGTGCGTAAAAGACTATCTGCCGCCCAAGAATGTCGAGGTCACCCCCGGCACCGGTCAGGTGAATTTTCCCGTCGTGTTGCAACGGCTGAGAAAGGCCGGCTTGAACGGAGGGCCGCTGGTCATCGAATGCTTGAAAAAAGGGGATCTCGCCCAACTGGTCAAGGAAGCGAAACAGGCGCGCGTCTATTTGCAGCGGATTGTAACTGCGTGATAGGAGTTCTTCCATGAAAGTGAGTCGTCGACAATTCATCAAAACGTCGGTGGCAGGGGCCACCGCTCTGTTGTTTAAGCCGGCTCCGGCGGATGTGGATCCCTTTCAGCGGGTTGCCCTGGGCCGGACCGGACTATCGGTCTCGCGCATTGCCATGGGCACCGGCGTCAAGGCAACCAATCGTCAATCCAATCTCACCCGTCTGGGCATGGAGGAGGCCAAATCACTGGTACGCCACGCCTATGACCAGGGCGTGCGTTTTTTCGATTGCGCCGACACCTATGGAACTCATGCCCATGTCGCCGCTGCGCTGAAGGGACTCCCCCGCGATTCTTATGTGCTCTCCACCAAGCTCTGGCTGCGGCCCGGCGGCATTCCAGAGCCGGAGCGGCCGGATGCGGATGTGGTGATCGATCGCTTTCGCAAGGAACTGAACACCGATTACATTGATCTGATCCAACTGCATTGCATGTTCGAGCCCAACTGGCCGCAGCTGTTCCGCCGGCAGATGGATATCCTGCAGTCGCTGAAAGACCAGGGCGTGATCCGCGGCCATGGGGTCTCGGTACATTCGCTTTATGCGCTGCAGGCCTGTGTGTATGAGCCCTGGGTGGACACGGTGCATGTGCGCATCAATCCGTTCGGCGATAAGATGGATGCCCGCGAACCCGAACCGGTCATCGCCCTGATCGAGCAGCTGCACCAGGCGGGAAAAGGCATCATCGGAATGAAGCTGATCGGGGAAGGGCTGTATCGCAACGCGCCGGAAAAAATCGACGCCACCCTGAAAATGGTCCTTGGGATCGACAAGGTGGACGTCCTGCTGGTGGGCTTTGACCGCCCTGAACAGGTCGAGGATCTGGGCAGACGGGTTGCCGCGGTCCTGCGCGGATAATCGAACTGTTTGTTTTGAAGTGTTTTGTTTAGTAACATTCATCCGTGTTTCCCGTATCAGAGGATGAGGGCGGTGGTTGGTCTGTATTAATGAGAGACGTCGATGCCTTATTTTGACGAAAAACCTCATCGTTTCCGCGTCTTTTTCGCGGTGCTGTTCACCGTGCTTTTCGTGTTGAGTGTGATTCATTTCTATCGCCTCATCGAATCACCTACAGACGAAAACTGGTTTACCAACACGCCCACTCCTTTTTACATCGTCGAGGACGTTCCGGCCAAGCTGGTGAAGGTGAACAAGAGCGGCCGATTTGCTCTAGAGCCCGCCCGGGTTCCGGACAGCCTTCTTGTCGGCGATATCCTCATGCCGCGGTCGAAAAAGATCGGCTTTGAAACGCTCATCGATTCGCTGCATTTTCTGCAAAAACACGATTCGGTTCTCACCTGCATCATTTATCGTCCCAGGTACAATCAAGTCTACACCTATCAGGTGGCGAGCGCCGTGATGCCGGACACCCTGATTCGTCTGCTGCCGCCGTCGGTGGCCGTGTTTGATGTGGCCAAGGGCGGCGCCTCCGACCGTGCGGGGATGAAAGCCGGGGACCTCATCGTCACCATCAACCAACGCTCCTTCAAGGACATGTTTGAAGCCGATCGCATCATGCGCACCGGCAGAACCGGAAAGAGCATTGTCTATGAGGTAGTGCGCCGGAATGAAAAGGTGCAGCTCAACGTGGTGCTAGCCCGTTTCGGCATTCCGTTCTCCCTGTTGATCTTTATGATCAACGGGCTGGCCTATATGGGTCTCGGGCTGTTTCTCGGCATCATGCGCCCGCAGATCAAGGCTTCACGGCTGCTGGCATTGGGCTTTACCCTTTTCGGCTGTGTACTTATGTTGATGAATACGATGCGTCAACCCATCATCGATTCCTGGAGCAACCTCATCACCTATCCATTGCCGGCTATGCTCTATCTCTCCATCGCCGTGCTTTTGCACAGCAACTATTATTTTCCCCGCCCCAGCCCGCTGCTGTTGCAGAAACGCTGGCTGCAGATCCTACCCTATGCCATCGCCTTGATCTGCAGCATGGCTGTCTACCTGGGAAAGGGCGACGTCTGGATAAACCGCTTTGTCCTACTGATGGTACTGATCTCCCTCCTGCCCTTGTTTTTCTTTAGCAAGCAGTTCAATCCGGAGAACAAGAGGCTGTTGCGTATTATCCGGCTGGCTCTCATCATCTGCATCGGACTGTTCATTGTCCTTGTCTGGTATGTGAACCGGTACGCCGGCCCCCTTGCTTCAGGATATATCGGCCTGCCGCTCATGCTGATACCAGCTGCCTATCTGTACACCATCGGCCGATACCGTCTTCTTGACATGAATCTGCGCATCCGGCGCAACATCCGCTATTCGCTGGCGGTGACGCTGTGGATTCTCAGCCTGGTGATCATCGGTCTGTTGGTCTTTTGGCGGCTGCCGGCTGTGTCGTTTTCGCTGCCGCACATCGCCCTGACCGGTTCCTCCATCGAGGTGCTGGACAGCCCGCAGACCGCGCAAGAGCAGGCGGCTCTGGAAAAGGGCCTGCTCATGGTGCTGGCTGTGCTACTGGTCTTTGGGCTGTGGAAAATCGGCCGGCTCGGCGTGCGGTTCCTGGCCAAGCATTTTCATCGGGATCATTACGATTACCGGCGCGCCGCACAGCTGGTGAATCAAATGCTGAGCAAGCGCATCGATCTGTCGGATCTGGTCAACGGGCTCGGCCAGCGGGTGAAAGAATTGATGCATCTGCAACAGGTGGGAGTGCTGCTTTTCCGTGAAACGGATCAAATCGCCTGTGGTCATGCGGAGGGATTGGCGGATGAAAAGTGGAATGATTTTCTCGATCAGGCGCCGGCGTTGATGACAGCCCTGGCCGACTGGCTGCCGAACCCGGACCGGTTTGCCGTTGAGTATCTGCCGGAAAAACCCAAGCAAAAGCTGTATGAATTCGGCTTTCGCTATCTGGTGCCCATCTATTCCTCCGACCGCTTGCGCGGATTGTTTTTGCTTGGGGAGAAGCGCTCGGAGAGCCCGTTTTATCAGGAGGACTATCAATTCCTGCGCTCCATCAGTCAACAGGTGTCCGTGGCTGTGGAGAACGCGCTGCTCTATGAGCAGCTGGCGCAACGCGAACGGCTACGCCACGAGTTAGAGATCGCCAGACGGATTCAATTGGCTTCGCTGCCCCAGGAAACACCGCGAATCCCGGGACTGGACATTGCCGGCTGGTCCCTGCCGGCCCTGGAGGTCGGCGGAGATTATTACGATTATCTCAACGGCAGCGACGACGAATTGACCGTCGTGGTCGGCGACGTCAGCGGCAAGGGGATCTCGGCCGCGTTGTACATGTCCAAAGTGCAGGGCATTCTGCGGTCGCTGCACAGTTTTCACCTCTCGCCCCGGGAGCTCTGCATTCACCTGAACGGTCTTTTGGACCGGGATCTGGAAAAGAGCTATTTTGTCACTGCTCTTGCGGCGGCCATTCAGGCGTCGGAGCACCGTCTGATTTTGACGCGGGCCGGCCATCTGCCGCTTTATCACTTTCGCATGGCCACCCATCGCGTGGAACTGCTGACGCCCAGGGGGATCGGGTTTGGTCTGGATCAGAAAGAGATCTTTGAGCAGGAATTGGAAGAGTATAAAATCGTCTACCAAGCAGGCGATGTGTTTTTATTCGTAACCGATGGGGTCACGGAATCGCGCAACCGGGACGGAGAAGAGTTCGGCGAGATGAATTTGATGAGCCTTCTCATGCAGCATGCCGACAAGAACGCACGGGAGCTTTGTCGGCAGGTGGTGCAGGAGCTGCACCGTTTTGCCGGCGTTGAACCACAGGCCGACGACCTGACCGTGGTGGTGGTCAAGGCGAGTTGATCCCGTCGCGGCGGCAACGGGATCATAGCACATTCACTTTGAGACCGCCGCTGTCCACCGCAAAATCGAAAAACCGTGCGCGTGTGTTGGGAGGATTTTGTATCAGTTTCTGCCGCAGGAGGTCGCGATCGCGCCGGCTCTTTGCGACCATCAGTAAAAAGCCGCCACCGCCGGCCCCTAAGAGTTTGACCCCATGAACATGCGGACTCACCTGTTTGATCAATGCCTCGATCATATCCGTCGATGAACCCTGATCCAACTGCTTGTTGCATGCCCACACTTGTCCTATCAGCTCGCCGAATTTTTCCACCTGACGATGGTCCAACGCGCTCTTCATCTCCAAAGCCAGTGATTTCAAACGGGCGAGAACCCTCAGCGCTTCCGGATCGCGGTCGAGGTACCGGCTGACCACCTGGCGGAGGATGTTCTTGGCCATCCTGCGCAGACCGGTGTAATAGAGCAGGGTGTGTTCTTTGCTCTCTTCGTCCAGCTGCGTCCAGGACAGAGTGGGTGTCTGGTCATAGCCTGCCGGTGTTTGGATCAGCTTGACCCCGCCGACCACGCCGCCGATCTGATCCTGCCAGCCGCCGCCGGTGGTCATGAGCTGTTCCAGATAACTGGTGCGTTGAAATAGATCGGCCTGGCTCAGTTTCAGGCCAAAGGTGCGTGAGAGCGCGGCGATGGTGGCAGCGCCGAGGATGCTGGAGGCGCCCAGGCCTGATCCTGCCGGCAGGGCGCTGAATAGCGTCAGATCAATGCCGCCGCCGAATTTTTTCAACAGGGAGCTCAGAGAAGTGCGTTCACTGCCGGAGAAAATGCCGGCCGCCATCAGAGCCGCTTTGGGCAAAGACAGCCAGTCCGAGGGATCGGTAAAGTCGCGCAATTGCGCCAGATTGCTCACCACTGCGCTGGCGCCCAGATCGATAGAGTTGATGCGGATGACCGGCCGACGGAGAACTTTGGCGATGACCTGGATCGGATACTGGCCGTTGAGCAGAACCGCGGCGTTGAGAACTGCACCGCCTTGCTCCATGCAATAGGGCGGTGTGTCCGACCAGCCGCCGGCAAAGTCCAACCGGGCAGGCGAACAGGCCCACACCACTTCATCGGAGCGAATGGCGATGCCGCTGTGGTTTTGCGCCGGCAATTCACGGACGCTTCTGCCCACCGCCTGACGGATGGTGGAAAAAGCCAAATCCAACCAGCGGTCCGCTTCAACGTCAGGCGCCGGGCCAGGACCAGCCGTCGAACGCACCAGTTGTGATCGCAGATAGTGCAGTCGGCTGAGAAACAACAGATCCGGTTTTTGTTTGGTCAGTTTTTCCAATTCGAAGGCCAGGAGGGACGGCGCCCGTTCATCCGTGCACAGCCCGAGCAGTTCCGCCGCTGTCCAGGAAGAGTCCGGTGTCAAAACCTGTCGCAGATTTCGCAGGGTTGCGGCTTTTTCGATCGATTCCTCCTGCTGCAGCAGGGAGCGATGGTCCACTTGCTGCAGGATCCAACGCAGGGATTCGCGTTCGGCAGCGAGCCATTTTTTCGGGCAACGGTCCGTGGACTGGAGCGACTGCACCAGCTGAAGCGCGGCGGTTGGACTCGAGCAGATGGGAAATAACCGTGCGTTCCACAGATCGCCACAAGGCCCTTTGGGCCAGAGCGCCCGTTCATCCAGCGAACGCTGCTGCAGCCATTCCGCGATCGGCTGATTCATAAACAGATTGTTCTCCGCCTGGACGCCGGTTTTGAAGTGGTCCGCCAATCCGTAGAGCAGGGCGGTCCAGCGTCGGCGCTTCAGGGGCAGAAGGGTGAGGCCAAGATTCGCCTCCAGCTTGACAGGGCCGGCTGTTGAACTGAGATTGGTAACGATGTTGTCGCCGCCCAGTTCGATTGAATGGCGCAGATGGCAATTCTCGATGAGCACCGGCCTTGACATCCTTGCGCGATGCGTGTCGATGAGGGAGTGGTAGACGTACGCCTCTTTAAATTGAGGAAAGTCCGCCGCATTGGATCGGACGTTGTTTTCGAAACCATGCAGCGCGCCGGCCTGGGTCAGAGTGTACAGATTGTAGAGGAACTCGCGGCTGCGGCCGATATGAAAAAAGCCGCAGTAGGCGAGCAGTGAGACATGAAAGGACAGCGTCTGCAGCCGGTTGCTGTCGCGCAGGGTTTTCTTACCTAGCAGGGCAAAAGGGATCTCTTGATACAGGTTCAGCTCGTTCTTCTCCTTGAGCGTATACGCCAGCAGTCCACGGCATTGGATCAAGGTTGCCACCGCGTCCGGCGCCAGATGCACGATGCCGGTGTCGACCCAGGCCCGTTGATGATAATCCAGTGCGTGTGCGTTGACCAATTCTTCGCCCGATGGCTTCTGCAAAAAGTCTTTTACCGGCACGGGACTCTGATAGGCCTGCCGGCTGGGAACAAACACGCCGTGACGGCCTGCCACCTGAGCGTCGTCCGGATAGGCGATGCCGGTGATTCCCTGATCAGCAAACTGGAGATGTTCCGCGGAAAAACTCAGAAGCACGTCGCCGGAGGCGATGAGAACCTGTCCGTCGGGGTTGAACGGCAAGGCCGCATAGGTGTTCATCGCGATGTCGAACAGACAGGCCGGCTGGCGGGTGGGCAGGGGGGTGAAGATTTTGCCGCACGCGGCATAGGCCGGCAGGCGCCTGCTGTCGCCCCCGGAGTGGATGATGAGGATGCGTTTGCGGGAAAACGCGGCGGAAAAATTTTCTCCCGCCAACTCGTACAGGCGGCGCAGGATGAACAGCGTGCTTCCCCCTGAACCGATGCGCATGCCGTCCGGATCCGCCAGAACCATAAAATCGGTATGCGGATAAAGCCCCTGTTGTTTGCGCCAGTTCAGGCGGGTGCGATACCCTTGCGCCTGGGTCTCGTTGGCAGCGGATAAAATGCACAGATCAAACGGTCTCATGTCCATTCCCTGTAAGGATTGTTCTGCTGGAGCAAATTTTGCACAATTTAAGCAAAAATGCAAGCGCTGTTTGCACTGAAAATAACTTGCGTATCAGTGCAAAAAATCTTAATTTGCTCAAAGGTTGCCTATCGGATGCAAACGGGGTTTGTTTTCAGGACGTATATGGCTAAATCCTTGACAGGATTCTTTATTCTCATCCTCGTATCTCTGGCCTGTGCAGTTAATCCGCCCGAGGCGCTGCGCTGTGAATGGCTGCTGCATCCGGAGCAAACGCTTTTGACGGATTTATCCCCCGAGTTTTCCTGGCTGATCCCATCCAACCGGAACGGCGCTCTTCAAACAGCCTATCAGATCATCGTATCCTCCTCCAGCGCCCTGGCGGAAAAAAAACGCGGCGATGTGTGGGATTCGGGAAAAGTGACATCGGATCAGTCGGTGGATGTGCCCTTTGCCGGCGATCCCCTGGCGCCGGATCGCGATTACTTTTGGCGCGTCCGCATCTGGTGCGGCGATGGCAAGCCCTCCCCTTATTCTAATGAACAAAAAATTCGTTTCACAACAGCCGTGGATCCCTATGCTACGGACAATCGGGTCTGGTACAATCGGCTGCCGCTGCAGCAAGTCCCCATAGCGCCGGTGTCGATGAAAGAGATACGGCCGGCTAGCTATTTTATCGAGTTCGGCCGTGCCGCGTTCGCTACGATTCGAATAGAACCGCTGGAGCGCCGGCAGTCGCCATGGCGGGTGCGGCTGGGTGAAGCAGTGACCCAAGAGGGGAGGATCGATGCTAATCCGGGCGGCTCGAGACGATGCCGCACCTGGACCCAGCCCATGCCGCTGGATGGTTCGGCGCTGGTCTTGAAAATTCCGCCTGACCGTCGCAACACCAGCGGCGATGCGGTGCTCATGCCGCCCGAAATGGGAGAGGTGATGCCGTTCCGCTACTGCGAATTGGAAAACGTCAGCGGCGTTCTGTCCCCTGATCACATCCGCCAGCTGGCGGTTCATTATCCCTTTGACGAAAACGCCTCCTCCTTTCGCTGTTCGAACCAAATTTTAAATGATGTGTGGGATCTGTGCAAATACTCGATCAAGGCCACCAGTTTTCTCGGCGTCTATGTGGACGGAGACCGTGAGCGGATCCCCTATGAAGGCGATGCCTATATCAATCAACTGAGCCATTACTGCGTGGATGCGGAATACAGTCTGGCGCGGCACACGATCGAGTATCTGTTTCGCCATCCCACCTGGCCGGCGGAATGGCAGATGCACATGGTGATGATGGCCTGGAAGGATTATCTCTACACCGGCAATCCTGAACTGCTGATCAGCCATTATGAGGATCTGGCCGCCAAAACGCTGCTGGGGTTGAGCCGGGAGGACGGACTCATTGTCGAGGACAGCGTCAGAATGACGCCGTCATTTTTGCGCTCGCTGAATCTCTCCTCCGCGCCGCGCATTCTCGTCGATTGGCCGCCGGCCAGTTTCACCCATGCGGATCGCTACGGCGAGCGGGACGGATACGACATGCGGCCGGTGAACGCCGTGGCCAACGCCTTTCATTATCACACCCTGCGATTGATGGAGGCCATCTGCCAGGCGGCTGGACGGCCGGAGCAGGCGCCGATTTGGCGGCAGCGCGCGGACAAAGTTTATCGCTCTTTTCAGACCGTTTTTTATGATGCGGAAAAGGGCGCTTACCGCGACGGAGAAGGCAGCAGCCATTCCGCCCTGCATGCGAATTTTTTCCCCCTGGCCTTCGGCCTGGTTCCTGCGGCGCAGTTGGAGCGGGTTGTCGCCTTTATCAAATCCAGAGGCATGGCCTGCAGCGTCTACGGCAGTCAGCATCTGCTGGACGCGCTGTATCAGGCCGGTGAATCAGAGTATGCGCTCTCCTTGCTGACCGCCACCCACGACCGCAGCTGGGCGCATATGATCTATGACGTCCACAGCACGATCACCACCGAGGCCTGGGATAACAAATACAAAGAGAATCAGGACTGGAATCATGCCTGGGGCGCAGCGCCGGCCAATATCATTCCCCGGGGGGTGATGGGATTGGAACCCCTGCAGCCCGGATGCGCTAAAATGCGAATCAAACCGCAGATCGGGAATCTCGAGTTTGCCGAGATCAAACATCCGACCCTGCGCGGGCCTGTGCTGCTGCGCGTCGAGCAGTCCGCGGCCGGCCGGCGCTTACGACTGACCCTGCCAACCGGCATGACCGGCGAGCTGCATCTGACGGCGACCGATCTAGCCGCGATTCGCGAGGGGGATCGCCCGCTGGCGAAAAATCCCCTTGTTGTCTTTAGCCGGCTGCAGGAAGGTTGTGTGGTCCTCGAAGTGGCCTCTGGTTCTTATTTCTTTCAATACAATTGACCTGATCGATCGAATTCTGTTTATCAAACATGGGAGTTGCTCATGACCAAAACAAATTTTTCCACAGAACCAAGTCGGCGACGGTTTTTCAAGACCAGCCTGTTGACTGGCGCCGCGGCGTTCGCCGCGCCGTCCATTGTGCCCGCGTCGGTGTTCGGCGCGCAGGCGCCGAGCAACCGCATTCAGGTCGGCGCCATCGGCGTGGGGCGCATCTCCCGCGACCACGATCTGCCGGAGATCATGGCGTTTGATCAGGCGCGCGTGGTCGCGGTCTGCGATCTGGACTCCAAACGTCTGCAGCAGGGCCAGGCGTTTGTGGAAGCTGGTTATGCTAAGAAGGGAGTGAACCTGAAGGTTCGCACCTATGCGGATTACGAGGAACTGCTCAAAAGCCCGGAGATCGATGCGGTGGTGATCAGCACGCCGGACCAGTGGCATGCCAAGCCGGCCATCGAAGCGGCCAAGGCGGGCAAACATGTCTATCTGCAAAAACCGGCTACGTTGACCATCGCCGAGGGGCGGACGATGAGCGATATGGTGCACCGCTGCGGAATTGTTTTTCAGCTGGGCACCCAGCAGCGCTCCATCGATCATTTTCGCGTTGCCGCCGAGCTGGTGCGCAACGGCCGCATCGGCCGGGTGCATACGGTGCAAGTCGGGCTGCCCACTGATCCCGGCGGCGAGGAAGAGCCCGAGATGCCCATTCCGGCCAATTTGAATTATGAAAAGTGGCTGGGCTCCACGCCCTGGGTCTATTACACTGAAAAGCGGGTGCATCCGCAGAACGATTATTCCCGGCCCGGCTGGCTGCGCTGCGAGCAGTTCGGCGCCGGCATGATCACCGGCTGGGGCGTGCATCATTTCGACATCGCCCATTGGGGCCTTGGCGCGGAATTTTCCGGCCCCCTGGAAGTGGAGGCATGGGCCGAGTTCCCAACCCGCGGACTGTGGGATGTGCACGGCAAGTACAGAATCGACATGCTCTATCCCAACGACGTTCGCGTCAAAGTGAGCGATGAGCTGCCCATCGGCGTCCGCTTCGAGGGCAGCGAGGGCTGGATTTTTGTGACCCGCGGCAACTATTCGGTGACCGCTTCGGATCCGGTGGGCAATGCGAAAAAAGAAAAAGCGCTGTCCGCCAGCGATGCAAAAATTCTGGAATCCAAAATCGGCCCCAACGAAATCAATCTGATCCGCAGCCGCGATCAGCACGGCAATTGGCTGGAATGCATCCGCTCGCGGCAGCTGACCATCTCTCCGGTTGAGGTGGGGCACCGCTCCACCAGCGTGTGCCTCGTCTGCCACATCGCCATGAAATTAAAACGCAAAGTCTACTGGGATCCGATTTTGGAGCGGTTCAAAAATGACGATGAGGCCAACGCCATGATCAGCCGGCCGCAGCGTGCGCCGTACCAGTTGTAACCGGTACGCTTGCGTGAGCTAAGAGGAAAACAGCGAGGGAGAGAATGAATAGAGTGAGATGGTGTATCGCGGCATTGGTGCTGGTCGTGTGGACAGCCGGCCTGGCGGCGCAGAACCTAGCGCTGAGCGCGGAACGGCTGGATGACCGTTGGATCATTCGAATCGACGACCGGGTGTTTACGGTTTACCGGTTCGGCGACGGACAAAAATATCCCTATTTTTATCCGGTGAACGGTCCGCTGTCAGGACGTTCTCTCACCGCAGAGTGCGAGACGCCTTATCCCCATCATCGCTCTCTGTTCTTCGGCTGCGATAAAGTGAACGGAGGCAACTACTGGCAGGAGGGCAACGAACAGGGCCAGATCGTCTCACGAGGGCCGCGGCTGGTGTACGCAGGGCCGGAGCGCATCGTGTTGCAGGACACCTGCGATTGGCAGCGACCGGGCGAGGCGCCGATTATGCGCGACCGCCGGACTCTGACCTTTTCCACCCCTTCGGCATCGTTGCGATTCATCGATGTGGCGATCACCTTGGACGCCCTGGTGGATATTCACATCGAAAAAACCAACCATTCGCTGTTCTCTGCACGCATGGCTCCAGAGCTTTCGGTGCAGAGCGGCGGTGTGTTGAGAAATGCGCAGGACGCCCGTGGCGAGAAAAACACCTACGGCGTAGCGTCGCCCTGGTGCGATTACAGCGGCCGCCGTTGTGAGGGGGTGGAGGGATTGGCCATTTTCGATTCGCCGCAAAATCCCTGGCATCCCAGCCCCTGGTTCACCCGCGACTATGGCTTTTTCTCGCCCACGCCCATGTATTGGCTGACTGAGGCGGGATTTTCCATACGACAAGGGGATTCGTTGACGGTCCGTTATCGCGTGGTCGTTCACAGCGGCGACGCCGAGACCGCCGGCATCGGCGAGTTGTATGAGCAGTGGAAAAAAGCTGCGGGCAGCGCATCAAGATAATGGGACGAAGAGATGAAAAAATATTATGCCGGCATTTTATTTGTCGCATTCACGGCGATGTTCCGTTTTTTAGATCTAAACGGCAGGAGACAATACAGCATTTAAATAATTAATTGCCACTTTCACCATTTTGTCATCCTGAGGCGCAAGACAATGGAATAAAGTGTCTGTTTGCATATTTTGAGCGCCGAAGGATCTAGCGACGAACCGAACCAGTAAAAGGAATAAGAGCAGTTCGTCGATAGATTCCTCGCCCTTTGCAGCTGGCTAAAACTTTTCAGAATATGGGACTGTGGGCTCGGAAAGTCAAAATTGGGATGACGGCATTTTATTGGTTGTACTCGAGGCGATTCGTTTTCCTCAAACCGTTGGTCTGCTGCAACGATTGACTTTTTTCTTCCCATTGAAAGCTATGCCAAACTAAAAATCTTAAATATGAACGGTCGTGAAGTAGCGACTCTTCTGGATGGCATGCGGTCAGCAGGGTATCAGGCCATTAGATGGGATGCTTCTGGATTATCAAGTGGCATCTACTATTATCGTCTTGAAGCGGGGACCTTTCAATCAGAGAAAAGGGCTCTGTTGCTAAAATAGAAGAGAATATTTAACCTCGGCGTGCGTTCGTCCTCCACCGTATGCTGCTTTGGCGGCAGATGGAAATGCCGCTATCGCGGTTTCCATTGTAACGGCTTCGGTAGAAGACACGCCCGCTATATATGTACCGTATACAAACCAACCGGAGAAATGTATGAAAAAATGGATGTGTGCTTTTCTGCTTGTGGCGCTGTGCGGTTTCCAATCCTGCGCCAATGACGGATGGTCTGTGCTCTTTGACGGCAAGACCCTGGAAGGCTGGCGGGCCAGCGAAAATACGGGTACATTTACCGTTCGCGACGGCATGATTGTGGTGCATGGCAGCCGGAGCCATCTCTATTATGTGGGACCGGTGAACAATGCGGATTTTAAAAATTTCGAGTTCAAAGCTCAGGTGATGACCGAGCCGGGCTCCAACTCGGGCATTTATTTCCATACCACCTGGCAGGAGACCGGCTGGCCGGCGCTGGGGTATGAGACGCAGATCAACAATTCTCACTCGGACTGGAAGCGCACCAGCAGCATCTATGACGTGGTCAACGTCAAGGAGGCGCCGGCCAAAGACAACGAATGGTTCACTCAGCACATCATAGTCCGCGACAAACACATCATCGTCAAGACCAACGGCAAAGTGATCGTCGATTACACGGAACCGGAAAACGTCGAACGGCCCGAGTGGCCGGGCCGCAAGATCTCGCACGGCACCTTTTGCCTGCAGGGCCATGATCCCAAGAGCGTGGTTTACTACAAGGATATCAAGGTCAAACCGTTGCCGTAATCCGGCGCTTTAGAGGGCAGTGGGGGTCGGCCGGCGGTGTGGCTTTGCAGAACAGGGGGGAAGGCTCAGCATGAAACTTTTTCCCATCCTTGCCGTATTATCAGGCAAAGAGATGTTAAAGGAGAGAAAAGACGATGAAAACCTTTCTGCTGTGGCTGCTTTTGCTGGTGCTCTGCGCACCGCTGGCCCTGTTGGCATTGATCCTGTTTCCCATCGTCTGGTTGTTGCTGATCCCATTTCGAATTCTCGGATTCGCGGTTTCCGGCATCCTGGAATTCGTCAAAGCGCTTTTTCTTTTGCCCGCCCGGCTGCTGGGCGGCGCCAGATAGCCCTGTACGGGCGAACGGCCTGTTCTAATAATAAAAAAACGGCGGCGGAGAATGCACCTCGATTCTCACGCCGCCTTTTTTTTATGCTGCCGGCCCATCGCTCTTTCGGACGCAGCGGATCAGTGCTGCGCGACGCCTGCGCGTTCCTACCTGCTGACCAGCCATCGGTGATGCAGCGCCAAATAATAGGGCAACAGGTACACGGTGCCCTCATACTCGGTGAATCCGCCTCCCTGCTCGTGATCCAAATAAAAATGATCGCTGTTGATGCGAATGTGACAACGTTCATCGATCGCTAGCGCCTCGCCGGACCGCTGCCAGCCGTAGCCTGCTTTCTGGCCGGGCGTCAGGTCCTGGACCACATCCAGCCGATGGCTGTTCTTCATCTCCCAGCCCAGCAGGGACAACGGCATTCGCTGCAGCGTTTGCACCGCTTTGGCCCGTGCTCGCTCCAGGTCCGGCAGCGTGGCCTCCAACAGCGGGCTGCTCTCTTCCGGCTTGAAGGCCAGATAGACAAAGGTAAAAAACGGATCGTTCTGCTTGCTGGCAAAAAGCCAGTTGCGTTCGATGCTGGCTTGCCACAGCTTGAGCAACGCGGGATCCTGCTCATATTTGAGCAGCCCGTAATAGCTCAGGAAGGCGAGATTGTTGTCCCAGGGTACCACCAGATTGGGCGGGAACACCGCCCGACCCAGAATGGCGTTGATGTGATAATCGTGTTGCTCACACAACTGCTTTTTGCTTTGCAGGTAGCGTTCGTCGCCGGTGATATGCCAGGCGACGGTGAGGAAAGATAAAAGCTCCATGGATTGCAGGCCCCGATCCGCCCAGCCATCCACGCCGTTGACATACTCGGGCGACCAGTTCGCCCAGCGCGTTGCTAGGCCGTCATGATCAATCAGACGAAATCCGTTCTCAACGATGTGATCGGTGATGGAGCGAACCTGGCTGCTGACGAGGGCCCGATCCTCCTCGGTCTCTGCGACCAGATCGAAATAAACCCCGTAGAAAAAGTAATGGCCGCACAGTTCGTCCGAACTGGTGTCGCATTTCCACAAATATTTTCCGTCCGCGCTTTTCGGCCAGCGCGGAACTATTTGCTTCCACAACGGATCCGCCGCCTGCATGCGCCGGTTGTACTCGGGCGTCAGGCTCAGGTTCGGATCCGGATCCCAGTCAACCGGAACCATCGATCGCGCGGGGAAGCCGGGCAGCCCCGTCACATCGGTCAGCTGTTTGAGTGCTCGCAGAACGCGATCCGCCTGCCGCTTTGCCTCAGGCTGCCTGCTGACGCTGTAGCGAAAGGCCTGGGAAGCGCCGTACATCGCGGTGTACAGACCGTCGTTGTCGGTGTGATTGATCCAGGTGTGCCGCAGGTCTCCTTCTTTGCGCAACTGACAGCGGACGACAAATCCCATACGCGTGTGGCGTTCGGCGATAACTTTTTCGTAATAGTCCGCCTTTTCCGCCAGAGTCATGACCATCGGTCTGATTCGGCCCACACCATTGTCCGTGGCGAACCAGATGGCGCCGTCTGCGTCTGCGGACAGATCGTTTACTCTATCATTCGGCAGCCAGCGGCGCGAAGCACGATACGCCCAGCGTTGTCCATCGAATCGCACCGCGCCTTTTTCCGTACCGAACCAGATGATCGAGTCCTGCACTATCTCTGCGCAGGTAAAGTGGTCGTAGGGGAGGCCCTCCAGACCGGTAAACAGTTGCCAAAGGCCATGTGCATAGCGACCAGCTCCGTTAGCACAGCCGAACCAAAAGGCGTTCGCGCTGCCGGCCAGCGCGATCACGTCGAAGGGCGCCCAGCCATAACCACTGCCATGCGGGTAGAGGGCTTCAAACCGCCAGCGATCTGGATGGGGCGAGAGGGTGGAGGAATAGAGTCCGTTGCAGCTGCCTGCCAGCAGCCTGTCCCCGGACCGGGCCAGGGACAGGATATGTTCCGGCGAATGCTTGACCGGTTTTATCTCTTTTGGCGTCGCCACCCACAAACCCTGATCCGTTCCAACGAGAAGGGATTCCTGAAAAGGACAGAGGGCGGTGATCGTTACGTTCTGTGGAACCGGCACTGCCTTGATCTCGTTGTCCTGGACACAAATGAGCTCTGTTTCACCAGCCAGCCAGAGCGATCGCCCGCTCTCCGCGATTCGGCGAACCGTGAAAGCAGGTTGAAAAGCCGCAGGCTGCCATCGATGCTGATCAAAACGCGCCAGACCGCGTTCCGTGGCTGCCAGCACGGAACCATCCGATAGCGCCTTAATGGCATGAACGATGTGGTGTGGCAATCCGTCCTCAGTGCCGAACGAGTCTGCGATCTCTTGCACAAAGGGCTCTGTCGCCGGGTAAAGAGGTGCAGAGATCACCATGAGCAAGCAGAGGATCCACTGAAAATATTTGTTTGCCGACATAAAGATCTCCTCATCAGAACTCGAGCGAAGAGTGCGAATCAGGCGCCGACTGTTATTGACGAAGAGCATCCGCCGGTATTTCCCGTTTGCTCAGTTCCGGGCCGTCATAGGATACTTTTAACAGCATGCCGCCGCCGGCCTGAAAATAATCGACGCGAAGCGGATGCAGCCCGGCGGTCAGAGTTATTTTCCCCGACCGCTCTTCGGCCCCGTGTTGTCCGTCGTTATCCACCACCAGCCGGTCGTTCAGATAGAGCCGGCTGCCGTCATTGGACAGCAGATAAAACGTGTACGTGCCCGGACGGTCGATGCGGAGGCGGCCCTGATAGGATAGGGCGAAGAGATCATCCCGGCTGACCACGTCTTCCAGCGCGAAACGGTATACCAGGCCGGATGCCGCGGCTTGCAGCCGCTCCAGATCAGGCAGCTTTTGCCAGTTCCCGTAAAAGAGGCGATAGCGCAAGCCATTGACCGCCGGATCAACGAACTGGACGAGCTGGGTGCGGGAAAATCCGGCTGTGCCTTGCTGAAATGTTTTCGCTTTCACCACCAGGGTATGATCCACGGAAAACGGCGCGGTGTATACGGTCGAGTGCACGTCCGGTTCACTCCCGTCCAGGGTGTAGTGAATGGCATCTCCTTCTCCCGCAGTCGCCTGCTGAATCTGGATGATCGCCTTGTTAGGCTTTTCGATCAGGGTGTCCCCCGGCGTTATGATCGGAGCGGCCGCCATCGGGCGGCGGAACAGGGCGGCCGCGCCGGCGGATTTGAACCGGTATTCACCAGAGCCGATTTCCACCACCGCATAGCCCTGCTGCATTTCCCTGAAACGGACGCCGGCGGTGGAGCCGATAGGTTTATTGCTCTCCGTCACCTGGTTCACGGACTGCGCCGGCACAAGGACCGTGGCCGATGTATTCGCCGGCAGCTCGATCGACCAGACAAAGTCATTTTGATCCAGTTGCCAATCGCTGCGAATGAAACCGGTGGCGGCGTTGTAGGAAGCGCGAACAAAATCAAGACCAAGCACCGGACGCGGCTGCATGCGCAGATGGCGAAATCCCGGTTGGTTGGGATCCGGCGCGATCCCGGCCAGCGATTCGTAAAACCACTGGCACACGCTGCCGAACATGGGATGGCTGTGAGACTGATCGCCCATCCAGGTCTCCCAGATGGTGGTCGCACCCTTGCTGATCATGTATCCATAGCTGGGATAATCGCGATGGTTCATCAGCGTGTACGCCAGGTCGCTGCGGCCGGCCGTGGTGAGCACCTCCAGCAGCAGCGGGGTGGCCAGAATGCCGGTGTCGAAATGGCCCTGCTGGGTTGTCAGCAACCGGTCGATCAGGTGGGCTTCGACCGGCTGGACCAGACTGTCCGGGGTGATGGCCAAGCCGAGGGGGAACACGTTGGCCCCCTGGCGGTCGATCGAATAGGAGCAGCCATCGGCATTAAGAAAATGTTCATGGATCTTGCGGCGAATGCGTTCGGCTTCATCCGCGTACTGGATTTCGTCGCTGCTGCGCTCCAGCACGCGGGCGATGCGGCTCATGAGATCGAGATTGTGAAAATAGTAGCAGCTGTTGACGAATGGCTCCGGGATCTCACAGATATCCGGCGGCACCCATTCGCCCAAACCCTGGCCGGCCAGCAGTCCGTCGCGGTTGAGTTGGCTTTTCAAAAAGTTCACCCAGTGCTGCATTTCGTCATAGCGATCCTGCAAAATGCGGACATCGCCGTAATAGAGATACATATACCAGGGGATCATCACACAGGCCGAGCCCCAGGCCGTGCCGCCGCCGCCGCCCTGATAGGGCGCGGTGTTGGGCACATAGCCGGTGCCGCGGTTTTGCGCGTCAAAAACATCCCGCAACCATTTGCTGTAAAACAGCGTCATATCGAATTGATAGATTGCCGCACGCGCGGAAATCTGGCCGTCGCCGGTGTAGCCGCGCCGTTCGCGATGGGGACAATCGCTGGGCACGCCGCCGTGCATGTTGCCCAACTGCGTCCAGCGATAGTTTTCCAGTATGCGATTGAACAGGGCGTTTGAACAGGTGAAGGAACCGACGGTGTCGACATCGGTGTTCACCACCCGGCCTTCCACCGCATCCAGCGCCAGCGGCTGCGGGGCGTCCAAAACCTGCACATAGCGGAACGCATGCCAGGTGAAGCGCGGCTCCCAGATCTCCAGCCCCTTGCCGTTTAAAATGTAGGTGTCGGTCTGCCCGTAGCTCGGCCCCAGCTCTTCGATGAAGCGCAATTTCACCGCTGCGCCGGCAGGGCCCTTGATTTTCAGCCGGACCCACCCGGAGATCATTTGGCCCAGGTCAAATTGTTGAACGCCCGGCTCCGGCGAGATGCAGGTTTTGGCCGGCAGGGTTTTGATGACGCGGTCGGCCGGATAGATCTGCGCTTTCACTACGCCGGTTGGAGGACGTACCGTGTTTGCCTGACGCCAGCTGCTGTCGTCGAACGGCTGCTGATCCCACCACGGCTGCTCCTTCCGGCTGTCATAGATCTCTCCAGTGTGCAGGCCGTTGTGCAGAATGGGGCTGTCGCTGGTCTTCCAGGTTTTATCCGAGGCGATGGTCTGCCGTCGGCCGTTTGAATACAGGATCTCCAGTTGCGCCAGCAGCCGCGGCGTATCGTGCCAGATGTTGGTGTCCTCCAGCCGATCCCGTTGAAAATACCAGCCGTTGCCAAGAATCACGCCGAGCACGTTGGCGCCCGGCGCCACCAGGTCTGTCACATCAAAGGTCTCGTAATAAACCGTGGTGGACATAGCGGGGACGTTGGGCTCAGCGGCGGTGGGCTGCTTCCTTTGATCATAATTGGATTGATTGGGCGTGAGCACGTGATCGCTGATTTTTTTGCCATTGAGCGAAGCTTCATAATAGCCCAGTCCGGAGATATACAACCGGGCCTGAACCAGGCTGTCGGTGAGAGTAAAGTTTTTACGAAACAAGGGCGTGGCGGATTCGGCTGCAGGCGCTTTTTGAGGTGCGCCGATCCATTGCGCCTGCCAGTCGCTGCCATTCAGCAGCCCCATCTCCCAGGAGGCCGGTGCGCTCCAGGCGCTGGGACGATTCTCCTGATCCCAGACCATCACTTTCCAGAAAGCCGGTTGCCGTGACTCGAGCGGCCGGCCGGCATAGACGATATGAAGGGTGCGGTGATCTACGACATGACCGGAATCCCAGAGGTCGCCCAGGTTTTTGCTGAGACGCTCAGCCGTGGAAGCCACCAGAATGCGGTAGCCGGTCTGCACCACGCCCCGTTCATGGGAGACAAGGTTCCAGGACAGCCGCGGCTGGCTTATGTCCAGCCCCAACGGTTGCGAATGATATTCACAGCGCAGTTTTTCCACCCGCACGTCAGCCGGCTGCCGGCCGCACTGTAGGGCTGCGGCCAGCAGAAAACAAACGGCCACTCGTAGAATATGCATGAAAGCCTCCCGGGTTGGGAATACGGTTTGCAGAATAAGGATAAGCCTACATCAGTACAAGTATGGGCTGGTTGAGATTGGAGAACGAGGTTTGTAAGTTACTATTTGAACAGAATGACGACTCTAACAGGATTCGGGCATTAGCTTACCAATTTTTTGCGCAGGACAAGTTCGCGATACAACGCCGTTTGTAAACGCGCTAGAGGGTGCGAATCTCCACCTTCCAGCCGGATTCAGCCGGCTCGGCATAGCTGTAATGCCCTTTGGCCAGCGGTCCGGGATTGATAATCCGGCTAGCACCGATGGTGTCGATGCCCCGGCCTTCGTGAATGTGGCCGCAAAAAACCAGTTCCGGCTGCCGCATTTCGATAAAGCGCCGTATGCTTTGGCTGCCCACATGTTTGCCGAACAGGATGCGGTCATTCAGAGTGTGAAAGGGGGGCTGATGGATAACCAGGAGCAGAGGAAGCTCCTTTGCAAGGAGCTGAACCGCACGCTCCAATCCTTGCGCGAACTCGGCTTCATCCGTTTCGTTGGGCGTGGGAACCGGACCGGGTAGGGCTTTGCCCATACCCGCCAGGGCGAAATCCGGCAACAGGTGATGACTCTGATGCAGACTGATTTTCTCTTCAACCAAATACGCCTCCACATCCGGATGGTCGCAGTTGCCGGAAACGGCGAACACTTGGGGACAACGGCGGCGCACTTGATCGATCACGGCGCGGGCTTGCTCAGCGTGGCCAAAGTGGGTGAGGTCGCCGCTTATGAGCGTGCAATCGACCTCCCCGCAGTGGTCAAAAACCCGGTCGATGTTCTTGACATCGCCGTGAATATCGGTTATGCCAATCACTTTCATGGATCGGTCTCCTGTCAGCGCACTCGGTGAATGCTGCGGTGAATATTTTTCATCAGCACCTCTTCCATCTCGAGCGACCAGGGCCACCATCCGTAATAGATCATCGAGTCTTTGGCCTCATAGCCGCCCTCTTCGAGAACGCGACGGGAGGGAACGTAGGCGAACACGTCGTTGCTGTAGCCGACGGTCCAGAGCCGGCCCGGCTGCTCGATCTCCTTTTGCAGCCGCAGCGCATAGTCCACCAGCACCTCTCCGGCCAGAGCGACGATCAGCAGCGAATCACCCATTTGTAGCGTTTGAATCGGGTAGGGATAGGTTGGATTCAGTTTGCCTTTTTCATTCATGAGCGCCAGCAGTCGTTCTGCGTTGGCCCGAATGTATTTATCCGGATTCTGCTTTTGGACCAGCAGTTCGTCGCGGCTGGGTGGAGTCAACAGCGGCAGTTCAGCATGGCTGAAATGGGATTTGAGCCGGCCATGCAGCGGCGTCAACGGGCGGGTGAGCGCCTCTTGCACCGCTGCGGACAGCGATAAGCCGTGCTGTTGGGCGAGCTCCAAAGTGCCGCGAGGATGGGGATTGGTGTCGCCGGCAAAACCGTTCATAAACAGCGCGACGGCGCCGGGAAATTTTTCCTGCAGATCCTTCTGCGCGACGCCGGCATAATCGCCATGTATGAGATAATTGTTGCCTTGCAGCGTGGTGTTGTGGCAGGTATAGCCGAACAGCAGCGCGATCAGAGCGTTCTGTTCATCGACGATTTTCACTACCGGGACGCTGTGGTCCACCGGTCCCTGCGGATTGACGCCGATGACATAGCCCTTTTCCTGAAGCAGCCGGCGGTTGACGCCGAAATCCGCTTGGCCGCGGCCGAAGGACAGCTGCACCGGCCGCAGGTTGGCGAGCGCCTGGCCCACCAGTTCGACATAGCGAGGCTGCAATCCCTCGGCATACGCATCTATATCCGCGTTCTGCTGTTCATTGGTGGCATACATGAGGCTGAGAGAATGGCGGATGGCCGGTCCGCCGTGGGTATGAGAAAAAGTGAACAGGATTTCATCCCGTTTCAATCCGTGGCGTGCACTGATCTTTTCGGCAATGGCTTCGGTCAACTCGGCTGGAAATCCGAGCAGGTCGCTGGTGAGGATCACCATGCGCCGGCCGCGCCGGTCCTGCAACGCCAACGCTTTGGCGTACAAGTCCAGGCCCACGCCCTGCGATGGTTGGGTTCTCGCGGCATAGCCCGCCATCCACATGGGCTTTTCCGGGGTGATGCAAATAGCGGCCACGCCGGCGCGCCATTCGTGATCGCTGGAAGGACCGGCGCAGGAGAAGAAAAAGCAGGCAAGCGTAACGATGCCGGCAATCAGCAGGGTTCTGAGCGAGGAACGCATGTCAGCTCCGTTTTTGACTATTCGTTACCTGAGTCTATGAACGCGGTGTGGTCGAGCGAAAAAAACCGTAGCAGCCGCAGAGACCGCATTACTGCAGTTCATAGCGAAAAGTGATGATGCCGGTCACGCTCTTTTGTTCCGCCGAGGCCGGCAGGGCATTAAACCGCCACTGTCGCAAGGCATCCAGGGTGATCTTTTCCAGCGTCGGATCTCCTTTGCGCATGGGGATCATCAGTCCGATGCGGCCATCGGCGAGCAGGGTAAAGCGGATTTTAAGCACCTCTTCTTTCTGCAGGCCGCTGGGATACTCGGGGATCACCTGATGTAGAATGGTCCGTTGCGCGGCATCGCCTTCAATGGCAAAGGGCTGGCCGCCGCCCACCGGGGCGCTGTCAGCGCCGTCGGCACGGTTTCCGCTGGTGGCGCTGAGGCCCGGTTCGCGGTCATAGACGCTGGTGGCGCTGGAGGAGGACAAGCCCGGCTGGCTGGCTGCCGGCGCTGCGTCCAGTTTGGCGCTGGGATCCACTCCGGCCAGCTGCGGGGTGAGTTTGCCTTCAGCCTGGCTGCTGAGCTGCGGTTCCTCCTCTTCCAGCATGCGCCGCTTTGGCGGCACAACCGGATGGGTGGCCGGCTGGCTGATCTTGGCGCTCGGCTGCGTCGTGGTCCGGGTGGGTGGAGCAGGCTGCCGGACCAGCGGTTTATCCAGGCGAACGGCCTCAGGCGGTCGAGAGGAGGCGGCGGGCCGCTGTTCCTGCACCGCCATGGGCTGCGGAAGTCCAATCGTACCACCGGAGAGACTCACCTCGACGAACTCGGCCGGCTTGAAATTAAATCCGATCTGCCAGAACAGCGCCAGCAAAAAGAACAGCGCATGCAATCCCAGAGAGATCAGGAACGGTCGCCGCTGCTCATCATATAAAAATTGATAGCCCGTCATATCCGTCCTCTAAAGTCCTTTTTCCGTGGCGATAAGAAATTTTTCCGCGCCGGCCAGTTTGGCGGTGTCGATCACCCTGATGGTGGCTTCCAGGGAGATATCTTTATCCGCACGGATCACCACGGTTTTCTCCGGCGCGGTCTGCAGCATCGGCCGCAGCCGGCTGCTCAGGTCGGCCAGGCCCACCGGCTGATCGAACAGATAGAGCTGTTCGTTTCTGGTCACGCTGATATAGATTTTGTCGCTCTCTTCCTGAACGCCGGACGCCGCTTTGGGCAATTTGACTTTGATGCCCGGCTGCATCACATAGGTGGAGGTCAGCAAAAAATAAATCAGCAGCAGCAGCACGATGTCCGAAAGACTGATGGCCATGAAGCCGATGATGCGTTTATTTTTCCTTTCAAAGTTCAACGCCGGCCTCCTTGTCCAACATGACGTCCAGCAGTTCAACGGAATTTTCCTGCATTTCAAACACATGCTGTTCCACCTTGCCGGCGATATAGTTGTGGGCCAATAAGGCCGGGATGCCGACGATCAGTCCAGCCGCTGTTGTGATCAGCGCTTCCCAGATGCCGCCGGCCAGAACGCTGGCGTCCACTGCGCCGCCGCGCATCTGAATCTGCATAAACGCCTTGATCATACCGGTGACCGTGCCGAGAAAACCGAACATGGGCGCGATGGCCGCCACGTTGCCGAGGATGCCCAGATTTTTTTCCAATTTGTAAATGGCGGTCTTGCCCGCGCTCTCGATCGCTTCCTTCATCTCCTCCCGCGGCTTGTCGCGCCGCAGCAGAGAGGCCAGGGTGATGGCCGCCACTGGTCCCGGCGTCTCTTTGCACAGCAGCACCGCCTCTTCCACTTTTTTCCGGTAGATGAGATTTTTAATCTGTAGGATAAAGGTGCGTGAATTGGTGTTGATTTTACGCAAGGCCATGATTCGTTCGATAAAAGCGCCGATGGCCAGAATCGAGCAGATGATGATGGGAAGCATCATGATGCCGCCCTTGAAGATGAATTCCATTAACGACATGCTAAAACCTCCTTGAGTGTAGAGTCTATCACGTCTATTCCACCTTTGTTGTCTGCCGGCATGGGGGTGCAGCGCTAGAACTGCGCCCGCAGACCGCCATGCAGGCTAAAGCCTGTTTCAGGATACCGCTCCCAGAACACATAGCGGCTGTCCGCAATGTTTTGCAAAATGAATGAGAGGGTGATGGTGCGGCTGATCTCTTTTTGAACCCCTGCGCGCACCAGGGCAAAGTCCGGCAGCCGTTGTCCACTTTGCGCTTGCGGATATCGCTCACCCCAGTACTCAGCCTCGGCGGTCACTGTCCAACGGTGGCCGAGGAGTTGCCGTCCCTGCGCTTTGAGTTGCCAGGCCGGACGGTAGGGCATATGGAAAGTCCCGGTGCTGTCAGCCTTTTGGTCCAGTCGGTCGCCATAGGCCGCTGCCTGAAAGGCAATGGTGCTGTTGCGGCTCAACGCGCTGGTGATGCCCAGATGGATTTCCGACAGCGAACCTGATCCGGAATCCAGGGTGAACAGGCCGGAGGATGGATCGCTCTGCCAGTAGAGCAGCCGATCCATCCAGTTTTTGCCGAGCATAAGCGAAAGATGCGTTCCCTGAACCAGCAGCACTTCGCTTTCCAGCCGCAGAGTGAAGCGGCTCTCTTCCGGCGCCATGCGGAACCGGTGGGAGAGATAGGGATTTTCCTGATAGCGTTGCATGAAGGATTGGTATTGCAGGCCGCTATGGCCGTAAAGCGCCAGGCCAAAACGATCGTTGGGGCTGTAACGGATGCGGCCAAAGGGCGCCAGCTCCTGATGGCTGAACGCAGAGTCTGCGTTCATGGCCTGAAAGCCCAATCCGAGGGAAATCTGAATCTGGCGCGAGAATGGATAGAGCGCCTCGACGCCCACTTGGCTGAGCGTGGCCAGGTCTGAGGTGCTGTCGTGCATCGTCTCATAATTTTCGTGCAGGACACGACCATGCAGGCTCAGCTGCCATTGCGACCAGATCTGCTGGCCGGCAAGGGCCAGATTGTAGGAAAAATCATCGGATGCGTCCAGACGGACGCCGGCGGTATCGCTGTTCAGGCTGATGCCTTCGATCTCCAGATTAGCCCGCAGGCTGGTGAGCGGACGGGGATCCACCGACACCTGCAGGTCAACGCCGCCCCGGCCGCCGTTTCGCTCGGTTTGATGAAAGGCGGCGCCATGCAGCTCACGACCGAAACGATCGTATCGCGCCTGCACTTGCGTTTTGACACTGGCAGAGGGTTGATACTCCCATTTGCCCGCCATGCCGCCCTGCTGATAGCCGCTGTGGTTGTATTGTCCGTTGCTTTGATCATACCAACCGTAACCGTGCACCTGACCGTTGCGCAGTTTGTGCCAGTGTCCCAGCCGTGTTTCCACCGTGGAATAGCTGCCGGCCTGCAGCGCCAGCCAGGTCTTTTGCAGGCGAAACGGGGAGTCTTCGGTGCCCTGTTTTTCATTGGATCGGCGCAGCCAGCTGGAAAGCGGCCCATAGGCTTCACCCGGCTGCAGCAGCCGCGGTCCTTCGCCTTTGCCGACTTTTTTCTGGTCCACCTGACGGAGGCTCTTGTTTTGGCCCATGACCACCACATCCGGCAGTTGAATCTGCGAGCTATCCGCCTCCAATTTTTCTGCCGTGCGGCCCGCTGTCAGCGTTGTGTCCGACGGCAGCGAGATTTGCGTAGGAGGCGGCGTCAGCCGCTCTTGCGCCCACACGGGCAGGGCGAGCAAGAGCCAGGGGAGAAAAAGTTTTTTCATTCACTTCCTTCTATCAACTGATCCATGGCCGCTGTATCGGTCCGCGGCCTGCACCGGCTTGCGTTATGCGGATTATCGTCCCACCAGCGCCTGCAGCCTGGCCTGAGCGCGGCTGACATACGCCTTCTCCGCAGGATATTCGTTCAGGATGGTCTGGTAACATCGTCTGGCATCGCCGATCTTGTTCTGTTCTTCATAGCACTGGCCGGCCTGAAAAAGCCCGGCAGCGATCCATGCACTTTCACCAGGATAAAGATATTTCACTTTCAGATAGGCGACAATCGCCTCGGAGAGCTGATTTTGCCGGCGATGGGTATCGCCCAGCAGGATGAGCGCCTCTGCGCCGACGGCCTTGTCTGCGATCTCCAGGGTTAGTTGCAGGCTGGTCTTGGCTTCTTCGTTGCGGTTCTGCTGAAAATGAACCCGCGCCAGACCCAACAGCGCCCGGGCCCGCGAGGCCTCCTCTGCGTCCGTCTTGGTCAGGCTTTCAAAATAGCTCTGCGCTTTGGCGGGATCGCCGCTGTTCAGATAGCTCATGCCGACCTGGTATTCGGCGGTCCCGCGTTTCTCGTACTGGGGAAATGTCTTCAGCAGGGTCTGCAGATGCTCCACAGCCTGAGCGTATTCATGCTGCTCATAGGCCGTCTGGCCCATAGCCAGCAGCGCATCGGCGCTGGCGGTGGTCTTGGGATAGGTTTGCCATTGCCGGCGATAGCTGTCCATCGCAGCGGCCCGATCTTGCAGGTTCTCCTGACACTGTCCAATCCGGTAATAGGCGCTGGAGGCGCCGGGGGTGTCGGGATACTCGGTCAGAATGGATTGGAACGCCGCCGCCGCGTCCGCGTACTGTCCGTTGTTGAATAATAATTCAGCCTGACGGGCGGTCAACTCGGCCGCTTTGTTCTTGTCCGGCAGCCGGCTGACATATTGCTTGACCGCGGCAGCCGCCTGGCCGGCTTCGCCCTTTTGCAGCAACGACCATTGGATGCCGGTGACCGCGTCGGCGGTCAGCTCGCTGTTGGGATAGTCGGCCATCATTTTTTTATACTGGTTGATGGCCAGATCATACTGGCCGAGGTTGTAATAGCTGTCGGCGATCGCATAGCTCGCATCGTCGGCCAGGGCGTCGCCGGGCGATTGGGTGATGAGCTTTTTAAATTCGATGATGGCGTCGTCGAACCGGTTGGCGCGAAACAGCGCACGGCCGCTCATGTACATGGCGTCGGCGGCAAAGGAGGAGGAGGGGTGCTGGGTGTAGACCTGGACAAAAATCGGCTGGCTGGCGGTCAGATCGCCGTTGCGCCAATGACACAGTGCTGTTTGATAGCGGGCCTCGGCCTGCACCGCTTTGTCCTCGGCCAGCGCCAGGACCTTGTCGTACACCGCGATGGCCTGGGTGAAAGCCTTGGCGTTGTAATAAGCATCTCCCTGCCGCATCCAGGCGTCGATCTTGAGCGGCTTGTCCTTGGCCAGGTCCACGGCGCGGTCAAAGGATTTGGCCGCGTCGCTGAAACGGCCGACTTTGAGCTGGCTGTAACCCAGACCGTACCACGCCTCGGCGAGGCGGATGGATGCGGGATGGTTTGACAACAGCTTTTGATAGGCGGTTTGCGCTTCCTCGTATCGTCCCAGCTTGAAAAAGGTCTCCCCTTGCCAGAACTGGGCGTCGGCCGCCACATCGCTGTCCGCATGGGCGCGCAACACATCGTTGAGATTCTGCAAAGCCAGGTCGTACTGCTTGTTTTGAAACCGCGACCAGGCCAGTTTGAAAATGGCCCGGGCTTTGACCTCCTTCTGGTCGAATTCATTGGCCGCACGGCGGAATGCCTGGTTGGCGTCATCGATCAGACCCTCGCCGAGAAAACATTCGCCGATCATCACCGCCGCATCGCCGCTGACCTGGGCGTTGGGAAATTTATCGCGGATGGCGGTGTACAGCGTGCGCGCCTGACGGTACTCTTTGTCGGCAAAACGGGCAGAGGCGATTTCATAGGTTGCATTGGCGGCATCCTCGCTGTGCGGAAATCGCGCGATGACTCTTTCAAAAGTTTCCAAAGCCGCTGTTTTTTGTCCGGATGCTTTTTGCCGCAGACCGGCTTGAAACAAGGCCGAAGCCGCCAGCGCGCTGTCCGGGCTGATCACGGCAGTGGCGAGAAAGGAGGCGATCGCCTTGTCATTCTCCTTCTGATCCACATACACCCAACTCAGCCGGTATTGGGCGTCATCGCTGTACGGGTTGGTCGGCAGACTGGAGATGGCCTGAAAAGCGGTGACCGCCTTATCCAACTCCCCCTTTTTATAAAACGCTTCGCCGATGAAATACTGCGCCTCGCCGCGCCAGCGGCTGTCCGGATAGCGACCAATGGCGGCGGACAATTTTTGGATCGCGACATCATACTCTTTTTTGCCGTAATGGGCCAGTCCCAGCCGAAAGGCCGATTGCTCGGCCAGCGGACTGGAGCTGAAGCGTGTGGTGATCTGTTCATACGCCTCGATGGCCTGATCCCACTGCTGTTTCTCCTCATAGATGAAAGCGGAGGAATACCAGGCATAATCGGTCAGCGGGCTGTCAGGATGCTCCCGGGTCACTTTGGTAAAATAAGCCAGCGCCGCGTCGTGATTCCCCTCCCGGTAGAGCGCCTCGCCATACCAGTAACGGGCGTTGGCATAGAGCGCACTGTTGGGATATTTCTGCATGAATTGAAAGAGACCGGTTTTTGCTTCTGCAAATTTCCCCGAGTTGACCAACGCTTCACAGATACGAAACTCAGCCTGATCCAGCAGGCGCAGCGAAGGGTAGCGGCTGATGACCTGACGATAGGCGGCAACAGCCTGGGTGTAATCGCGGATGTTGAGATAGCTCTCTGCCAATAAGAACTGCGCTTCGCCGGCGTAAGGGCTGGATCCATACTGCTGCAGAAATTGTTGAAACTGCCCAGCGGCCAGATCGTAGAGCTTGTCCTGATACATCCCCTTGGCCACCAGAAAGGCCTTTTCCGCGGCCTGATTGGGCGCCTGGGCAAAACCACAGACGGCGATGAGCATGAAAAGCGCTGAAATTTTTTTTCGCATGATCCACTCTATGTAAAACGATTCTCGGATTATCCGTTGATTATGATTGTAACGCCGCTGCCCGGACAATGGTTCACTTTCACAGGCCTGGCTGGGACCTATTTAAATGAAAACGACACAACTTCATTAATATTAATAATTTTTTACATTTTTTGCAAGCAGATTATGAGCAAAAACCAGGAGCTACGCTTTTCGTTCAGCACGACGCGAAGCGACGCCCATTTGCGTTTCCTGTTCTCTGGCCAGCAGGTAGAGAAAGTCTGAAAGCCGGTTGAGATATGGGAGGATGGCTCGATTGGAGAACGGCTCAGCCTGGTGCAAGGCTGCCACATTTCGTTCCGCTCTGCGTACAACCGCCCGCGCCACATCCAAAAAAGCCGAGGATTCGGTCTCGCCATAGATGATGAATTGGTGCGCCAATTGCAGATGGGCCTCTGTCTTGCGGCTGGCTTGGTTCAGCCAGCTGAGGTGATTTCGAGTGAGATAGGTCTTTGCCGTCTTGCGCCCCTGGCTAAAAGCGAGCTCGCAGTTGATCAGATAAAGATGGTTCTGAATGCGCAACAGCGATCGGCTGAGGCTCGACGGGGCTGTTCTGCTGCGAACCAATCCGATCCAGGCCGATGCCTCATCCACATCGCCGCAGGCGTGCGCGCGCACACCGGATTTAGCAACCCGCTTACCGCCGATGAAGGCGGTGGCGCCGTCGTCGCCCTGGGCCGAGGTGATGGTACGTGCGCTCTTTGCTTCGGTTTTCATAGAGAACCTCTTTGCCGTTGCCGGCGTGATGTCAAAATTTTCTCAACTAGTTATACTTAATGGCCGCATTAACTCATTTACTCCGTTCATTCGCCGATG
>DAIQOA010000011.1:41980-45273 GCA_036788095.1 bacterium | reverse complement strand
CGGAGCCGCCGCAATCGCAAACCCATCCGCTTTTCGATGGAGCGAAGCAATCCCCTGACAAAGGGCAAACCCTTTACAAGGCAACTCCCTTAAATAGGGGGATTGCTTCGGGCCGCCAAGACCGCGGCCCTCGCAATGACAACATCGCCATGTTGCCGGTGAATCTCTGTAAGACTAAGATAATATTTATTTCACATTCCAAACAAACGCAAACAACATCATGGCGATCAATCCTGCCAGCGAAAGCATGAGAAAGCCCGAGTTCCAGCCATGTGTCTGCACCAGCAGCCCCAATCCCCAGCCGGAGAGCACACCGCTTAGATAACCAAAGATACCGGTCACTCCATTGGCTGTAGCCGCCGCCCGTTTGGTCGCCAGGTTGGCGGCCATGACGCCGATCAGACATTGCGGTCCATAGATGAAAAAACCGACGCCGAATAACAGCAGGCCGTTGATCATCAGGGAGGCGGAGTTCAACCGCCAGAAGAGAAAAACACAAACCGTGCAGGCGGCCATATAGAAGAAGCAGGCGCGTCCCCCTCTTCCCTTGAACACCTTGTCCATCATCCAGCCGCTCACCAGCATGCCGAGGATGCCGGCGATCTCGTATCCGGCGACGATCCAACCAGCGTGATGCAATTGGCTGCCCTTCATCTCGGATAAGAACGTAGGGCCCCAGTCTAAAATGGCATACCGAACGGTGTAGACGAAAAAATTGGCAAAACTGATCACCCAGATGGCCGGATTACCAAAAACATGCTTGCGAATAAAAGACTTGAATTCTTGATCGCCCAGGCTGCGCAATTTTTCGATTTCCTCATCATCTTGCGCATATTTTTCCACCGGCGGCAGACCGAGGGATTCGGGCGTGTCACGCAGACGATTGGCGATAAACAGAGCGCCGAGAAGAGCCAGGCCGGCAGGGACGAAAAAACACAACCGCCAGTAGTACAGCACCAAAAAGCTGTTCAGCAGCATCACCAGACCGGCGCCGATGGAATGGGAGGTGTTCCAGATGGAGAATTTGCGGCCGCGTTCATTGGCGGAAAACCAGTTGGTCAGCGTGTGCGCGGTCGGTGGAAAGCCCATGCCCTGAAACCAGCCGTTCAACAGCCAGAACAGGCCAAACGCCAACACCGTATTGCTCAAGCCGAAAAAAATGCTCATCAGCGCAGACGCGAACAGTCCCAGCGCCATAAAGTATCGGGGATTGACGCGATCGGCGATGACGCCATTGGCAAACCGGGAGATGCCGTAGAGCACGCCGTGCAGGGTGAGAAAAAGTCCCAGATCCACTTTGGAGATGCCCAGCTCCGCCTCCATGCCGGGCATGGCGAGCGACAAATTTTTCCGCACAAAATAAAACAGCGCATAGCCGATCATCGTGGTGTAGAGAATACGCAAACGCCAGTACCGGTACTGCTTGTCGATTTCCTCTGGTGCGGCGTCGATCGGAGCACGATGCGGCACTGGTTTAAAAAGATCCAGCCATTTCATCCAGGGTCCTTTCCATGAGGGGATAAGCGTTATCCCCGCCAAAATCCATCCTGTGCAAACAGAGCATGCAGCGCCGATGTCCAAGCGTCCAATTCAAGCATTAGATCTAGAACCGTGTATCGCCTGCGGATCAACTGCGCCTGACGATAACTGCTCTGCAGCCGATTCAGGGATACGCCGATCTCCTCCGGATGCGTCGGTGCACCGGCCTGCTTCAGCCACCTACGCAACTCCGCGGCCGGGGATAGCTGTTCTTGCAAGCGCGGCTGCAAGTCCGGCCAGACGTCGGCCAGGCGCTCCAATCGCTCGCTGATCTTCGCGGCGGGCTGATATTTTGCACGGCTCTCTTCCAAAATCAAACCGGCGATTTTCGGATCAGGGAAATCACGGACAATCACTTTCTCGATCTCCTGCCATTCCGGCCAATAATCCGCCACCTGTTTGGCGGCATGATTTAAATTTCCAGCTGACATTTGCAAAAGCCTCTGATACAGAGCCGTCACCGCCAGTGAGCCGATGGCCACTTTGAAACCGTGAAAAGGGATGGAGCCGTTGTGGCGCAAGTGCTGGTTGTCCCAGAGATGGCTGAATTGATGTTCAGCGCCCGAGGCGGTCCGCGATGATTGGGTTTTCTGCATGGCCAAACCGCTCATCAGCAATCCCTCCATCAGGCCGGTCAAGGCGGTCAAATGACCCTGTCTGACGCCGTCTGGATCGGCCAACCAGGAGCGCAACGGCGTTTGCACCATGTGCCAGGCGGCTTTGTCGATGGGATCCAGCCCCAGGGCGTCAGCCACCAACCAATCCGCGCCTGCCGGCATCTTGGCCATGAGATCGCCATACCCGGCTGCGTTCAGCTCCACCGGCGCAGCGGCTATGACCTCCAGGTCAACCACCACAGTCTTCGGCGCTGGACAAAAAAATGTCTGCTTGAAACCCTCTTGGCTGATTGAGGCGCCATAAGCAGCATAACCATCCATGGAAGCGGCGGTTGCAAAAGCGAGATACTGCCGTTGGCAAAGAAAAGCGGCCAACTTGGTTAGATCGTTGATGGTTCCAGAGCCGACGGCGATGGGAACCGCCTCATTTGCGGATAAAAAAGCCTGCAGCTGTTGCACATGCCGGTACTCGGCGTAAAAATCGGACTCGTCGAAAATAAATGGGTCCAGTACGGCGAGCTGGCTGTTGTGCAGGTGTTCCTGGACAGCCCCGCCGGCTGCCTTATAGGTGTTTATATCAGCGATAATCACCGCCGGCTGATCGCCAAAGCTCTCCTGAAAAAAATCAGCAATATGAGAAATCAATCCGGCGCCCATGTGCAGGTATCGGGTGGTGTCTGCGGTTTTGAGCGCAGCCGCGATCCGGCTCAGGCTGCTTTCGAGTGTGTCCAAGAAAAAAGTTCTCCGGGTAAAAAAAAAAGTTCGATAGGGTGTTGCAAGCGGAGCGATTGAATCTGCAACTCTCTCCGCCCTTCGCTGGAGTGCGGCAATTCCCTTTTTTCTCTTGTCATTGCGAGCGGAGCAGTGGAATCCGCAGGTCTATCTGCCCTTCGTTGGAGCGAGGCAATCCCCTGACAAAGAGCTCTTGCTTTACACTCTACGTTCCCTGTCGCAGGGGATTGCTTCGGGCCGCCAAAACCGCGGCCCTCGCAATGACAATACAGGCTGTGTCATTGCGAGCGGAGCCGCGGAATCCGTAATACCTTTTCCTCTTCAATGGAGCGAAGCAATTCCCGTTTTTCTTTTGTCATTGCGAGCAGAGCAACCGAATCCGGGACTCTATTCGCCCTTCGCTGG